>JAZBPA010000330.1:0-7670 GCA_036351435.1 Candidatus Competibacteraceae bacterium
CAGTTGCTGGGTAGATTCATTAACGGCGGGATACTTCACCGGGGAGGACTCCAAAATCACTTTTGACAGGCGTCTCATCCTTTGGAGATTTCTGAAACGGACTGATCAAACTTCGGTGCTGGCTGAAACACCGAAAAGCGGCTCTCAACATCGGCCTGATCATTGATCACCTGCCCGTTGAATACCACCCACGCGTGCGCTTCGAATTGCCCGTCATTATGGCGTGCCCCTATCCGCAGTTGACAGTCAAGCCCACGACATCGCAGCAAAAACTGCAACGTCAGTGATCGCACTAAACAAGCCGCACGATACGGGCCGAATCGAGCCGTTATTGCGACCAACCAGGCCATTCGCCGAGCCTGTACCAAATCGACCGGTTTACGCTTACTGTACCGCCGAATCCGACGAGATAAGCTGTCCAAGAATTCCGAACAGCGTTTGAAACCCAAACCATGCAACAACAGCGCACACAGCGGCAGCAACAGCGTCAGCAGTAACACCGAACCCTGTTCCGCCAGCGAGAGGTTACGCCATTTAGTGATCCGGTTTTTCAGGGTGGTCACCGTCGGAAACCGTTATTAGTCCCGCTTCGTTCAAGTTGCCAACGAAGTTAAGCAAATCGCTGCGCAACTGCGCGGCGGAAATGTCATATTCGGTCAAAAGAGTCTGATAAGCGGTATCAAGATTGGCCGAATCTTGTAGCAGTTGCCAAATGCGGGTACCGACCTCATCCAGTCCAAAATATTGCTCGCTGTCGAGATCAAGCAACACGGCTTCGCCATCCAATGCTTGGAACAAAACCTGTGGCGATAAACTGACTCGTTGGGAAAGTGCGTCACTCATTTTGATAACACCAGTTAACCAATTGCTGTTGTCCGAATTCTGCGGATATTGATAGAAGATCAATCACTTGCCGGCCAGCGCACGTCTTCGAAAATATCTTCGAACCGCAAAGCAGCGCGATAACCGTCGCATTCGACTTCCAGTGTCTCCCCGGGTTCCAATCTACCCACCAGCCAACCGCCCTCGGCACTGCGTTGGTAATAATCGATCTCCGGGCGAACTGCATTGACCAGCAGGTAATAACGCAAGGCTGGCAGATCCTGGTAAGCCAGCCATTTTTCCCGGCGGTCCGTGGTTTCGGTAGCAGGCGACAGCACTTCGGCGA
Source organism: Candidatus Competibacteraceae bacterium (assembly GCA_036351435.1). Classification (GTDB taxonomy): domain Bacteria; phylum Pseudomonadota; class Gammaproteobacteria; order Competibacterales; family Competibacteraceae; genus JAAUQA01. The sequence goes on from JAZBPA010000330.1 coordinate 1,169, forward strand.
TTAAGCACGGATTGTCCTTGTAATACTCAGCCTGATCTGTCGCATCACAAACCAGCGCCACGTCTGGGTAATAAAAGCGTTCACCCCCACGAACCCGGATCTTCATATCACTCATAAAAACCCCGCAGGATCCGCCACGCGCCGCTGCACGCAATTGAAAAAACAGATTGCCCGCAATCCGATTGTGGCGTTCGCTGGCTCCGGCCATGGCGTAAACCTGACCGGCTAGATATTCGTGGCGAATCGGCGAGCTCAGCTCACCTTCAAGATAGTCTTCAATAGTGATGCGAGGTAATTCGGCGACTTGAGACATGGATCGACACCGACTTGGTCAATTGCGAGCGATTAAACTCTATTATAAACCCAGCTGCTATGGATACACTGCATTCTTCAGTGGCTGCTTACTCGGCTGCAAGCGCGATGGCTATCCAATCCCAAGGCTATTTGGGAAGGGATGCAGGGGCGTCTGCACCTTCGTTATCGTTTTGAAGACCGGTCGGGTCGCCTATACCGATAGTGGGCGATTTTTGAGTGAGTGAGTGCTCCAAAACCCTGGTGTAGCCGTAGGGTATACCAATACTGACAGAGCCCGCGGAGAGATCGTCTAATTCAATAACGACATAGATCACGACTGCAATCAGTGTTGCCAACAAGGACATAATCACGATATGAGCCCACACGTTTTCGGTCCCGAACAGAAAGGTAAAAACGATCGTGATGAAAGCTCCGAACAGGACCCCGACCCAAACGATGCTAGGAGAGTCTTCCCGCAACGCGTTCAAACGGAGGCTGCGTAGCTTAATCACGTGATTGACATGTTCAAGAATTTGAAAGTACAGAATCTGCTCGTGTCCGCTATTGGGTACTAGGTTATCGATTAGGGCCAGCAACTGATCCATGGTTTGTGATGTACGTCTGGGGGACTCTGCGGAGAAGATCGCGCTGCGTTCCTCAATAGCCTGGTGAATAAATGTGATCAGCCCTTGCATCATCTCCTCGGACGCCTGTTTATCTGGATAGACCTTGATGTTTTTATGCAGGACCAGCATAAAGCTACTTTCGTTCTCCATATTGGTTTTGGCTTCGTCATATTGTCCCCAGACGACAAACACGACAAAGCCCAACAATACACCGTAGGTCACCCCCAGGGTTGCGAACACAAAACCGGCGATATCATTGTGAATCTGTCTAACTTTAACCGGTATGAAGCGGTGAACGACTAAAAAACCAGCGACTGTAAGTGATACGAAAGCAACAACGACCAAGGACAGCGCAAACCATTGCGGTAATGACTGAATAGCTGATAACAGTGACATGGAGCGTTCCAAAAAATTTAGTGAGTTTCATCCAGAAAACTGCGCAAGGCAATTTCAGCGTTGCTGACTACACCAACAATCTCTTCGTTTTCCAACACAGGAGCGAAATTTAGCCCGAAATTGTTAAACAAACGGGCACAGTACCGGATATCCATGCTGGCGCGCACGGAAATCACTGGTTTGGCCATGATTTCGTAAATGTTAACCCGCTTCGGAGAACGATCCAGCGCTAGCACTTTTTTGGAAATATCCGATAACACCACCATGCCGTATTCATCGTCCATGTCGCGTCTGTTGACAATCAACGCCGCCACTTTTCTTTCCTTCATGGTATGCAGTGCTTCCTGTACCGTGAGCAAACGCTCCACGATGACAACATTGGTGTCCATCACATCGCTGACTCTGATAATGGGTTGCTCGTTCATACTTGCTCCGCCACAGTAGGGGATAGGTTTTTTACTTGGTGCGCCACGCCCACCGCATCCTCCACATCGATTTGCACGGCGATTCCTGTGCCTGGTTTTTCGTTGAATTCGCCTACCCGATTGATGGTTTCCAGAATGTGGCGACTTCTATGTTCCTCGACCAGTAACAGGATCACATCACGGGTAGTTTCCAACCGGAGTCCGAGAAACGTCCTGGTTTGCTCCAAACCCTCTCCTCGGGCGTGACTGATGACCGTCGCACCGGTAGCACCAGCCTGGCGGGCGGCATCCATAATCTGGGTGGTCTTGCTATCATCGACAAAAGCGATAATCAATTTGAAGTGCATCGCTGATTTACCTGTATAACTGCTTAATCTGTGTCTGCCGACTGATCGCTGATCCGGCGTAAACGAGCCGCCCGCAGATGGCGATATTGGGATATTTGAGCGTAAGCCATGACCGTCATGATAGGGAATAAGCAGACAAAGGCAATAAGCCCGAAACCGTCGATGAGCGGGCTTCTGCCCGGCACATTTTCGGCTAAGCCTAAACCCAACGCGACCACAATCGGTACTGTAACGGTAGAGGTAGTGACACCACCCGAATCGTAAGCAAGGGGTACGATTACTTTAGGGGCAAAATAGGTTTGTATGACGATTAGGGTATAACAAACAATAATAAACCAATGGATAGGCGCTCCTAACACTATCCGTAAAGCACCCAAACTTATACCCATTGCCGCGCCGATGGCGACTGAGATGCGCAAACCCCACACCCCGATGACGCCGCCGGAAACCTCATTGGCCTTGAGTGCAACGGCGATCAGAGCCGGTTCCGCAATGGTGGCGCTGAATCCGATTGCTAAGGCGAAAAGATAAATCCAGTAGTAATCAGCCCAATTCACGTCAGAACTACCAGCGGTGTCTAACTGTATGGTGGAAAGCTGCTCCGCCATCAAGCGTCCCAGCGGAAACAGGGCACGTTCCAGCCCCAGAAGAAAGAATGACAGCCCCAGTAGCACATACACAAATCCGATCAACACCCTGCGCATATTTGGAATAGGCTGGCGCAACACGAACAACTGAAAGCCAAACATAATCAGTGCAATAGGCAAAACATCCCGGGTGGTAGCCAGAATCGTTGTGGCAAGATCAATAAGTAATCCCATTAGAAAGCCATCCCATAGGCCATGACGAAAATCATGGGCAGTAAGGAAGCGAAGGCAATCAGACCGAAACCATCGATCAGCGGATTGCGGCCCCGAATCGCCGACGCCAGCCCTACCCCCAAAGCGGTAACCAGCGGCACGGTGATCGTCGAGGTGGTCACGCCACCTGAGTCATACGCAATACTGATAATTTCTTCAGGTGCGAACATCGTCATAATCAGCACCCCGACATAGCCCACCATGATCATCCAATGAATCGGCCAGCCCTTGAGAATTCGAAACACGCCCAACACGATGGCGCAGCCTACCGACAATGCAACCGTGAGTCGCAATCCCCAGGCGTAGCCCTCTTGGCTAGCGGTGTCCATAGCGATGACCCCTCCTTGGGCTGCGACTTTGGCGGCCTCATCCGCCACCGCAATCAGCGCCGGTTCGGCGACCGTGGTGCCGAATCCCAGCGCAAAGGCGAACAATAACAACCAGACCAGGCTACCTTTGCGGGCAAAGGCATAGGCCATTGACTCTCCGATAGGAAACAAGCCCATTTCCAAACCAAACACGAAAAAGGTTAGCCCCAGGATCACCAGTACGGTTCCCACCAACAGATCAGGCAGATTGGGCAAGGGTTGTTGTAGGACAAAAAATTGGAAAAACACGATGACCAGCATAATGGGTAACAGATCTCGCACGCTACCCAACAGGGCTTGGAACAGGCCGAACAACGATTTTTTCAACCTTCCCCCCGCTATCGGTGTGATGAGTGCTCGCAAGTCGCATAATGGACGCGCGGCATGTGAGCATTTGCAATTATAACGACAGAACCCTAAATTAAGAGCGTCATTTCAAACCTGAATCGCAATCCCTTCAGCGAGCAAGAGTAGCGTACCCATGAATTTAGTGGATACTCGGCCTACACCGTTAGCAATAAACGCAGGCCTTAAAATACAGCGCAAGAGTTCGGCATGATTCTAGCCAGTGATGCTGAGCTCTGCGCGCGGTTGCACAATGTGCCGGGCACCTTTGCCGGACTCATGGATTTGTATGAGCGCAATTATATTGGTATCCGACGGCTGATTCCCGTGTTGCCGTCAGCGCATGTCCCCTGGGTTTCTCAGGTACCGAGCGGTTTAAGTCTGCATCTGGAAGTGCTTGATTCGTTTCGCTACACCACCGAGCTATCGCTGACGTATTACTTTTCTCGGGAACAGGGCAGGGTAGCGGAGCCCGATTTGCGGATTCGGGTTTATCACGATGCCCGCTTAGCTGAAGTGATGGCGGCCCAGTTACGCCACCGACCTGAATTCCGCGCTGTAGAACATGAATGGGAAAAAACCCCACTACGCGCCCGCTGGCATGTCAACCGATTTCTTTATAAATGGTTAAATTACTGCTTGTATCAAGGACATCGCTTCGAACAGACTCGTTAACGCAGGGTTAATACCTCTGTCACACCACGGTGTTCAGGAATGACCCAACTCTCCCCTTCGCAACAAATGACTTGCCCGGAATCAAGTCCACAATATTAGTTGACCAAATTGCTAGGATATTATAATTTGCTTCAATCTAGCAGATAGTCTCTGATCATCAACCCTTGTCGGGTTTACCAAACAACGCTAGCAGGTTACAACCATGAAGCTGTCCACCAAAGGTCGTTACGCAGTTACTGCAATGATGGATCTCGCGATTCATGATAAATACGGTCCTGTAACCCTGTCGGAAATTTCCCAGTGTCAGGGCATCTCCTTGTCGTACTTGGAGCAGTTATTTGCCAAGCTACGCAAAAGCGGTTTGGTAGAAGGGGTTCGCGGTCCGGGTGGCGGTTATCGATTGGCCCGTACCGCTGAGCAAGTCACAGTAGCGGAAATCATCACTGCCGTGGATGAAAAGCTGGACGCCACTCGTTGTGGTGGTCGCGAAAATTGTCAGGAAGGGCGCCGCTGTTTGACCCACGAATTGTGGAGCGAGCTAAGCCACCAAATTTTTTCCTTCCTGGAAGGCATCACTTTAGCCCAGTTCGTAGAGCGTCCTCGCGTGAGAGAAGTCATCCATCGTCAAGAAACTATTCACCTGCGCGAACAATCCCCGCCGGATACGGCAGTGGCCTAACTGACGAGTTCGTCCCTGAACACCGCTAATGCTCGCAGATTGACCGGGTCGTTCGACTGCGAGCTAGATCAGATGGTAGATACCCTGCGGTCAGCTGATTTTTCGAACAATCACATTGCCCACAGAATAACCCGCCCCGAAAGAACAGATGAGACCTAACTGGCCGACTTCTAGATCCTGTCTGTACTTATGAAACGCGATAATGGAACCGGCTGAACTGGTATTAGCATAGTCATCAAGCACAATCGGCGCTTCATCGGGTTTAGGGTCGCGGTTCAATACCTTACGAATAATCAGCTGGTTCATATTGAGGTTGGCTTGATGCAGCCAAAAGCGTTGCAAATCGCTGGCGGTCAAGCCCAATTCGTCCAGATGATCCTTGATTAAACCCGCCACTGCGGGGGACACCTCTTTAAACACCTTGCGGCCTTGCTGCACAAACAGCCTCTCTGTAACCTCGGTAGGCGCTTCAGTGCGATTCAGAAAGCCCGCGTTATTGCGGATATTGTTAGAAAATTGGGTCAGTAGCTTAGTACCGAGGACTTCGTAGACCTCCTCCTTAGCGGTACAAGTTTCAGCCTGTTCCAAAATAACTGCAGTGCACACATCGCCGAAAATAAAGTGGCAGTCCCGGTCGCGAAAATTCAAATGCCCAGAGCAAATCTCCGGATTCACCATCAATACGCAGCGCGCGCTGTCGTTACGCAACATATCCACGGCTGTTTGGATACCAAACGTGGCTGAGGAGCACGCCACGTTCATATCAAAACCGAACCCGGTAATGCCCAACGCGTTTTGCACCTCAATCGCCATTGCCGGATAAGCCCGCTGCATGTTGGAGCAGGCTACCAGCACAGCATCCACGTCAGCAGCGGTTTTATTAGCAGCGCTTAACGCATCCCGAGCCGCGGCAACCGCCATTTCCGCTTGAATAGATAGTTCTTCGTTGGCGCGCTGGGGTAGATAAGGGCACATGCGTTCCGGGTCTAATATCCCTGCCTTATCCATAACCCGGCGGTTCAGAATACCAGAGGCTTTCTCTATAAAATCCGGGCTGGATTCCTGCAAGGGTTCCAGCTCTCCGGTGTCGATTTGCGCTTGGTTGCGTTGATTATAATTTCGCACGAAGGCATTGAACGCCACGACAAGTTCTTCGTTGCTGATGGAATGGGGGGGGTCATAAAGCCCCGTTCCGCTGATAACGATTGTTCTTTTTTTCACACTGACCCCTCTATATTTCTTGATCTCAATAGCGTTATGGATGAAAGGCTCTGCGATCGGCAGAGCCCTGGGATATCATTGGTAGGTATTGATGCCCAATAGCTATCAGGATCCGGGGCATCTGCACGACTTCGCAGCAACATGCTCGCGTCGTTCAGAAGCAGACCAAACAGCTTTAGTCGGGCGATTCTACCCGCTTGACGTTAGGTAAACCAGCGGTGCAGTTAACCGTTTGGCTCTATATGGATTCTGGACAGCTACATTAA
>JAZBPA010000331.1:0-8948 GCA_036351435.1 Candidatus Competibacteraceae bacterium
CGGCGCTAACGCGAAAACTGTAAATGAAATGTGCGGTATCGCCAGCAAGCCGGGTAGCCTCAATGGTCAATGGTGCTTCGACGGTATCCAATACATCGGTAAATAGCTTGATCTCTTTGAGCGCTGCCAAAAACGCCGCCGGCGCTTTCCGTCCAGCTCGTCTGGCACGCAAACCGCCGTGTATAGCGGTAGCCTGTGCGCCGTATTCGACGGCGTGGAGTGCGGCCAAACTGTTTTGAGCCCGTAGCGGGTTATCCAGATCACGGTGCGTCGAGCTGGTGCAGACAATGGATTGATCATCCCAATCAGTGACACCATCCAGGAGACACATGGTGCCCTGATGGGGAATCAGAGTGAGAATTTCGGCTTTATCAATCAACATGGGTGGTGTTGCACGCTTACTTGGGTATCCGGCAGATAGGGTAACAGGACTGTTTTTGTAACCCGCCGGGCCATGCATTGCAATAACGGCAAACTGCGGGCAGCTGGATTGCCGACCCGTAGTGCTTCAAGGTCCTTGTCGATGAGTTGATCTTCGGGGCAACCGTCCACAATAGATACCTGTGTCAAGTGGCTGCAACTAGTGCTCACCCGTTCCGGGGTTAGCACCCAAGCAACTGCGAAGGGACCGAGAATAGGTCGAAACGGGGTTAACGGTGGTGGTGGTGGGACATCATAGGTCACTAATAATACGGCTTGATTAGTGCTGTACACTAATCCCCCTGCTTCCAGCAACCCGGCAGTGAAGGAGGCATCGTAAGCCGACAGACTGATTGAAGGAGCCTGCGAACCGGTTGCGATAGACCAATAACCGGCGGGCGCGTTATGCACCGAATTGTTGAATTGGTTGGGCGACACCGGTCGTTCCGGTTGGATCAGCGCCGTGAACACCTGATCCAACGCATCTGTATCACCTCCGGAACAGGCAAACACTGATGCCAATTGGCTTGAGAGTGATTCCATACCGATAAAGGCATCTTGGGTAACATGTAAGGCTAAACGCACGGTAAACGTGGCCCGACGCAAGCTGTTTCGATTGAGCAACTTCGGGTTCGGGCGATTTATGGGGCTGTTTTGGTAAGGCGCTTGCCCAGTCAGTACGGCTTGGCTATCACGCCAACCGGGCAATCCGGGTGCAAGCAGGCCGGGAGAACTGAGGTAGAATTCCATCAAACCCCATGACCGAGTAGCAAGCAGCCATTGTCCCCGCCGAAGCCAAAGGCATTAATCAGCACCCGCTGGACTTGACAGGTTCGATTTTGCAACAGAATGTTCGCCGCAAGTCCTTGCTCCACGTGTTGGGTATTGAGACTGGCAGGCATAAAGCCGTGTTCAATCATTAAGCAGGCGATGATGGCTGAAGTAATCCCTGCTGCTCCCAGCGTATGACCGGTCCAGCCTTTGGTTGAACTACAGGGTACCTGGCAACCAAACAGTGCCAAGACCGCTTGATCTTCGATAATGTCATTGGCGGGTGTTGCCGTGCCATGTAGATGAATATAATCGACTGCAGCAGGCGTCAGATCAGCGCTTTGCAGCGCACGGTTCATCGCCAGCTTTGCCCCGGTTCCCTGAGGATGCGGGGCAGTCATATGGTAAGCGTCCAAACTCTCGCCATAACCGAGCAAACGAATGTCGCTATCCTGTGGCTCAGTTCGGCGCAGTAGTGCGAAACCCGCTGCCTCGCCGATGGATAGGCCGTCGCGATTAGCATCCCAAGGTCGGCAGGGCTGAGTGGATAATAATTGCAAGGCATTGAAGCCATACAGCGTGGTCAGGCACAAACTATCCACACCGCCAACCACGGCAGCGTCGCAGAGTCCAGCCATTATCGCGCGATGAGCGGTGGCAAACACTTTAACGCTCGAAGAACAAGCAGTCAGCACGGCGTGGGCCGGGCCGCGTAACTCCAGAAACCGACGGGTGAAATCGGCGCAAGAGAATGCGTTATGGGTATGTTGATAATCCAGGCTGGCTGGTAATGCCCCAGTTTTGGGATCGCGGTCACGATAGGCCAGCTCCGTTTGGTGGATGCCGGAGGTCGTGGTACCGATAAACACCCCGATGCGTTCGGCCCCGAACCGGTCGCGAGCCTGTGCGACGTTTGCAACGAAATCGTCCTGACTGAGTCCTAGTAGTGCCAAGCGATTGTTGCGGCAGTCGAAATCCGTCAGTGCCGCTGGTATTTCAACTGCTTCAATGGCGGCTACTCGGCCAATGCAGGTGTTTAAGTAGGCGTCCTCGAAATCACAAGGCCGTAACCCACTACGGCTTTCCAAGATGGCGTTCAATGTCGCCTGCACACCGCTGCCTAGAGCGCTAGTTAATGTATAAGCTGCAACGGTCAACATGCTTCAGCGAACGGTGAATAGCAATCCAAGAACAGCATTTGGTATACCATAAAGCCAATGTTAAACTGGTTCGACCTTTAGGTTTTATCATATTTCCATGGCCCGCAAACTTTACATCAAAACCCACGGTTGTCAGATGAACGAGTACGATTCCGCCAAAATGGTGGACGTTCTCAATGCCTCGCACGGATTTGAATTGACTGATGATCCGGCGCAAGCCGATGTGTTGCTGTTGAACACCTGCTCGATTCGGGAAAAAGCCCAAGAGAAAGTGTTCTCCCAACTCGGCACCTGGCGATCACTCAAGGAACGTCGTCCCGAGGTGGTTATCGGGGTGGGCGGTTGCGTGGCCAGCCAGGAAGGTGCCGCTTTACAACAACGGGCACCCTTCGTCGACATCGTGTTCGGCCCGCAAACCCTGCATCGGTTACCGGCGCTGCTCAACGAAGTGCAAACTCAGCATCGAGCCGTCGTCGATGTGTCCTTTCCCGAAATCGAAAAGTTTGACAAGTTGCCAGAGCCGCGTGCCGAAGGGCCGACCGCCTATCTGTCGGTAATGGAAGGCTGTAGCAAATACTGCACCTTCTGTGTGGTGCCCTATACCCGTGGCGAAGAAGTCAGCCGACCGTTCGACGATGTGATTGCTGAAGCTGTTGCCCTGGCCGAGCAAGGCGTGCGAGAAATTAATTTGCTGGGCCAGAATGTCAATGCATACCGTGGCCCGATGGATGATGGCGAAACGGCCGATTTAGCCTTGTTGATCCAATACATCGCTGCGATTGACGGTATTGAGCGGATTCGCTATACCACTTCCCATCCTGTGGAATTTTCCGAGCGCTTGATTCAAGCCTACGCCGACGTGCCGAACTTGGCTAGTCATCTGCATCTGCCGGTACAAAGCGGCTCCGATCGCGTGTTAGCTTTGATGAAACGCGGCCATACCGCTCTGGAATATAAGGCTAAGATTCGCCGCTTGCGGGCGATCCGTCCGAACATCAGTCTATCGTCGGATTTTATCATCGGGTTTCCTGGTGAGACTGAGGCTGATTTCGAAGCAACCATGCACCTCATCGAAGACATCGGTTTCGATCAGAGTTTCAGCTTTATCTTCAGTCCGCGCCCCGGTACACCTGCTGCATCGTTGCCGGACGAGGTGCCCCAGGCGATCAAAAAGCAACGATTAGCCCGGTTGCAAGAACGCATCAACGCGATGGCCCAAGCGATCAGCCAAAATATGATCGGCACGGTACAGCGCGTATTGGTCGACAAGCCCTCGCGTAAAGATCCTCGCCAATTGTCCGGCCGGACCGACAACAATCGAGTGGTCAATTTTACCGGTCCCGTTCGTCTGCTCGGCCATTTCGCCGATGTGTTGATTACCGAAGCGCTGCCCAATTCCTTACGGGGCGAGCTGATTGCTTGCTCTGAACTGGAAATTGACGTCGCTGCTTTGACTGACTAATACTCTAAGGGAAAGACCCGTCACCGCCTACCAACGTGGCCGAACAAGCACAAGATCTGTTATTAGAACCCTTCGATAACGTCCGCCTCGCTAACCTTTGCGGGCAACTCGACGAACACCTGCGTCAGATTGAGCATCGGTTAGGGGTGGAAATCAATAACCGCAGCAATGCGTTCCGCGTCCTTGGGGAACCTGCTGCGGTCACTATGGCGCTCACGGTGATTGATGCACTCTACAAAAGCACGGATGATGAGCCGCTGAACCCGGCCCGTGTGCATCTATTTCTGCAAGAAGCCGGCGCAGCCGATGCTATAGAGGCCGTTGATGAAATCACTATCCGCACCCACCGAGGTTTGGTACGCGGACGTGGTCCAAATCAGCAACTTTATCTAGCCAATATCCGTCAACACGACATCAACTTCGGGGTTGGACCGGCAGGAACCGGCAAGACCTATCTGGCGGTTGCTTGTGCGGTAGAAGCCTTGGAACGGGATTGGGTGCGTCGTCTGGTGTTGGTGCGTCCGGCGGTGGAAGCCGGTGAGCGATTGGGCTTTCTGCCCGGCGATCTGACTCAGAAAATCGATCCTTATTTGCGCCCTCTGTACGATGCCCTCTACGAGATGTTGGGGTTCGAACGGGTCGCCAAATTCATCGACCGTAATGTCATCGAAGTCGCCCCGCTGGCCTTCATGCGTGGGCGGACCTTGAACGAGTCGTTCATTATTCTCGACGAAGCCCAGAATACCACGGTCGAACAGATGAAAATGTTCCTGACCCGGATCGGCTTTGGCTCCAAAGCTGTGGTCACCGGCGATATGACCCAAATTGACTTGCCTCGCCATGCCCAATCGGGCCTACGCCACGCTACCGAGGTTTTGGAAGGGGTTGAAGGGATCAGTATGACCGCTTTCACCGCCCGCGATGTAGTCCGCCATCCCTTGGTCCAGCGTATTGTTAATGCCTACGCCCGTTATGAACAAGATCATCCATGACCCTTGAACTCGACGTACAAATTGCCTTAGAAAGCCCCGGTTTGCCGGATGAACCCGACCTGCGTCGCTGGGCCGAAGCCGCCCTGACCGGAGCCGGCTACGAGAAACCGGCTGAAATCGTGATTCGCATCGTCAATGAAGCCGAAAGCGCTGCGCTCAATCACACCTATAGGCACAAGCAAGGTCCCACCAATGTATTGTCTTTCCCTTGTGAAGCGCCGCCCGAGGTCGATCTGCCGTTATTGGGCGACATCGTCATCTGTGCGCCCTTAACTTTATTGGAAGCTTCTCAGCAACGAAAAACACCGGAGTCGCACTGGGCGCACTTAGTCATCCATGGTGTTTTACACTTGCTGGGCTATGATCATTTCGAGGACGCCCAAGCCAATGCCATGGAAACGTTGGAAACCCGGATTCTCGCCAACTTAGGTTATCCCGACCCCTACGGAGACACTGACTACTCATGAAGGAAGACCGATCCGACTCGAACGGCGCCCACCGATCTTGGTTGGAACGACTCAGTTTTGCGCTGTTAGGAGAGCCTAAAGATCAGGATGAACTGTTAGAGATGCTGCGCGATGCCCAGCAACGGGATTTGCTGGATCTGGATGCCCTGGGCATGATGGAAGGGGTCATGCAGGTTTCGGAAATGCAAGTCCGGGATGTAATGATTCCGCGTGGTCAGATTGTGGTGATTGAGCGGGATTGGAACCTGGAACGGATACTGACCGAAGTGCTGGAATCCGGTCATTCACGCTTCCCGGTGATTGGGGAAAGCCGTGATGATGTAGTGGGTATTCTGTTGGTCAAGGATCTGTTGCGCCACATCGTGACCGGAAAAGACCCGTTCAAGGTGGAAGAGTTGCTGCGCCCGGCCAAGTTTATCCCGGAAAGTAAACGACTTAACGCGTTGCTCAAAGAATTCCGCAGTACCCGTTTGCATATGGCCATTGTCGTCGATGAGTATGGCGGCGTGGCGGGTTTAGTGACCATCGAAGACGTGCTGGAGCAAATCGTCGGCGAAATTGATGATGAACATGATATTGACGAAGAAGGCCCCGCGATTCGGTTACAGGGAAACAATAAATTCATTGTCAAGGCACTGACTCCAGTGGAAGAATTTAACGAGTTTTTCAAAACCGATCTCAGTGACGAGAAGGCCGACACCGTCGGCGGATTAGTAATGATGGAACTGGGGCGTTTACCCAAACGTGGCGAGGTTGTCGAGTTGGATGCCTTCCGCTTTCAAGTATTGCGTGCCGATAACCGCCGTTTACATCTGTTGGAGTTGACGCTGCGCGACGAGCAGAACGCGCAACCCTAGTGAAGCGACTGGTTGGGGTGCAGCTGAAGCGATTACGCTTATCATCCCCTGCCACCCAGGATGGGCTTGCGTTGGCGGGCGGTGCGTTGCTGCCGTTGGCTTTCTCTCCCTTCGACCTCTGGCCCTTGGCCATTCCCCTTGTCGCATTATTGCTATGGTTATGGCAAGCCATAACCCCTAGGCGTGCTGCTTGGCGCGGTGGCTTGTTCGGAATCGGAGTGTATACAGTCGGGATTTCTTGGGTATATATCAGCCTGCACGATTACGGCAATGCGCCTGTCGTTTTTGCAGCGCTGGCGACTGCGTTGTTAATCCTGGTTATGGCAGCGTATCCCGCGTTGCTGGGTTATGTATTGGTTCGCTGGGGACCGCGAACACTTTGGTTGAGTGGCTTGTTAGTTGCTCCGGCATTGTGGGTCGGTTTGGAGTGGGTACGCAGTTGGTTGTTCACGGGGTTTCCCTGGTTAGCAATAGGCTATAGCCAAATCGATGGCCCTCTGAGCGGTTTAGCTACTTATTTCGGGCTATTCGGCGTCAGTTGGGCGGTAGTATTCAGTGCCGGTGCGTTGCTGCTGTTGATCCAGGGCAAGCGTTCAGAGCGGCTGATAGGGGGACTGACGGCTTTACTGCTATGGATCGGGGCTTGGGGTTTGGGAACCGTGAACTGGGTAGAGCTGGCGGGAGAGCCGTTACGGGTTAGTCTGGTTCAGGGCAATATTCCGCAAGAGCGCAAATTCCGCCCCGAGCAGCTAGAAAATACCCTGGTTCGCTATGCCGAGTTAAGTCTGGACGTTGCCTCGGATAGTGATGTGATTATTTGGCCGGAAACCGCTATTCCGGTTTTTTTCCAAGACGCCCAGGATTTCATCCAACATCTGGAAGTCGAAGCTGTGAATAGTGGGGTGGACTATCTAATTGGAGTCCCTTCTGGTTCCTGGGAAACCGAAATATTCCACAATAGCGTGTTCAGTTTGGGTGGCGAGCACGGTTTTTATCACAAGCATCGTTTGTTGCCCTTCGGCGAATATCTGCCGTTGCGCTGGTTACTGACGTTTTTTCATCGGCTGGTTGATATTCCTATGGCGGATTTTACCCCCGGCGGTACCGATCAAGCGCTGCTGCGGGTGGCAGGCCAACCGGTTGGTGTGTCGATTTGCTTCGAAGCGGTATTCGGCAGCGAGATTCGCCGTACCCTGCCGGAATCACGTTTTTTGGTCAATGTCAGCAACGATGCTTGGTTCGGTCGTTCTCTAGCGCCTTATCAACATTTACAAATCGCCCGCATGAGGGCCTTGGAAATGGGCCGAGCAATGGCGCGTGCTACTAATACCGGAGTCAGCGCCATGATTGATGAACGCGGACGCATCACCGCGCAAAGTCAGTTGTTCAAGACTCAGGTTGTGCAAGGGTTAGTGCAGCCTCTACGAGGGACAACGCCGTATGTCATACTTGGCGACGGTGTCGTTCTGCTACTGCTGTGTGTATCGCTAGCCGTGGGCTTGGGTTTGGGACGGCGATTCGGCTAACTACCATAAGTTTTGACGCATGATAACTGAACGGGATACGGCAACAGCGGGGCTAGGCGAGGCAGTGTTTCTGGTCGGCGGCGCGGTGCGTGACGAGTTGCTTGGATTGCCGGTTAAAGAGTGCGACTGGGTAGTCGTGGGTGCGACTCCACAGCAGATGCTGGATCGTGGTTTCAAACCGGTAGGCAAGGATTTTCCAGTATTTCTGCATCCCAACACCCACGAAGAATACGCATTGGCGCGTACCGAACGTAAAGTAGCGCCGGGTTATCATGGCTTTCAATTTCATGCCGATCCTGATGTCACGCTCATGGAGGATCTAGAACGGCGTGATATTTCGATCAACGCGATAGCGCGCGATGCTCAGGGTCGCTTGATCGATCCGCTTCATGGTCTAAATGATTTAGAAAATCGCTGGCTGCGGCATGTTTCTCCTGCTTTTGCTGAGGACCCAGTACGGGTATTGCGTTTGGCTCGGTTTGCAGCCCGTTATGATCGTCTAGGTTTTCGGGTTGCGCCCGAGACCTTGGCGCTTATCGAAACCATGGTCGCCAGCGGCGAAGTCGATACACTGGTGCCGGAACGGGTTTGGGCGGAAACCGTGAAAGCGCTGAACGAGCCTAATCCCGGTCGATTCATTGAGGTATTGCAGGAATGCGGGGCATTGGCGCGAATTTTTCCAGAAATTGATCGTTTGTTCGGCGTGCCGCAGCCACCACAACATCATCCAGAAGTCGATACCGGTCAGCATGTGTTGCTATGCCTCGAACAAGCGGTCCGTTTGCAGGCTGATACGCCGGTTCGTTTCGCAACCCTGGTGCATGATTTAGGCAAAGGGCTCACCCCATCGTCCGAATGGCCCCGGCATATCGATCATGAAGAACGGGGTGCCGAGTTAGTTAAGGCGTTTTGCCATCGCTTGCGGGTACCAAGAGACTATCGCGATTTAGCGGTACTGGTCGCGCGCTACCATACGCATTGCCATCGCGTTATGGAACTGCGACCGAAAACCGTGCTGAAAACCCTACAAGCCTTGGATCCTTTTCGTAAACCGCAGCGCTTCGAACAATTCCTGTTAGCCTGTGAGATTGACGCGCTCGGGCGCACCGGTTTGGATGATCGGCCTTATCCTCAGGCAGCACGTTTTCGCGCTTTTTATCAAGCGGCTGCTGCTGTGCAGGCGCGTCCGCTTATTGAACAGGGGTTAAAAGGTGAGGCTTTGGCCGAGGCCATTCGGCTTGCTCGGTTGGTGGCTATCAAAGGAATTAGGGAGTAATGGAGTGATGCCAGGAA
>JAZBPA010000332.1:0-3339 GCA_036351435.1 Candidatus Competibacteraceae bacterium
AACGCTCTTGATTGGGATGATCGACGGTATCGAGGATATCGCCGGCCATGATGTGGAACACCACATCATCGAACGAAACACCTCGCTCGGCCTTCAGCAGAGCATTTTTCTCAGCGTTCCATGAAATTGGCTTCATAGGCTGAGATTAGCACAATGTGTGCCTATTGTCTTTTTACGGCTAACGCCCAGGTAAGCGGCGGCCCGAGCGAGCGAAGCGAGCGGCTTGACCGCCTTGTTAGCTGCCATTCTGTGCCTCGCTCTCAACGGCGGCCGCGATTTGCTTATAACTCGCTTCGATTGGGCCTAACTTACGCAAACGCGAGAGTGCAATCGATTTCTGCATACCCAGCTCATTCAGTTTGCTGGCGCGGAGCACATAGAATACCCATTGACCTAGGTTCAAGGGATCAACGGATTGTTGATCGGTATGCGCCAGAACGGCAAACACATAGACATCGGCCTGCCGTTTAGCCTCCTGCGAATATTCATTTGTAGCCGCATTCCATCTCTGGGTGGGGCGAATATTGAACCGAATAGCTGACGGAGCCTTCTGCTCCCAGCTTTGAATGTGCGCCGCAGATTTGACTTCGACCTTCCGGCCTTTCTCGCTGAGGATATCGAAAGCATCCCACTCGGTACGTACTCCGCTCGCCCGATTGAGTGCCGTAGCAACGATGTACTCAGCGAGCAGCCCACGAAGTGCATTACCAGTGAGATCCGACGCCGCCCATTGCCAGAATTGCAGCAAAGAGAAACCAATTGGATGGCTCCCGAAATGGAACGATTCGCTCCCGAGTTTCCGCGTTACTTCGATTGCCGGGTAATCATTCATGCTTATTGCAGCTAACGCCCATGCTATGGGGCGGCCCGCCGCGCAGCGGTGGGACGTCCCAGCCACCCGGCAGGGTGGCGACATGAGCTACTTGTTATGTGATTACTCCTCATCGAAATAATCTGAATCGAGTTTTTTGACCTCGTACATGCCAACAGTGGACACCCCTACGTTGTGTTCAGCCATTAGCTTTGCAAGTTGTTCACCACCAATGAGGATGATTTTTGATTCGATCAAGGATGCGTACTCCTTCGCTTCCTTGGTGAAGTTGGAAGTAGTGATGAACACGCCTTTTCTAGCACGCTGCCCCTGCAGTGCACCTGCAAACTTTTGGATTTCCGGACGGCCTACGGAGCCCTCCCAGCGTTTTGCTTGAATGTAGATGACATCCAGGCCCAGGCGATCTTCATTGATGATTCCATCAATACCTCCATCCCCGCTTTTGCCCATAGCTCGACCGGCATCTTGCCGATTGCCCCCGTAGCCCATTTTGACCAAGAGATCGACAACGACCCTTTCAAAGAACGAAGGGGAGGATTCTTTAACTGCGGATAGAATTTCTGCTTCCAAAGAAGTTCTGAGCTTCTTATATGCGGATGCGAGTGAATCTTCTGGAGTTTCGTTCGTGATTTGCTCGAGGGCTGCTTGTTCCGTGGATTCGTTATCCGATTCGGATTTTTCTTTTTTGCGATTTTTGAATTCGACGAATTCAGGATACTGCTCCAACAGCGCAACGTTTATCTCGGGTGGGTTTTGAGCCAGAAGTTCTTGGCCTTTGGGTGTGATGACGAAGAAGCCGCGCTTCGGAGCGCCAAGTAACCCAGCTTGTTTTAAATACGAACGAGCCCAGCCAACCCGATTGTTGAACACTGCCTGCGAACCGCTTGGCAGTAGCTCGTTTCTTTCTTCTTGCGATAGTGCGAATTGATCCGCCAGCGCATCCACAGCATGACTGAATTTGTGCTCTTCGCCATCTGCGGCGAGCTTCAAGACGGGGAGCATCAACGTTTGATAGTCAGGTATTGGCACTGGGTTCAAATTTCCTTTTTACACATAACAGCTAAGCATTTATCCGCTGTGCGCAGCACACGTGGATAAATGCCTGTTGGACTGAGCCGCCCACGGGTGGCAGATCAAGCCTTTTTAATAAGAATTTGCTTTGAGCCGGGTCGCTGACGGAAAGTCGGGTGGCGGCTGAGTCGACTGAAGGCAGCGCAACAGTGCGGTCGGCTTCGGTGTTTTCGTGATCCATGCCGGTACCTTTTCATCCATGCGATCTCTGGATAGTAGCCGATTTCCGTGGTGAGACCGAAGGCCGCCCTCAGGCGGTGAGGGCCTGATTGCGTCACGCTGCATTGGGGGGTTGGTTCGCCGTAAACCGTGGTCAGCCTCCTTCCCACCGCCGGGGTGGTACTTCGGCGGTGATACGCAGCATGCCTTGTCCGCATTGGGTGCAGGGATAACCGGTAAAACGCTCTGCCGCCCCGTTGGTTTCCTCCTTGCTCGGGGTTGCCTGCACACCGGCCAGGGCCGAGCGGATCAGTGCCAGCTTGCGTCTTCGACAGCGGTTTGCGAGGAAGCCGTAGTGACGGATGCGCATCAGCCCCTTGGGCAGGACGTGCTGCAGGAAGCGGCGGATAAACTCACCGGCCTGCAGGCTCAGCACCTTGTGCCTGTCATGGTCGCGGTAGTCCTTGTAGCGGAAGCGGATCTGGCCATCCTCCATCGATAGCAGGCGCGCATTGCTGATCGCGGTGCGGTGGGTATAGCGTGCCAGGTAGTCGAGGACCTGCTCCGGCCTGCGCAGACCGGGACGGCTGTAGACCACCCAGTCGTGCTGCATTAGCCGATCCAGGGTTCGGGTCGGCTCACCCGGGTCAGTGATACGCGACAGTTCGCCGGCGGTATGAGATTGGCGGAGTTGGCTGACCAGGCGACCGCGAAAGCGTCGGGACAGGGCACGCACCGGAAACAGATAGCCGCCTTTGACCGGGTGCCAGTCACCCGTGGTGGTCAGTGCGCCGCCGGGAACCAGGCAATGCAAATGCAGATGCTGGCTCAGCGTCTGTCCCCAGGTGTGCAGGACCGCAGTCATGCCCAGTTCGCCACCCAGCCGTCGGGGGTTGGCGCCAAACGCCTTGAGGGTTTCCCAGGCCGCACGAAACAGCAGGCGGTAAATCACCTCGGGGTGAAGCCGTGCCCAGCCATTGATCGTCTCAGGCAGCGTAAACACCAGGTGGAAGTAGGTCGCCGGCAGCACGTGGCGCTGTTGCTTCTCGCTCCAGGCCGCACTGGCGCGTTGCTGGCACTGCGGACAGTGGCGATCACGGCAGGAAAACCAATGCACCGGATCGTCGCCGCAATGGTCGCACTGCAGTTGCAGTCCGCCCAGTGCGGCAGTGCGGCATTGGGTGACATGCCGGCAGACCGCCAGGCGCCGCGCATCCAGGGTGTGGGTCCGGCGATAGTCATCCAGGTAGCGTTGCAGGACACCCTGCAGGGTTACC
>JAZBPA010000333.1:0-2788 GCA_036351435.1 Candidatus Competibacteraceae bacterium
ACCCCTAGATAAGGAATAAGCAGAGTCAAGGAAGCACAGATTTCTGCATTTCCTTAAATGCGATTAATCGTATAAATCTAATCGTCTTCCAAAACAGCAACAAGGCAGTCAATAACTTGGCTCACAAGATCAGGCGGCGCTTGCTCGATCTTACGCGCCTTCCGGGTCTCCCAGTCCAATGACTTCACCTGATGCGCATGAACGCTACCATCCGTTCTCAAGCCATAGCCCATCAGCGGAATCAAAAACCCGGCTTCTCTGGCCACACGGGCGACACCTCCAGAAATCGGACAAACCCAAGCCAGCTTGAATCTTTGGTTAAAGGATTTCGGCGACACCACCAAACAATAATGATGCCCCTTCATCTCCCGTCCACTGGACGGGTCAAATTGGAGATGGAGAATATCACCGCGTTCTGGCGTCATTGTTCCGCTCCGACCGATGGCATCTCATCCCAACCTTCGACACGATGCAACCCGTCCGGCGTAGCAGCCAATAAGTCCGCCAATCTCCGGCGCTGACGAACGGGCTTGAGGCACAACTCCGTACCGACAATCTTTACCGATAATTTCGCGCCCGCTTCAAGATGATTCTGTTCAACATACGATTGAGGAACAGTCACAATCATCGACCCACCGGAACGGCGAAGGGATGCGGTCAGCATGGTTGACCTCCTATCAAGTTTTACTCCAGTAAAACTTAACAGGTAGAGTCTTTAGGGTCAATCTGTTTAAGCGGCCCTCCGTGGCCGTCGCTTCCTCTAAGCGTATTCAGCACTATCGGCGCATGTGGCGCTCGTCTCCAGATACAGCCGATCCGGCAACTCCCCGGTTACCACCACGTCACCCCGGGCGCGAGTCAACGCCACATAGAGCAGGCGCAGAAGAACGTCCCGGCGCGTGTTGCGGCCAATATCGGTGAGATCGACATAGACGGTTTGATAGGTACTGCCCTGACTCTTGTGGACGGTACTGGCGTGAATCGGGCGAAGATCACAGAAAGCCTCATCCTTGAATTCAAAGAACTCGACCCAGGCCGCTCTCCGTTGCTGGTCTTCCCGTTGTGTAAGCGTCCCCACTCGCTTTTGCAAGGCTTGCGCTTCCTTCACCAGCTCCGACAACTTGACCTTAAAAGCCGGATAACCCTCCGGGCGAACAACGAACACCTCCAGCGCCTTCCCTTTATCAGGCTGAATGATCGCCCGATAAGCCGGAATGCCGTGGTGATTGACCGGCTTAGCCTCCAACACGGTTACAAAATCCCCGACATTCACGCGACCCAATACTGGAGTACAGGCGACCACGATTTCACCCGGCAATAACGAGTGTTGATCGGCATGCGGCCCCAACAAGGAACGTCGGATGATCCGGTTGTACGCATTGGTGCGCTGGTTCGTCCAAGCCAACACGCGGCAATAATCCGGGTCATTCTCATACTCCAAACGCATGAATGACCCCAACAAGTCGGTTTCAAAATCAGCAGGCTCAAGGTGCAGCAAACACCCGGCTTCATGCCGTTGCGTGGTGAACCGGGGAACATCGGCCCCATCAATGGCGGCGCGGATTTTTGCCGTCATGGCGAGAATCGGATGATCCTGAGCCTGCCGAACGATTTGAGTCAGGCGACAGGTCACACCCGCTCCCGAGAACGCAGGCGATTGCGCTTCAAACACCGGTGGCAACTGGGCAGGATCACCGACATAAAGCACCTGGGCATGGGCTTCACGCATTCCTTTATTAATGAATCCCATCAGCACCGAGTCGACCATGCTGGCTTCATCCACCAGCACCAAGGAGTTTGGTTTGATTTCCGGCTGCTTCACCTGTTTGAGAAACACCCGGCCCTTATCGGCGTTGACTTCCGGGCGTAACCCCAAGGCTTTATGAATCGTGGTGGCCTCCACATCACCGCCGATTTCAGCAGCCATATTGCGCAGTACGGCAGCGGCTTTGTTGGTCGGTGCCGTCAGCAATACTGGGCGTTCATGCGCATAGGTGCGGAGTAGTCGAACCGTGGCAAACGATTTACCCGTCCCGGCATATCCGAGCAACCGGCAAATGGGATCACCTCGATCTATCGCCTCCGCGAGTTGGGTCACGGCAGTGGCTTGATCAAGATTCAGGTCCTTCGGGATGTACGCGGTTTTTTGCTTGCGCTTGCGGGCGGTCATGCGGCCATCTCCTGCAATACCCAATTGCCGTTAGTCCGGGTAACCGGATTCATCGTTGTCGATATATGCCCTATCTACCAGAGTGTTCCCGGAATGTGCGAATTACAACTGGGGGTAGCGACAAGGAAGCCGAGTACAACATAAAGAGGCTCGAAAAACTCGAAGAATGCCTGCGTACCGCTGACTTCCCAACGCATCCCAGTCGTGCCGAATGTGAACGCCTCTATGGAAGGTAGTAAAAATTTACTGTCTCTCTCATCTAGTCCCTGAGCAATTGACGCCCTGACTGGCCGCCATCAGCTTGAGGCAGCGATGTCGAGGGTCAGCCGTTTCTCCCCACAAGGCGATACCCGCGTTTCTCCTTTCGCCCATACATCCGCGCAATCGCTTCACAGGCCTCATCTTCCGTCGCGAACCACGTCTCGCGCACGGTGCCGGGATGACCGATCCGGCCCCACTCCCGAATCACCGCCCATTGACCGAACAGGGTGCGGGTCACGGTGAAGGCGTAGAAGCGCTGCATGTTCTGAGCGTAGTTGCGGCGTTCGAGGTGGATTCGGGGCATCTATATTTCTATAAAGAGAGAATTCTATAAAGAGAGAATTCCTACTTTATTGA
>JAZBPA010000334.1:0-3669 GCA_036351435.1 Candidatus Competibacteraceae bacterium
ATTGCGCCCAACCGGTCTTTTCAGTGCTCGAACGGACTATGGCATACAGATGATTGTTGGTACCGACCGAGAAAATGATCGGATTGCCATTAATATCCTCAATCGCCTCAATTCGATGCTGCGAATCGACCGACCGTGATGGTTCGTAGTTGGTCATGATGCTGCTAGAGGCAGTCGCAAACAGGCTGGTGGTGTGGGCGCCTGCGGTCGGCGTCAGGGTTACGGTTTCGATTGAATACGTTGCGGGAGCGGTCATGTGTTTCCCTCTCTGAGCGGATGAGTTTCTATGAATCGACGGAAATTAATAGACGACCGCCATGGGAGACTGTGTTAGTCGTTGATCTTGATATCTAATTGAACGTCTTGTTCGGAGGTCAGCGTCATGTTTTTGAAGAAATAGGTTTTGCCGGCGGGCAGGATAACCGAGGCTTGCAGCACTTTGAACGCGTGCTCCGATTTCTCAGTAAATTTATCAACAACCTTCACCTCCATTTGTTTTAAACCTGCGACAAGTGCGTCAAGTAGCCCTTGTGGCACAGAAAACCCCAGAATTTTCTCCGCCTCACTTACCCAAGTTGAACGGGTAGGGTCTTCTTTAGTTTCCGCAAAATTAATAGTTATTTTTCCTTCCTTGCCGGCTTCCAGAGTCATCACGTATAAAAATTTCTGCTCTGCTGTGGCCGTCCAGTTATGAATATTTTTCAAAGTGGTTTCGTATGACTTTTGCTGCACCCAAAATGCCCCGTCCCCACTTAATAGAACCTTGTCCGAACCTGATGGATCCGGATCGATTTTTAATGAGCAAGTATTACGGTACTCCGTGTAAATTGCACCAACTTCTGTATTTAAAATATATTTATATGACCAAGAGCCGTCACCCCCGGTGAATTTTGCCTCCCCTCCCATGGCTTTCGCCAAAACGGGGAGGATCTCGGGTTCTATATATCCCGAGATAAATTGATCCTTTGAAATATATAATCGGCCATCGATTTGGCTATTATCGCTGGCAAGGTTTTGCGTAAACTTCGGCAATGTCGTTTCAGTCCAAGGCAGTTTGTGACCTTGATTCATCACCAACATGTTGTACGTGTTGAAATTCGAAATCGAGTTGACATTGTTGTAGAGATGGGTGTTGTACATCACGCCGGTGGGCTTGAATACGTCAAGGCCGGGATCAGAAGCCTCCGACAGTGTCGGATTGATCGATAGAAGATAAGGGTTACCATCCTTGATCATATGGTTTATCAGTGAATTTAACATCGTTAAGATGGTGGTGTTGTTTGCAGGGTTACCCGCTTTGTCAAACACCTCGGCGCTGTCATAGTTGAGATTATTATCGAAATCCAACAGGATTGCGCTAACCGTATACATTGACTGGCCCAAGAACGTATCAGCTGTGTTTTTAGCCGCATGCGAAACTTTGACGCCTTTATAATCGCTGGTTAGCGTAAGCTTTGCGAGATTCACATCTAACGCTATTGTCCAGCCCGATATATCTAACTCTTCCGTTTGCCCCAATGGGCTGGAATACTTGGCTGTGCCGGTATCGAATGGGATATTAAAGGCAACCTGTGTCGGATTGACGGTGTTGTATAATGCGATGCTGACCGTTGGCGCCCTGATGGTGCCAAATATCCCAAAGTCGGAGCTTGGAGCCAATTTGAGCGAGATGTTTTTTTCGATGACCCCCATCATAAACATTAACTCGAACTGTGTATTAATGGTTTGTTCGGTCAACGCCACGACTTGGTCAAAATCCAGTAGATTTGTAGCCATGTTCTACTCCCGGGTTGAACTTATGTATAAGGTCACACGGAACGGCCAATCGCCTTGGCCATTATTTGGAGTATAGAACATTCAATGCGATTTTGGACTATTAAGAAGATTTAAGCTGAGGGGCCTTAAAGAAAGCAGCAGTTCCCACTGTTCATAAAAGTGCACTATAATCAATCACATGAAAATTTGACTGCTGTGCAAAATTACGAATAATCTTATGCCTGCAAAACTGCCTCAAATACCGAATTACCAATCACTCCGTTTCAGCAATACTTCGGACAGTTTTGATTGTGTACAATCAACTACTTGAATCTCAGAGCATTAATTAAATGAGACTCAGCGAAACACCAGAGCTGCATTTAATTCAGCCTGATGGCGTAAGTGTTTGTTCCACTGTTCAAGTCGCATCGAAAACCTGTCCGAACCATTGTTTCAGAAAAACGCTATCCATTCCTGGTCTTTTAAAAAAAGTAAAAGCGGCATTTAGCAAAATAAAAGACCATCGTAAAAAGAAGCCCGACTATCCATTAGTGGATGTGCTGATGTCGGGATTGGCTGTTTTCGGAACAAACGCCTCCGCATCGTCGATATAATCCGGCTCTCTCCGATCTCCCGTGGAGACCACTATATCTTGTGGTCTAGCGCCTGTGCCAGGAGCGTGAGAAGCTAGCTGCATTATAATCGATTGACAGGTTAAACGACGATGGACCATCTGCTGCAAACGTTGCTCAATCTGGCGGATATTCGGGTGCTGGGTAGCGAATACACGGCGCAAAGCGATCTCATCATTCGGGTGGAGAGCACGCAGGACAGTGCACAGTGTCGGCGTTGCGGACGGCAAATCAGTGACTTTCACGGCCATGACCAGCCGGTGCGGTTGCGTCATCTGCCGATTTTCGAACGTCGGGTATACCTGGAAATTCGCCCCCGGCGTTACCGTTGCCCGCATTGTCAGGGGCAGCCGACGACGACCCAACGGTGTACCTGGTATGAACCCAACAGTCCTCATACGCGGGCCTTTGAGCACGACATGCTACGGGCCTTGATCAACAGCACGGTGGTGGATGTCAGCCGTAAACAGGCCCTGACCCCAGCAGCGGTGGAAGGGATTGTCGAGCGCCATCTAGCCCATGAGGTGGATTGGAACCGGCTGACCGAGCTTGGCGTCCTCGGGATCGACGAGATTGCCTTGCGCAAGGGGCATCGGGACTTTATCACCATCGTCACCAGCCGCCACGCGGCGGGGCCACTGACCTTGCTGGCGGTATTGCCGGACCGCAATAAGGAAACCGTAGCGGCGTTCCTCACCGCGATTCCTGAACGACTGAAGGCGACCATTACCCAGGTGTGCACCGACATGTACTCGGGCTTTGTCAATGCCGCTCACGAAGAACTGCCCAAGGCGGCGGTCGTCGTGGACCGCTTCCATGTCGCCAAAGCCTACCGGGACTGTGCCGATGCGGTACGCAAGCAGGAGGTAAAACGACTTAAGCAGACCCTGTCCCCCACCGACTATGACGCCCAAGTCAAAGGGACGCTGTGGTTGTTCCGCAAACCCTGGACGGCGTTAACCGAGTCCGAGCGCCAGCGTCTGGAGCAGGTGTTTGACCTCGCCCCAACCCTACGCACGGCTCATGTGCTGCGTGAGGTACTGACGGCGATCTTCGATCAAGCTCAAACCAAGGCTCAGGCTACCGACTGGTTCCAGGCGTGGCGGGAGTTCGTGACCCTGCAGGCGATCCCCGGCTTCGAGAAGTTCTTGACCACCTTGGATAATCACCTGGATGAGATCACCAATTACTTCCTGGATCGCCAAACCAGTGGCTTTGTTGAAGGCTTCAATAACAAGATCAAGGTCTTAAAGCGCCGCTGTTATGGGCTGTTCAATCTCAC
>JAZBPA010000335.1:0-4661 GCA_036351435.1 Candidatus Competibacteraceae bacterium
ACGCAATTGACGTGGAGATACCGACCCGCACCCGGATCGAATCAACCTTGTAGTGGCATTTTTTTTGACGGTTCCGAGTCAAATCAGACAGTTGCAAAATCTAATGTCGAACTTGGGTGGGCACAATCATAATCAGGCACTAAAAAGTACAGTTTTTTCATCAATTAGCCTCTTTGGAATTTAACTGGGATGCTTAAAAGAAGCCCGCATGAGGAGATTAGACGGGATGCGGGCCAAGAGGGGTAGAGAAGGGAATGTCCAATATCAATAGAGCGAAAATTATGCCAATTTGAAAACAAATCGCTGCTTATGATCAACACGGCTTTGTAGCTTTACTTGGCAACCAATCCATTGACCTCTTTCTGGGTATCTCCAACCATGGTCTTTGTAAATTTTTCAAATTTTGTGAGGTTGATTGTATTTTTTACAAAACCACTTAATGCGTTTAGCTTGAGTCAGTAGATGGGCAATGAATAGAGGTTGCGGAAACTACGCAATGGGTAGGCCGGCTAATTCAACACTTTCGATGGCCACTGGGATAAAGCACAAAGATAATGACTAATTACTAACTGTGCCTTGTGTTTCAATGACGGTCTTTCCGAGAATTTTGCGCGCCGCCGTTTCCTGTTCTTCATCTCTGGCATGTACAACTAGCGCCCAATGACCCTGTTGCAACGCTTGCTCCACTATCCCGACAAATAGCGTTTCTTTCATCTTGATGCCTTTGATGGCCCCGGCGAGCCCGCCTACCGTGGCAGCATAGCCGGTAATTACCAGTGTGCTGAGTACGGGATTGGTGGCAAAAAGGGCTGCTTGGGCAATCGCTAAGGCTGCGGAACCTGTGGCGCCGATGCCCGCCCCAATGCCCGTTCCTATAGCGGTGTCTTTGGTAATTTCCAACGGCAGTTTGTCACCTTCGGGTTCTAGTTTCGCCCCCGTGCCCGGATCTTCAGGCCCGGTAATACGCAGTTGTTCTGCGGGAAAACCCAATTGCAGCAATGCCTGCTGCGCTTGTTCGGCTAATGATTGATCGTGATACAACGCGCTCAGTTTATACGGGTACTCTTCCATCGCTCGCTCCTTCATGTTCTCGAAATTGCAGGGAGTCTCTGTAAAACCTTATCGCAAGTCCTATACCAGACACCCTGCGGATGAGCATGGAATTTGACCTGTTCTTCATATCCCGTTTTAGTGAGTTTGCTCATGTAGCTGAGCTGGCTCTTCCCGGCTTTCCTGATCGGTTTCCAAAGTTTGCAATTGCTGCGCGACGGCCCCTACCGGCTGGGTATGTGGCGCGAGTAATTGATACAACCCGGGAATCACGAACAAGGTCAACAGCGTTGCGAAGACCGTACCGCTGATAATCACAACACCGATCACGGTCCGCCCTTCGGCGCCCGGCCCGGTGGCGAGCGCCAAGGGTACGGCGCCAAAGGTAGTCGCAATACTGGTCATTAATACCGGCCGCAACCGCCCAGCGGCGGATTCGATAATCGCGTCGCGCACGTTGTACCCCTCATCGCGCAACTGATTGGCGAATTCCACGACCAAAATGGCGTTTTTGGCCATGATGCCAATCAGCAGAATCAGGGCGATTTGACTATAGATATTGAAGGACTGACCAAACACCACCAGCGCTAACAGTCCGCCCGTCACCGCTAGGGGCACTGGAAACATTATGATGATTGGCTGGATAAAACTTTCGAATTGCGCTGCCAGCACCAGAAACACAATAACCAAGGCCAGTACGAAGGCCACGTAAACCCTGCCAGCGGATTCTTTGTACTCCTGGGAACGTCCTAGATAATTGATACGGGCCTGAGCAGGCAGCTCTTGTTGCGCAAGATTGTCTAGTTGAGCCAGCGCATCGCCTAATGCCACACCCGGCGCTAGCGAGGCCGATAAAGTCACTGACGGTAACCGATCGACACGCTTCAGTTCATTCGGTGCGCCCAGGGTGCGGTAATCCACCACACTGCCTAGTGGCACCAAAGCACCGCTGTTGGTTCTTACCTGAATGTCATTGAGATCATCAGGCGTCGTGCGATCTTGTGCTTGAATACGCGGAATCACGTCGTAGGTTCGGGCGTTATAGATGTAATCGGTCACATCATCTTCACCAAACATGATGCGTAACGCCTCGCCGATCTGCCGCACGCTGACGCCTAATGCGGCTGCTTTGCGGCGATTCACGCTAAGCTCGGTTTGTGGTTTGGTTTCCTTGTAGTCCAAGCGGGGATTGACCAGCCCATCGATCTGGCCGACTTGCGCCATGATGCGCTGCGCCCAACTTTGCGCAGTGGAATAATTGCTGGCGCTGACCACAAATTGCACCGGCGCTGAGAAGCCTGATTGCCCCAAACTGGGAGGGTTGACGGCAAAGGCTTGCGCACCCGGAATACTCAGCAACTGGGCTTGTAACTGGCCGACAATGGCTTGCTGGCGCTGCTGGCGCTGGCCCCAAGGTTTCAGCTGGATGATGAGCAATGCCTCATTGACAGGGGCCGGCCCCTGCTGCGCCAAGCCGATGATGGAAATGATGCTGCGCACCGGACCGGCATCGTCAGTCAAGGGCTGCAGGATCGCCTCAATGCGCTTGACGATTTGTTGCGTGTAGGAAAATGAGGCGCCTTGTGGTGCTTCGATCGGAATAATGATCGTGCCTCGATCTTCGGTCGGTGCGAGTTCTTTAGGCAGTTGTTGATACAGGCTATAAACCGCCGCGGAAGCAAAAAAAGCCAGCACCACCACCACCATCGGCACGCGAGTCAAGCCTCTGAGGCTACACCGATAAACCCGGCTAAGCGCCGCAAAGCCGCGCCGCGTAATGCGATATAAACGCCCTTGGCTGAGACGTTCCGCATCAATCAGCTTGGATGACAACATGGCCCCCAAACTCAGCGCGACCAGGCTCGAAAAGGCCACCGCAGCGCCCAAGATTACTGCAAACTCGGTAAACAGACGCCCTACATCCCCGGCCAAGAACAGCAAGGGCACGAACACCGCCAGCAATACCAGTGTGGTGGCAATGACCGCCACACCGACTTGATCGGCGCCTCGCGCCGCCGCCAGCAGACGTGGCTCGTTTTGCTCGTTATGCCGAAATACGTTTTCCAGCACCACGATGGCGTCGTCCACCACCAAGCCAATCGCGAGCACCAACGCCAACAAGGTGATGGTATTAATCGAATAGCCAAAAACATACAGTGCGGTAAACGCCGCCAGTAAGGACACCGGCAGGGTCGCCGCAGGAATCAGCGTCGCCCGCAGCGAACTCAAAAATAAAAAGATAACCCCGATGACCAAAGCCCCAGTAATGGCCAGGGTTTTCATGACTTCACGCAGTGACCCTTCAATGAAAGTCGAAGCGTCATAGCCGATATTGATTTGAATATCGTCCGGTAAGGTGGCGTTTAATTGCTGGACTTCATTTTTAATGCCCTGGGCTACGCTCAGCGTATTCGATTCGGATTGCCGCACCACGCCTAAGCCGACCGCCGGTTGTCCATCGACCCGCACTGCCGAACGGTAATCTTGCGCTCCAATTTCTACGCGCGCCACTTCGCCTAAAGTGATCTGATCGCCATCGACTTGCCTGAGCACCAAGTCTTGAAAGTCTTGGGGAGTATTCAGGCGAGTAGTGGCGCGCACGCTCAGTTCACGCTCCTCCGATTCCAAGCGGCCCGCCGGCAATTCCACGTTTTGTGCGCGTAATCGGGCGACTATGTCGTTCGGTGTTATGCCCCGCGCTGCCATGGCTTGTGGATCAAGCCAAATACGCATGGCATAACGCCGGCCACCGCCAATGATGACACGTGCCACGCCCGGTACCACCGACAGTGGGTCCACCAGATTGCGCTCGGCATAGTCAGTTAATTCCAGCCGGTTGCGGCGCTCGCTGGTCAGAGTCAGCCACATGATGGGGTCGGCATCGCCGGCCGTTTTGGAGATTACCGGGTCTTCGGCCCCTTCCGGCAGTTCAGCTTTAACTTGGCCAATTTTGTCGCGAACATCGGCGGCAGCCGCTTCCAAATCGCGGTCCAGAATGAATTCAAGCGTGATTTGCGAGACTTCATCGCGACTGGTTGAGGTCAGGGTATTAATACCCTCAATACTGCTGATAACGTCTTCAATGGTTTCGGTGATTTCTCGATCCACTACCGCAGCGGAAGCGCCCGGGTAGACGGTAAATACCGATACGATGGGCGGATCAACATCGGGATATTCACGGACCGGCAGCAACAGCACCGCGCCAATCCCGAACACGATCAACAACAGACTGATAACGGTGGCGAAAACCGGGCGTTCAATAGCCAGCCGGGAAAGCAACATGACAGTTAGCCTTGGGTCCCGGCGGTGGGACTACTATCGCCCTGCGCTGCCTGTTGGGGTTTGACTTGCTGGCCCTCGCGAATTTTTTGCAATCCATTAACGACAATCGTATCGCCCGCTTGCACCCCCTGAACGATTTCTATTTCACCCGGCCGACGCTGACCGGTTTGCACAGCTACGCGCTTAATTTGGTTGTTGTCTTGCACAAGGTAAAGATATTCTTTCTGGCCCCGCAGCAACAGGGCTTCCTCGGGCACAATCAGCGCGTCCGAGCGTGTTGCCAACACCAGATCGACTGTCATGAATAAACCGGGCTTGAGCAAACCCTC
>JAZBPA010000336.1:0-8464 GCA_036351435.1 Candidatus Competibacteraceae bacterium
GATCTATGACGATTCCCAGACCAATGTTGCTGCGTTGACTGACGCAACCACCAACGCCGGTTTTCCTTCAAGCTTGGCTGAATGACAGCATGATTGAGTTGCAATCAACACTGACGTGTCCCGAATGTGGGTACGAAAAGACTGAACAGATGCCCACCGATGCTTGCCAGTATTTCTACGACTGCGAGGGTTGTGGTGTTTTGCTGAAACCCAAGCAAGGCGATTGCTGTGTGTTTTGTTCTTATGGCACGGTTGCTTGTCCACCCATTCAAGAAGCTCAGATTACCGGTGAACCCGCGTCATGCTGTACGTGATATGCGGGATGAACAAGGCTGGAGTTATTTTAAATTCACCTTCGGTTCGTGACTGTTAGCACTCAAAACCTTATTCACCGCGCCGATACTGACACCGGCCTTTGTAGCAACCTGCCGGATGCTCAAGCCCTGATATCTAAGTGCCCTGATTTTTTCCTTAGTAGCAGTCGATAGGGCAGGGCGGCCTATAACTTTGCCTTGTGCTCTGGCGCGGGCGAGTCCGGCCTTGGTGCGCTCGGAAATCCGCGCCCGTTCCAGCTTGGCACTGGTCGCCAATATCGCAATCACTACATCGCCGAATACTCCGGCGCTGTCGATATATTGCTCAGTGTAGGATTTGAATTTAACCCCGGCATTGTTCAGGCGTTCCAAATGCCGGAAAGTCGGCAAGGTGCCTTCGCGGCGGAACCGATCAAGCGCCCAAAATAATACTAGATCAAATTTCCGCTTGTTGGCATCCTCGAACATCTGCTGAAACCGGGAGCGTTTTTCGGTACCGCCGCTTTGCTCGTCGATGTATTCAGCGAAGATCGGCCAGCCTTGTTTTTCACAATAGCCGCGCAACTCGGCCATTTGGTTTAAGGCGTCCTGATCGTCTTTTGAGACCCGCGCATAAATTGCGACGGTTTGAATGGTTGGACTGTTCATAAAACGCTCGGTTTATGAACACCCTAGCACAGCCTTTCCAAACCGCAATAAATCAATGCGTTAGGGCAGGGGATTTTAGCACCCTTTTATGAACACTCCTGATAAGGCGCTATTCCGCAAGATGAGACGCATAATCTTGAATTTTCGACCTAGATAGGGCCATTTTTCAAAGGCACAGTGAACACTGCACAAGCGATGCTACAATTATTCAGTATGGTTATAAATGCCTAGCGCCTTTTGATTTAATAGGAAAGCAGACCTCTGGACAAGGTGCTAGCTAAGATTGAAAAGACCAGATATTTTATGGTTCAGGGATTTATGTATGAAAAATTGGTGTGTGATACTTTTTTTTTCGATTTTCTTAATAGGATGTAGTGATCCATTTAAGGAGGAAATACTTATTGAAATAGAATCCATAAAATCCGAAGCAGAAAGACTTCAGGAAATGTATCGTAGTGATACAAGTCGCAAATCACGTCATAGACTTCTTGTTGAATATAGAGACCTAGCTGCGCGAATTATTGCGGCGGAAGAATCCATATCTTCAAAATATGAGGGAAAAGAAAAATCAGAATTGTGGCACCCTATTTTTATGTTAAAAAATCAGAATAGTGTTGTCTCTAATTTACAATCTGTGGAGAGCTTTGAAGCCGATAAAATTAAAAAGGCATGTTTCAAAAAATGTAAAAAAGATTACCAGCCTTGCTGGGAAAAATGCGGTTGCAAAGGTAACGTTAGCACTACACACATAAGATGGAAAACTCACACCTACTATGGATCAGGGCATCCATTGAGCGGCATATCACTAAACGAGTATCCCGATATTTGTCGTGGAGAAGCCGCAAGGAAATGCAGAAGTAAAAACTGTTTGCTGTTCCATGAATATGAAAAATGCCATATTAGTTGTGTTAGACAATCGGGAGAAGAAGCTCGAGTGTTTTCGTACCGACTCCAATAGGAAGGATATATCTAACAAGAGGATAAATCCCCTCACTATCTAATAACCAAAGTATCGCCGATGATGTCAAGGAACTCAAGTGTCATCTTAAAAGAAGATGTATTATGCAAATAATATTATTAACTCTGGCTACAATACTTTTGATAGCATGCTCTTCAAATCAAGACGAGATGGCTACGCTATTAAAAAATGCAGCGGCCAGATCAATGAGTGAAAAATGTAAAAATGGAGTCGTTGACAAAGATAGTCCACCTCATGATTTGCTAATTATTTTTGATCTACAAACAAGCATGTTGCATGATGCCAATCATAGCATCTCTAATTCACTTCGCGCCTCATCTCCAGATCAAAAGTTTACTGTTGCCTTTTTAGATTGGAATGCAGAAATAAAACATTATGGATTAACCAAAAAAGGTAGCATTAAAATGTATCATAAAAATTATGGCATTTGTTTGGTTAACTTTCCAGAGCGAGAAATCATTCATCAAAATTCTTTTGATATAGAAATACCTCCAGAAAAAGTAATAATGGAAACGAAAACCCTCAAAAGCAAGGATCGAGTTTTAGACGTGGATATCAGCTTTAAAGGAGTTACCGAATGTCTTAAGGACCCAGAATGTATGCCAAGGGGGACAGAGGATCGACTGGCTGCATATATCCAGCGTACACTCCAAATGTTACGACTGGACAATCTGCATGGTGTTCATGGACAAGCGGAAAAGCAGTTTTTGCGTTCCAAGGAGTTTTTCATACAGCAACTTCAAAAAAATTGTGATCGTGGCGACAAAGGGGCTTGCCGCTCCTTGGAAGCAAGGAAATCCAAATAAACCCGGTGATCAAACATTTTTATTCGGCCAATGACTCTAACTTAAAAAAAGTTTAGCACGCGTGAGTTCATGCCCGTCGGTCTCTGGACCTTGCGTCGGGAGCACCAGCCCGAAGGTGCGCACCTCGCCGCGCTCGTGCTGGAGGGCAGCGGCGATGAATGCCTCGCGCTCGGCTTCGGTGAGATATTTACGTTCGCCGGTAAAAGTGAACAGTTCGCTCGTCATCTGTGCGCTTTTACAGCGATTTGGGGCGGTTGGCAACCCGGCCAAAACCGCCCCGATCACGGATCAATATTCAGTCGGTAAAAGCAAAACATTGTCCGTGAGCCACAACGTTATGCCTGTCGCGGGAAAGTCGGTATAGGTCAAATACTCACTGTAAACGGGATTGCCGTTGCCATCCTCAACGCTCAGCGTTGCGGTGCTGCCGTCGGTGACATTCAGCTTCCAGACTTGGAACAGCTCGGCGTTGATTGCCTTGCGGTGCTGTAGAGGGTCGGCAACGATTCGAGCTCACGTTGAGCTCAACGTGAGCTCGAATCGTTGCCGTTGTCCTATTCCACACCCCGCAGCTGAAGCCGTTCGCCTGCGGGCCGTTCTTCACCCACCTTTTCACGTCCTGCTTTTGCTCCGGCGTCAACCTCGACTTGCAGCCTCGACCCCGATAGTGCTGGCCCCGCAACCACCTCAGCCCCTGCGCCAGAAAGCGTCTCAGCCAGTTCTCCACCGTCTTCACACTGACTCCTAACCGCTCGGCAATCACCGGCCACGGTTTCCCGTAATGAATCCACAACAGCCCCTGCGCCAGCTTGTACAGCCGCAAGTTATTCAACTCGTGCGCCCGAATCAGTTCCTGCTCAAGCGCCTTCACAATGCCTTTTGAGAACGACAGTGTTACCATCAGTTTACCCCCGTTGAGGTGGTCGTGTTCGTTGGTGTGGCAACCTTGAACTCTACTAGCAACTGGGGGGGCTTTCTTCAAGCCGTTCGGAAACTAATTTTCTGAAAATCTATAGCAGAAGCAGAAAATGATTGAGATCTAAGGGTGAATATCTTCAGCGTTACATACCTGTTCCATTTCCCGATCCCAGTAGGGACTATCGGAGATGCGTTCGACCATAAATTCCACGAATGCTCGCACTTTAGGTAACAGATACTGGCGTTGCGCGAAGACTAAATAGATCGACACCTCCAACGTTTGGTAACTGGTGAGGACACACGCAGCCTGCCTCGCTGGAGGTCCCGACCAACAACAAAGGTAGGCATTCGTGCAATACCCGCTCCATTCAGCAACGCTTCGCGTAATGCCAAACTATTGTTCATCTGTATTGACCCTGAGACGGGTACCGCAATCGGTTTCCCGTCCGGCGATCGAAAGTGCCACTCTAGCGCAGATTCCTGATATTGATAGGTGATGACATTATGCTGTCTGAGCTCCTCCGGAGTTCGGGGTCGGCCATGATGCTCAAGATATTCGGGTGAAGCTACGATAGCGTGGCGACAGGGTCCTATTCGTCGGGCAATCAGTGAGGAATCGGGTAACTCGGTGATGCGTACCGATACATCAAATCCACCCTCAATCACGTCGATCGTTCGATCATCGAGATTCATATCAATCGTCAACTCTGGATAACGGCTGACGAATGCTGGGATAGCCGGTGCGATGTGTAACACGCCAAAAGACATCGGCGCATTGACACGTAAGGTGCCACGGGGCTTACGCTGAAGCCGTGAGACTTCGGCTTCCGCCGCTTCGAGTTCTTGCAGACCGCGCTGACTCCGTTCATAAAAAACCCTGCCGACCTCGGTAAGGCTCAAACGGCGCGTTGTGCGATTCAATAGCCTTGCCCCTAGACGGTGTTCGAGCCGAGTCACGTATTTGCTAACCACCGATTTCGACAACGAAAGCCGCTCTGCGGCAGCCGTAAAACTCCCACTGTCGACGACCTGCGCAAAGACCACGATATCAGTCAGCGAATCCATACCTGCAAAGCATTATTCAATATTCATAAACAATCTTATTCCATCTGCCCCGATTATTAAATTCATAAGACCCAGTATCGTAAGGATCACGACAGACAACGGTCGATGATATCGACAAAGAGGATCAAGCAATGAGAAGCATGACAAGCACACTATCGGCTCACGTTGAACAGCCGACGCGCCAGCATCAATGGACAGTAGCGTTAGCGGCATTGCTAGCGGCTGGACTACTACTTGCTATCTCAACCAATCTCGCGAAAGTCGCGCATGGGATCGGCGTCACACCATTGGCTTATTTAACGTGGTCTTTAGCAGGCGCCACCTTGCTATTGATGGTAATTGCCTATTTCCGGGGTCAGACCACCAAGTTGAACCGGCGCTTGGCCGAATACTTCATCATTTCAGGATTACTTAGCGTCGCCGGTTCCAATCTCATTTTCTTTAATGCCGTGGTCCATCTGGGTGTTAGCTTCGTGGCGCTGATGCTTGCACTGCCACCGTTACTGACCTATGTCGGCGCACTGATGTTGCGGATGGAAACGTTTTGCTGGTGGCGAGCAACCGGTGTTGGCCTGGCGCTCGTTGGGACTACCTTATTAGTGGTCCAGAAGTGGGCTGCGCCCAATACCGACCCCGTTTGGATAGCCATAACACTGATTGGACCTGTGTTGATTTCTGCAGGTAATCTTTACCGTACCCGACGCTGGCCACCGGGTGCAACTGCAGAATCCTTAGCCCCTGGCATGCTGATGGGTGCACTTTTCATTCTTATATTGTTTGCCCTGGTGCCCGGTTGGTCCCTCACCATCCCCACGGAAAGCATTTACGCTGGGCCGTTGATCGTAATCCAGGCGGTGGTATTCGCCGGGCAGTTTTTGTTGCTGTTCGTACTCCAGAAAACAGGAGGGCCGGTGTTTCTGAGCTTGATGGGTGGCGTTAGTGCGCTATTCGGCGTACCCATTGCGATGCGCTTACTGGCCGAGCCTGCGCTACCTGCCATCCTA
The DNA here is from genome assembly GCA_036351435.1 of Candidatus Competibacteraceae bacterium. Lineage (GTDB taxonomy): Bacteria > Pseudomonadota > Gammaproteobacteria > Competibacterales > Competibacteraceae > JAAUQA01. The sequence goes on from JAZBPA010000336.1 coordinate 5,735, forward strand.
CCTGCTGCTACGCTGGTCGCGGCAGGCATCGTCTGCATGGTGCTCGGTATGACCGCATGCCAGCGACGAGTAACCCATTAACCCTGCACGGTAATCGCTATGAAAAAAGCTAATCCAGTCAACATCCACGTGATTGATCATGTAGTGATTCGTGTCAATGACCTTGAGAAGATGATCACCTTTTACAGCGAGGTACTCGGTTGTCGACTTGAACGCGGTCCGGGAGAAATGAGACTCGCACAACTTCGCGCTGGCCTTTCGTTGATCGACTTGGTCGATGTCAAAGGACCTCTCGGCCGCGAAGGCGGCCAAGCGCCCCATCAAGAGGCACCGAATATGGATCACCTTTGCCTACAGGTAAACCCTTGGAACCCTGACGCCATACAAGTGCATCTTAAAGAACACGGCGTTGAGCTGGGGGAGATCGTCAACCGATATGGGGCATTGGGAAGCGGCCCCTCGTTATACATAAAAGATCCAGAAGGCAATACTATCGAACTGAAAGGGTCGAACTGAGTTGGTCCTATTAACATGGACACGCTTACCGACGGTGGCATCACGGTGCCAAACTGAGAAGTCGAAATTAACTCTGTGTGAGGAAGAGCGTCCATGTCATTAGAACTGTTTAGCCCGCCCTTATCCGATTAGATTTTTTTCTCCATGAAATCGAAAATTTTCATCCCCACAATCATGGAAAGAACGAATGCCATGATGTCTATATTGAAGGTTGAAAGCCCCACAATAGCCGGGCCGGGACAGAGCCCGCTCAGTCCCCAGCCTGACCCGAAAAGCACGGCACCAACGATAAGCCGCGTGTCGATGACGCGATGGGTAGGCACCGCGAAAGTGCTGGCAAACAGTGGCTTGTTACGGGAAAAAGTCAGTTTGTAACCGATGCCGGTGACCAGTAGTGCGCCCCCCATAACAAAAACCAATGTGGGGTCCCAATGGCCAGTCACATCCAGAAAACCTTGCACTCTTTTAGGGTTGACCATTTCCGACAAGATCAGCCCTACTCCAAAAATCATCCCGGCCACGAGGGCAGATAAGGTACTTTTCATTAGCGGTTCTCCAGCTGAAACAACCCCAACAGAAAAACCGTCAGCATGCCAACGGTGATGAAAACCAACGTGGCAACCAATGAACGCGGGGAAAGCCGTGAAATACCGCAAACCCCGTGCCCACTTGTGCAACCGTTGCCCAGCCGCGTGCCGAAACCAACCAACAATCCAGCGATAACCAGAATGGAGGTGTGACTCTCAATTTGCAGGGTAATGGGCCGATAGAGCCAGTGAAACAACAAGCCACTGAGTAGCAACCCGGCAATGAATGTCCATTGCCACGGCTGGGCAGAAGTAGGCTTTAATAGGCTGGAAAAAATGCTACTGATACCGGCAATTCTGCCACTCGTTGCCATCAGGGTAACGACGGCCAGTCCAATGAATGCGCCACCGATTAATCCCGTTTGCCAGGAAAATTCAACGATGTTCATGACAGTCTCCCACAACGCAAATTGGCCGGGACCGCGATATCCATCATTTTCGGATCCGGCAAGTTGAGATTGTCCATGATCTCAATGTATTGCTCCCGGCTTTTGCCTGCGAGTCTGGGGTTATGCGCTTTTTCTTCCGCAATGGTGCTGACCGTCCACCCTTTATAGTCGTGGCCGGGAAATACCAAGGTAGAATCCGGCAAGGTAAATAGCCTGTTCTGGATGCTGTCCCAGGATTTGCCGGCATCGCCACCCTGAAAATCGGTTCTACCCGAGCCTCGGATTAGCAATACATCACCGGTAAATACCATGCCCTCAGTGGTAAAACTGAACGATTCATTGGTATGACCGGGTGTATACAAGGCCTTGAGTTCAATACTCCCCACTGTAATCAGTTCGCAGTCATCAATCTTGTCGGAGACGCACTCAGCGGCCGTATACTCGCCCATGATCGTTTTGCATCCCGTTGCGTCACGCAACTGGCCGGGCGCAGTGATGTGGTCGGCGTGAGTATGGGTATCGATGGCCACCGATAGCGTCAAGCCCAATTGTTCTAGCAGTGTCAAGTACTGCTGCGTATTCTCTAATACCGGATCAATAACGATTGCGCTATTCGTGTTTTTGCAACCCAGCAAATAAGTGTATGTGCCCGTAGGTTGGTGAAAGAGTTGTCTAAACAGCATGGCTGCCTCCTATCAATTGGGCAATCATCGCGATACCCGTCATCAAAAGTGCTGTTGCAAATAGCCTGTGCAACAACGGGCCTACCAGGGGTAGCTACAGGATTCGTCCGACATCATGCAGTATCACCCAACCCTATGAAATAAATACGGTAAAGCACCTGTTGCACAAACGAAGGATTGTGCACAGTCAATGCTCAAGGCTATGAAACAGTGACTTAGCTTTTGCGAAAACCAGCTGCCAAACCGATTTATATGGCAATACCTTTGTGCAGAGCTTGCAGCTGCATCCTGAAGCACGAATCCTGTAGCTATCCCTATAAACCCGATCACCGGATCTGCAGAATTATCTATCCGCTTGACCTGAATCCAGGGCTCGCAACCGGTCATGGAGTTGATCAATGTGCTCCAGCAACTCCAGCGCGAGGGCGGCGCCAGCAAGGTTGACGTCCAGGTCGCGTTGCAATCGCAGTACGATGCGTATCCGTTTGATGCAGGTGGCGGAGAAGCACCAGGGAGGACCCCGGGGTCCTGGGGGTGCCAAGAGGCCCTGTTCCA
>JAZBPA010000337.1:0-5668 GCA_036351435.1 Candidatus Competibacteraceae bacterium
CATATTCCCTGTCGGGCTTGGCCTCACCTTGGTCGATCAGACTCTGCAACACGGTGTGATCCTTCGAGAGCCGCTGCCATTGCCCGTCCTGTTTTACCTGATACACCCGCGAATCGCCCACGTTGAGTATAGCGGCTTGCTGGTCGCGAATATGGACTATCGCAATGGTGGACGCCGCACCGAAGGTTTTGGGATTGCTGGCTAACTTATCCGCCAGACGCCCTTGGACTAGCCGAATATGCCGGTTGGCGACGAATCCGTCATGACGCCATTCGGGATGGTCGCGAACCGCCTTAACCAGTTCCTCCAACACGGTCCGACTTGCCTGTTGCGGCGCGATCCGGCGATTGCTGCCACTGGCGGCTACGCCGTCGGCCACGCCCAAAAACACATCGTCCGCTGCCAAAGACAGCGCGGTAATCGGCAACACGTTCTGCTGATAGACCGCATCCCCTATCAGCAGACAATCCTGCTGCTGACGGCAGATTTTGCCGCGATGCATGGTATAAGCGATATTCAACATGGCAGGCGTTTTAACGCATGAGGGAATCAGTCACATTGACCCTATTCGTAGAGTAGCGCTGGGGCGCGGGGCGCGGCCAGCTTGGCGCTGGTGGGTTCTCGGTCTTTCGCCGCCAATTCAGCGCTCAGCCGATTATAGAACGCCTTGGCGCTGGGGGTTTCTCCCAACAGTTCAAACTGGCGTACCACAACAGCCACGTCTCCCGGAGTGAGGCAACGGAGTGCTTTCACCGCATCTTCATACACAACAGCCTGATCGAGCGTACCGCCCAACCGGACGAATTCTTGTACAAACAACGCCCAGCGTTGAGCCGGTTTGAGGTAATCGAAGCGAATCTTCCAGGGGAAGCGTCGTAGACTGGCCGCATCCAGGGTGTCCATTAAATTGGTGGTGCAGATAAAGATGCCCTCAAAGCATTCCATCTGGGTGAGTAGTTCATTGACTTGCGTCACCTCCCAAATATGTTGCGCACCGCGCCGATCGTTTAGGAAGGAATCGGCTTCGTCCAACACCAACACCGCATCGCCTTGACGTGCTTCGTCGAACATCGTAGCGATGCGCTGTTCGGTTTGGCCGACATACATACCCAACAAGTCGGAGGCGCGCTTGACGAACACATCCTTGCTCAACTGATCGGCCATGTAGCGCGCCAGTTCGGATTTGCCGGTACCGGCTGGGCCGTGGAAGCAGAACACGCCGTGCGGACGGCGTTGCAATGCGGCGATGAGTTTGTGAATGTCGTGATCGATATTCAGAAAGCGCAGATCATAGGCAGTCGGCGTAACACCATTGACGGTGGCGCTTAGCTGACCGAGCAAAACCGCCGAACGGTGGAGCGCCTGCAATACCAATGCACGATCCGCTTCCAGTTCACCGTTGCCCGCATGACGGACCAGTTTAGCAGCACGTTCCAATTGCGCCGGGGTCAGTTGCTCGCAGGCGGCAATCCGGTTAAGCCAGTCGTCGTGACCAGCCCACGGGCCGAGATGGTAGCGGGCGATTTCGGCACGCACCGACCGAGGCGGCGTTGCAAACCGGATCGCATAATCGAAGCGCCGCCGATAGGCTTGGTCCATCGACCGGGCATCGTTAGTCAGCCACAGTGTCGGTACCGGATTATTTTCCAGGGTGCGATTCAGCCACGCTTTGCCGCCCGCAGCTTGATGGTTTCCGCCAAACAATTTCGTTAGCGGGTTGTGATCGAACACGTCCTCCACTTCGTCAAACAACAGCAGTGCATTATCCCAATGGGATAGCAAGTGCTGGCACAGGTTAAAGGTGCGTAATCGCTCCACACCCCGAGTAGGGTTGCCGTCTGCATCCTCATAATCAACTTCATACACCTTCGATCCCATCGCGTCGGCCAGCGCCCCGGCATATTCGGTCTTTCCCATGCCCGGCGGACCATACAGCAGCAGGTTGGTGCCAGCGAGGCGGTTTTGTAATGTCGAACGCAACAAACCCAAAGCGACATCTGTATCGCGGCTTAGATGTGGGAAATTGGCTAAATTCAAGGTGCGTTTTGGGGAGGGTTTAAGGAAACACGTCGCTAACGCCTCAGCATCCTGGTGGGGGACCAGCAGAATTTTTGGCAGATCATTGCGGGCTTGCAACTGGTCTTCCAGATCCGAGTTCCGCTGGCCTAAGGTCACCAATCCGGTTGTAAGCAGTGTGCCGGTTGGATGCAGTGCTGCGCGAATCTCATCCGATTTCAATCCATTGATGATGGCCAGCAGCCGGTAAAAGGAAGCGAGTGTGACTTGTTGTGATTGATGAGCGATAGCGTGAAGAAAACTTCGGTCTGATGCCAAAAACAGCGCAAAACAGAGTACAGCTTGTTCGGCTTCACTCAGTCCTAGCAATTCCTTGAGAAATCCCAAGTTACGGACCAATGGCAATCCTGCGTTCAGCTTGATGCGCCCCAGTGCTGCCCGCCGTCGTTGCAGTTTTTTTAAGACACAAGCTCGCGATCGATGAATGTCATACGACTTATTATCTTGATCGATTTGTTCCATCAGCTTTGCGGCCCAGTCCTCCAATCCCATGATGAGCAGAAAGTCTCCGTTATCCAAACAATCTGGATAGACATAATGTCGCCGTCGACTTTCGCCTCGTGTCCAGCCTAGCAGCAGAGCAAGGTCTATCAACCAACGGCCCAGCAAGACACGATAGGCAGAAGTATCGTCCTCATACGGTGCGATGAAATGGGTGGACTGAGCTTGTAAGAAGCTAGGAAGAGTCATGAGCGCTCCAATCAGATCAAGAAAGAATGGAGAACAACAATACGGCGATTGTCCGACAGGATGCGTCGGTTGTATGGCTTAACAGAAATTGACTTAAAAAACGCACTCAATACGCCACGTCCGACGCATGTTGTCGCAACAGGCGCTCATTCTTAGCATATTGCCAGCGGATTGTTGCCGCTAGCGTTTATCGTTATTTACTGATTTTAAAAGGATCGCGCTATGCCCCGTAAATCGAAGCTAGACCCCCAAGTCAAAGCCTTGCTAGAAAATCTGAACCTGGATGCCGACGAAGACGACAGTCTCGTCGAGCCAACCGAGGAAGTCGGCCAGTACCTGGTTGTGCTATTGGAACGCTTGAACAATGGCCATGAACGGACACTGCGTCCGGGTATGCTGGCGAAGTGGAAGCCGGGTTTGAAGAACCGCCGCTACCCGCGTTATGCGGAGCCGGTGGTGGTGGTCGCGTTGCTTGATACGCCGATCAATGATACTGAAATGGGATCCGGTTTACCCTACTTTCAGGAGCCGCTGGATTTGCTGCTGGGAATCATGCGTGGTGAAGATCACGAGTTTATGGTCTACCATGCCGACTGAGAATAGGCTATCGAACATGACTTTCACCGGCACAACCGCTTACCAACGCCCCTCAGCTTCGCTCCAAATATTTCCAATCATTAATAATTAATGACTCTGAGTGAGATTTTATACGGCAGGCTGTTGTCCAATACTGGTTAACTGGCATGACTTAATGCTGCGCCGAGTGCGAGCGTAGGCTGCAAAGTGCCGAGAATATATGCATTTCCCTGATAAGCATAGAATTCATATAATTATATAATTATACACTTTTAACTCGATACGGTTCCGAGGCTTTCCATGCGCATTGTCCAAGAAGCTCTTACTTTCGACGACGTTCTGCTCCTCCCCGCCCACTCGACAATGCTGCCCAAGGACGCCAATCTGACAGCCCCATTGACCCGTGGGATCATGCTTAATATCCCCATGGTCTCTGCTGCTATGGATACGGTGACTGAAGCGTCACTAGCCATCGCTCTGGCGCAGGAAGGCGGTATCGGCATCATGCACAAGAACTTGTCTATAGATAGACAAGCTGAGGAAGTGCGACGGGTCAAAAAATTTGAAACCGGTATTATTAGTGATCCCATCGTGGCTTCTCCCGACACCAGTATCGGTGAAGTGCTTGCCCTGACTCGTGCGCACGGCATTTCCGGCGTGCCGGTAGTGGAAGGGCGGGACGATCTAGTAGGTATCGTCACCAGCCGCGATCTACGATTCGAGACCAATTTGGCTGCGCCGGTCAGCAACATCATGACGCCAAAAAAACGCTTGGTGACCGTGCATGAAGATGCGGATCGTGAAGAAATCATCACCTTGTTGCACAAGCATCGTATCGAAAAAGTATTGGTGATCAACGAAGCATTTCAATTGCGCGGCATGATCACCGTTAAGGACATCCAAAAATCCAGTGATTATCCCAGTGCCTGCAAAGATGCGCTGGGCCGCTTGCGGGTCGGGGCCGCTGTCGGCACCGGCAGTGATACCGATCAACGGGTGACCGCTCTGGTGAATGCGGGAGTGGATGTCATCGTGGTCGATACCGCACACGGTCATTCCAAGAACGTGCTGGATCGGGTGCGATGGGTGAAAACTCAGTTCCCGCAAATGCAAGTGATCGGCGGCAATATCGCAACCGCCGCCGCTGCGCGCGATCTAGTGGAAGCCGGCGCGGATGCGGTCAAGGTCGGTATCGGCCCCGGTTCCATCTGTACCACGCGCATCATCGCCGGGGTCGGCGTGCCGCAAATCACCGCTATTTTCAATGTTGCCGAGGCGTTGCGTGATTTCGACGTGCCGCTGATCGCCGACGGTGGTATCCGCTATTCGGGCGATTTCGCCAAAGCCATCGCCGCCGGCGCCCATTCAGTGATGATTGGCAGCCTGTTCGCCGGCACCGAAGAAGCGCCGGGAGCGGTGGAACTCTATCAAGGCCGCTCCTATAAGACCTATCGCGGCATGGGTTCGATGGGCGCGATGGCGCAGCAACACGGTTCCAGCGACCGTTATTTCCAGGAAGGCAACGCCAATGAAAAACTGGTGCCGGAAGGCATCGAAGGCCGGGTGCCCTACAAAGGCGGCATGTCGACCATCGTGCATCAGTTGATCGGCGGACTGCGTTCCAGCATGGGCTATGTCGGCTGCAGAAATCTGGAAGAGATGCGCACCCGTTCACAATTCGTGCGGATCACCGCTGCGGGGGTACGGGAAAGCCATGTCCACGATGTTGCGATTACTAAAGAAGCGCCGAATTACCGAGCCGAATGACTCGGTTCAGTCAACCTGAGCCCGGACCTGCAACACTGACATGACAACCCGCGATATTCATTCCAACCGAATTCTGATTCTGGATTTCGGCGCCCAATACACTCAATTGATCGCCCGCCGAGTGCGCGAAATCGGCGTGTATTGCGAGATTTATCCCTACGACGTCGATGAATCGGCGATACGCGACTTTCAGCCGCAGGGCGTGATCTTATCCGGAGGACCGGAATCGGTGACGATTGCCGAAGGTCCTCGTGCCCCGCAAACGGTACTGGACTTGCCGGTACCTATGCTGGGCATTTGTTACGGGATGCAAACCCTGGCGGTGCAGCTAGGCGGTCAAGTAGAGAGTTCAAGCCACCGCGAGTTCGGTTATGCTCAGGTGCGGGCGCATGCCCATTCCAAGCTGTTACGCGACATTGAGGACCATGCCACGCCGGAAGGCTACGGGATGCTGGATGTGTGGATGAGTCATGGCGATCAAGTCACTGAGCTGCCGCCAGGTTTCGTGCGCATCGCCAGTACCCCGACCTGTCCGATTGCCGGTTTGGCCGATGAGGAA
>JAZBPA010000338.1:0-6425 GCA_036351435.1 Candidatus Competibacteraceae bacterium
GAACCCATGACCGCAATATCCTCGTCTACATTTTCCTTCTCGCTTTTAAAATTGCCGGTCAAGGTCAGGCCTAATGTATCGACCCACAATGTGCGTAATGCATTTTTATCCAACCCGCCGATGGCAATTTGTTGAATACCCAGGACTTTAAACGGTCTATCAGGCATGAAATAAATCCTCTTAATTGCGTGTTAAGTCAAATAAGTATGTCACGGCAGCCCGCGTATTGTGAAGCAACAGAAAGGTAACATTATAGGATGTTTATACACGCTTTAGTTTGACTTGTTGCGCTGCGGCATGTTACAAAAAAGCCATGATTTACTTACAGTACCGCTAACGAACCAGGGCCGCCCCACACTCTCAGCGGGCTTAGCACTTCAGTGACAAGTAGTACGCCTAACCCGATCCGCTTGGCGCTCTATGGTCCGTTGAAACAGCACCTTTACTCGATGCGGTTTACTTGGTGTGCCTAAATGGCGCTCCTCTTATCCATCTCAAGACCTTTAAACAGGGGGTCATTATGTCCGAACTACAGGCCGGAGAATTGATGCGGCAAGCCAGAGAAACCCTGGACGCTGTGCAAAAGACTGTTGATATCGCGCTGGCAAGCCTTAAAGAGCGCACTCAAGAGGGTGGCAAATTTTCCCCAGCCAAACTCGATCAGCATCAACTCGTTGCTTATGACGCAGCGCTGTGTTCGGCGGAAGCTGCAGCCGCTCGTTTTACCCTGGATTATGCGGTGAAAGCGCGGGACGCGGTGGGCGCATCCTATCCTTCGCCTACGATGGAAGAACGACTGGCGTTGCTGTTTACCGCCGAAGCCGCGCACTCGATCCATTCACGCCTGTCCGCAAGACCCGATGACTTCGGCATCAGCCGGGGCAAGCTGGCATCACTCCTGGAGAGCACCGAAGTGCAGAGCTTCCGCGCAGCGCAGCTGACACCGCGGAACGTGGCCGAAGTGGGTAAGGCGGTCAGCGCCTTGGACGGACAGACCGGTGCCTACCTGCTAGACGATCACCATGAAATGATGCAGGACCAATTCCGCCGCTTCGCCAACGAAGTAGTGGCACCCCTAGCTAAAGAGATTCATCAGAAAGATCTGATTATCCCGGAAGAGATACTGGAAAACGTCAAGGAACTGGGTTGCTTCGGCTTATCTATCCCGCAGCGCTACGACGGCCTGCAGGACGACGAACAAGAAGACAACATGGGCATGATCGTAGTCACGGAAGAATTGTCGCGCGGCTCGCTTGGCGCAGCAGGGAGCCTGATCACCCGCCCTGAAATTCTGTCGCGGGCTTTATTACGCGGCGGTACTGAGGAACAGAAGCAGAAATGGCTTCCCCAGCTCGCTAGTGGCGACCCGTTATGTGCGGTAGCGGTCACCGAGCCCAACTATGGTTCTGATGTGGCCGGCATGCGCCTCAAAGCCACTAAAACCGAGGGTGGTTGGCTGCTCAATGGTGCCAAGACCTGGTGTACTTTCGGCGGTAAGGCCGGAGTGTTGTTGGTGCTGGCTCGAACCAATCCCGATCTGTCGCTGGGTCATAAGGGTCTGTCCATGTTCCTGGCTGAAAAGCCGGTTTATGACGGTCACGAATTCGATTACAAACAGGACGGCGGTGGCAGCCTGAGTGGTAAAGCGATCGCAACCATCGGTTATCGCGGCATGCACTCGTTTGAGATGTTTTTCGATGACTTCTTCGTGCCGGACGAAAACCTGTTAGGTGGACCGGAAGGCGAAGGCAAAGGCTTTTATTTCACCATGGCCGGTTTCTCCGGCGGTCGTATCCAAACCGCGGCTCGTGCCATCGGCGTGATGCAGGCTGCGTATGAACGGGCTGTGTCCTATGCCAAAGAACGGGCTGTGTTCGGCGAACCGATCGGCAATTATCAGTTGACCCAGGTCAAGTTGGCCAAAATGGCCGCTTTTCTCACCGCCAGTCGTCAGTTTACCTATGCCGTAGGGCGTTTAATGGATCAGGGTGGCGGCGATATGGAAGCCAGCATGGTGAAAATTTTCACCTGTAAAACAGCCGAATGGTTCACTCGTGAAGCCCTACAAATCCACGGTGGTATGGGGTATGCCGAAGAAGTGCCAGTGAGTCGCTATTTCGTAGACGCCCGAGTGTTATCCATCTTCGAGGGCGCCGAGGAAACGCTGGCCTTGAAAGTGATCGCCCCGGCTTTGATCAAGCAAGCCAAGGATAAGAGCGCGTTGGAGGTGTAAACCGATGACCTTCTCTCTGGCGCTGAGCGCACAACAGGAGCTAGCACCCCATCAATCAGCGACCTTAGATCGGGTTCGCGCCCCACAGTACGGACGCTATTTAGACGAATTCGTGCCGGGGCAGGTGTTTGTTCATCCACGTGGGTTTAGTTTTGAGCGGTCGGGTATGCTGGATTTTGCCCGCACTTTCATGCAAACCAATCCACTTTATCTCAATGTGGAGTACGCCAAAGCGCACGGCTTTAGCGATTTACCAGCCAGCCCGCAGATGGTGTTTAATGTGGTGCTGTCGTTGGGTGTACAAAACGACTCGGAAAAAGCCATAGCCAATCTGGGCTATTACAACGCCCAGTTCTTACGCCCGGTTTATCCGGGCGAAACCCTACGGGCTTATACCAAGGTCATGGATCGCAAGGAGCGCGGCGAAGGCAAGCCGGGCATCGCTTCGATACGCACCCTGGGCGTCAATCAACACGATCATGTAGTGCTGCAATACGAGCGCAAAATCATGGTGGGACCACGGGGTGATCGCCCGCCTACCACTCCGGCGCCAACCGAACCGGTCGAATTTCCCTGGGTGGAAAACCCCCAACTGGAGCTGCCGTTGATCGATACGGCCTTTTCTCGGCTGACCGGTCCCAATACTTATTTCGAAGACTTTCAGGTCGGCGACATCATCGTCCATCCCAACGGTCGCACCATTACCGATGAGCACATGGCGCTAACCTATTCGGTCTGCAACACTCATCCGCTGCATTTCGATCGGGTGTTTAGTACCGGGCTGTCCGGCAAGATGAGTGGCGAACCGATTGTTTATGGTGGTCTGGTATTCTCTTGGTTAGAAGGTTTGGCCAGTCGCGATGTGAGCGAAAATGCGCTCTGGGAGTTGGGTTTCACCGAGGGGTATCACACTCAACCCGCGGTATCTGGCGATACGGTGGCTGCTTTATCTCGCGTATTAGCTATCGACCCGGTGCCGGACAACGACCAGCTAGGCATCGTTACCTTCCAATTCATCGGAGTTAAAAACATCAGTGCTGCCAATGCGCTACAGACTGACGGTGCTGATCTGTTCATCAAGGAAAACGACAAACAGAAATTAGGCAAGGAGAAAATTAGCCACAAAATTTTTGAAATCGAACGCCGGCTGCTCATTAAACGCCGCCCGTCCTGAAGAGGTACGAGTATGGAAAAACAATCTGCCAAACGCGCAAAACCCTGGTTGATGCGGACTTATTCCGGCCATTCTTCGGCCAAAGCGTCCAATGAGTTATATCGCACTAATCTGACCAAGGGCCAAACCGGCTTGTCGGTGGCTTTCGATTTGCCTACCCAGACCGGTTACGACTCCGATCACGTGCTGGCGCGGGGCGAAGTCGGCAAAGTCGGCGTGCCGATCGGCCATATCGGTGACATGGAAACCCTGTTCGACCAGATTCCGCTGGGTCAGATGAACACCTCCATGACCATCAACGCCACAGCAGCTTGGTTGTTGTCGTTATATGTGGCGGTCGCCGAGCGGCAAGGGGCTGCCCAAGACCAGTTGCAGGGCACCACCCAGAACGACATCATCAAGGAATATTTATCGCGCGGCACGTATATCTATCCGCCCGAACCCTCGGTGCGGCTGATCACCGATGTGGTGTGCTACACGGTGAAAAACATCCCTAAATGGAATCCGACCAATATCTGTAGTTACCACTTGCAGGAAGCCGGTGCTACGCCGATGCAGGAGTTGGCCTACGCCCTATCGACCGGCATCACGATTCTGGATGCCGTGCGCGATTCCGGTCAGGTCAGCGCGGCCGATTTTGCCGATGTGGCGGGGCGTATCTCGTTCTTCGTCAACGCCGGCATCCGTTTTGTCGAAGAATGCTGCAAGATGCGCGCCTTCGCCCGTATGTGGGACAAGATCACTCAGGAGCGTTACGGCGTTGAAGATCCGAAAATGCGCCGTTTCCGCTATGGCGTACAGGTCAACTCGCTGGGACTGACTGAATCCCAGCCGGAAAACAACGTGCAGCGGATCATTCTGGAAATGCTGGCGGTAACGCTTTCCAAGGATGCCCGCGCCCGTGCTATTCAGTTGCCGGCCTGGAACGAGGCGCTGGGACTGCCACGTCCCTGGGATCAGCAATGGGCGTTGCGGATGCAACAGGTGTTGGCCTTTGAAACCGATTTGCTGGAGTACGGCGATATTCTCGCCGGTTCGCCGGTGATTGAAGCCAAAGTCCAGGAATTGATCGCGGGTGCCGAAGCCGAGATGGAACGGGTCCGCGAGCACGGCGGGATGATTCAGGCGATTGAAACCGGCTATGTCAAACGCCAGCTGGTCACCAGTCATACTGAACGGATGCGCGCCATTGAACGGGGCGATTTAAAAATCATCGGCCTGAATTGCTTCCAGCAAACCGAGCCTTCTCCCCTGGTAGGGGAAGGCGAAGGCAGCATCATGAAGGTCGATCCGCGCGCCGAACGCGAGCAAATAGAACGTTTGCAAGCGTTCCGAGCCAGCCGCAATCAAGCCGAAGCGGATGCCGCTCTGGCCGGTCTGGTGGACGCCGCCAAGAGTGGCGAAAACATTATGCCGGCCTCAATTCGCTGCGCCCATGCCGGGGTGACTACCGGTGAATGGGGACATGCTTTACGCGATGTGTTCGGCGAGTATCGACCACCCACCGGCATCGACATCAGCTTGCATGACACGCCTTCGGAGGCAGTGCAAGCGGTGCGCGAACGGGTACAACACTCCGGCGAAGAACTGGGTCGGCCGTTGCGTATTCTGGTCGGTAAACCGGGCCTGGACGGACACAGCAACGGTGCTGAACAAATCGCCGTCAAAGCGCGGGATGTCGGTTTCGAGATCGTCTATCAGGGTATTCGGCTGACTCCGCAGCAGATCGCCAAAGCGGCTTTGGAAGAGGGTGTCCATTTGATCGGGCTGTCGGTGCTATCCGGTAGCCATATGGAATTGGTGGAGGACATCACTAAGGAACTGGCCGCACTGGGCATCTCTGATATTCCGGTTATCGTCGGCGGCATTATTCCCGTGGATGACGAGAAAGTGTTGCTTAACAAAGGCATCGCCGCAATATATACGCCCAAAAACATTGATATGAATGCCATTATGGCGGACATGGTCAACATCATCCGGGCTACCAATGGACTGAAGCCTTATGAGCAAAAGGCGGCTTGATGCCCGCTTTGCCTAATCCCGAAGCTTTGGCCAACGGTGTGGCTGCGCGTGATCGCGGGGCATTGGCCCGTTCGCTTAATTTATTGGACGACAAACGTCCCGAGGCACGTCGGCAGGCGGCCCACTTTCTAAGCAGCTTACCGGCTGAAAAACTTGATAAGGCGGGTCATCTGATCGGTATCACCGGGCCGCCGGGCGCTGGTAAATCCTCGCTGACTTCGGCGCTGATTGAGGTTTGGCGGCAGCGCAATCTGACCGTCGGTATTCTCGCCGTAGACCCAAGCAGTCCGATGAGCGGTGGTGCGTTACTTGGTGACCGATTACGGATGTTGGCCCACGATCACGATGCCAAGGGCAGTGTGTTTATCCGCTCGCTGGCTTGTCGTGGCGAATTCGGCGGATTAAGCGCCGAAGTGTGGCCGATGAGCCTGGCGATGCTGGCGGCGTTTGACATCGTCCTGATCGAAACTGTGGGCGTCGGGCAAAAAGAAATCGATATCTCCAAGATGAGCGATACCACTTGCTTTGTTGCGCAACCGGCTTCCGGCGACAGTATTCAGTTTCTCAAAGCGGGCATCATGGAAGTGCCACATCTTCTGGTTGTGAACAAGGCGGATATGGGCACGGCGGCCCGTAAAACGCTCACGGAATTACGTACCACTTTAAAAAAACAATTTGATCCGGATGGTTGGCAAGTGCCTGCACTCGCGGTCAGTGCCACTAAGGGGACGGGTATCGACAAATTGGCCGACACCATTGAAAGCCACCGCGTCTGGCTGGCCGAGCATGATCTGCTCGCCGCTCGTCGCAAACGCTTTCAGGCGGAATGGATTCTGAAACGGTTGCGGGAGGAATTCGGCCGCTTCGGTATTGAACAACTGGGAGGGGAGACCGAACTATACGATGCGCTTACCGAGCGCAGCGGTTCTCCCTTCGATCAATACGACGCCTTGCGGGAGCGTTTTCTCGTGAATTGGAAATCATAGCATCCAGCGA
>JAZBPA010000339.1:0-2416 GCA_036351435.1 Candidatus Competibacteraceae bacterium
CATTACAAGGGGGTTGAGGATGATCAGCGCCGGACCCGGCGGGATTAGCGTGTGCAATCAAACTTTGCGGGCATTATCTCCGCTTACCCATCTGGATGTCACATGATCCGGCGGATATTCACCGGTTGCTGGCGAAACTGGGGGAAGGGTATGCCATGGCGGTCGGGGCGCGGCGCGATCATTCCCAGGCGTCATGAGGTCGAGGAGTGGCGAATCGAGTTTATAATCGGTTGGCGAGTTGGATGGCGAATTGTCAGGTGCTGGATCTGACTTCGGGGTTCCGGGCGGTGCGGGCCGGGCAGTTTCGGGAGTTTCTGTATCTGTTGCCGAATGGGTTTTCTTATCCAACCACGATTACGATGGCGTTTTTCCGGAGCGGTTATCCGGTGGCGTAGTTGTTCAGCGTGGCGGTGGTGGTGTTTCTGATGGGATTGGTGTCGGAGCAGATTACCAGTCTGTTTTATCAGAATTCAGACCACCGGATTAATCACGGCTCAAAATGATCGGTTAGCTGCATCATCTGAGTGCGGTATTCGGATATCAGGAGTTGATTGTCGTGCAGCGGCAGATGATGCGATTCTAAATTGAGCCTGGCTTTTTTTCTCACTTCAGGAGGTAAAACCGATGGATTGCCTGACCTTCGAAACCAGGGTGAATACGGATCATCTTGTGCGTCTTCCGGATGATTTGCCGGTAGGCGCTTTGGTGCGGATTCATGTAGAGCCGCTAACCGTCCCTGCCTTGGCTGAACGCTATCAACCGCGTACTGAAATTGGCCGTCTGGCGCTGGCGGCGCGCAAGGCGTATATCGAGACGGGCGGTAAGCTGCTGACTGCCGAAGAAATTAATGAAGAAGTGCGCCGACGTCGTGGCGGCGTTGCCGATGGCTAAGTTGCGAACGGCTATTGATGCTAATCTGTTAATCGCTGCATGGTCCGGGCAAGGTTTTTTATTCGAGCAGGCGCTTATCGTTCTCGAAGATCCCGAGCGGGTATTAATTGTCAGTGATGCATTATGGCTGGAAGTGATGCCAAAAGCGCTTTATCACGCGCAAGTTGCGGAGTGTGCTTTCTATCAGGCGGTTTTCGCGCGCGCGGAGTGCTTGGTTTGGTCTTCCGAACTGGTCGATTCTGCAAAGCGCCTTGCTCAGTCCTACGGATTGGCTGCAATGGATGCAATACATATTGCCGTGGCGCTTGCTGCCGACGCAGATGAATTCATCTCTGGGGAAAAACCGGGTAAGCTGATGTTTCGAGTCAGGGAAATTAATACTCGATCCTTATGGAGTATTCGGGCATGAACAGCCTTGCTGTTCCCTTCCTCGGCGCTGGCGTTCGCCTTGGGTCTTTGTCGGACCAGATCACTAACCTGATTTATAAATCGCGCTAGTCACCTGTTTTTTGCCCGGTCGGCGTAAGAGAGTCGTCCATTACCCATGTTGCAGTCTCGATGACCTCTGATGAGGGTTTGCGAGCCTGCCAGCGGGCTATCCTGGCCGCGCTGAGTTTGCGCCGTCGTTCGGCGAAAATCGTCTCCGCCCGGCCTTCCAGTTGATCTGCCGGGGTGATGTAGCCGATGGCGCTATGCAGCCTGACGGTGTTGTAGTCCTCCACATAACGGCTGACCAGGGTGCGGGCATCCGGCAAGGAGACCGGTGACTGGGGCCGGAGGCATTCCCGCTTAATCGACTGATGCCAGCGTTCGATCTTGCCGTTGCTCTGTGGGTAATAGGGCGATGTCCTGACGTGGGTCATGCCGGCTTCCCGGATAAATTCCTTGAAATCCTTGGCAATAAACTGGGGACCGTTGTCGGAGATGATCCGTGGGGTCTGGCCGGGGAAACGCTCCCGTGCACCTTGCACAATCACTTCGATGGCCTGCTCGGTCATGCTCTCGCGCATCCCCCAGTGAACAATAAAGCGGCTATAGCCATCCAGCACCGCACACAGGTAATAGAAGGTCCCCGCAATATTCAGGTACGAGACATCCAGGTGCCAGTGTTCATGCGCGACCGTCGGTCCGATAAAACCGGTTCCCTTCAATGAGGGTTTCGCCGAGGTGACCGGGATCAGGCCCGCCGCTTTCAAGACCCGATACACGCTACTGGGGCTGGTCGCCACGACATCGGCATCCAGCATCCGGTACGTCAGGCGTCGATAACCCTCATTCGGATATCGCTGCGCAAAGGCGATGATGGCCTCCCGTTCCCAGGGCAACAGCCATTGCGCCTGCGGTACGGGGGCGTTATGCTGATTGGGTAAACCTCGTCGAGCTTGCCAGGCATGGTATTTACCCGACGGCAAGCCCAGCCAGGTCAGTAACTGGCCCACCGCCAAGCCGCTGCGTTCCGCCCAGTAACCCACCGTACTAACGATATCATCGCGCAGGTCTAAGCTCATCCAACGGCCCTTCAACG
>JAZBPA010000340.1:0-4539 GCA_036351435.1 Candidatus Competibacteraceae bacterium
CAATGAAGGGGTTGGTGTTATAGCGGCAAGGTTTTTTCTCATTATTGTACACACTCCTGATGATGCTTAAATCTTGTCGAATCAACCGTGGTTGGATGGTAAGGCACTTTATGCAAGGCCCTACACCCGGGTCAAGCTGCCGGGTGTCAGGATGTCATGAAGGCAATCCGGTCTCATCGCTGAGACAGTCTCGCACCGGGCAACTGTGCCATCACTGGCTGATAGCGCAGCCGGTAACCGTCTTTAGTCATCGATTCCAGCCCCAACCAGCGGCGATCTTCGGCTGAATACCACAAACTGATCCGCTTGCCTTCAGTTTCCAGCAAATACCGGTCGGCGGTGATTTGTTGATTACCCAAGGCGAACGATTCCTGCCCGGTGAAACTGACGGCCACATCGACATAAGCGCCGGTTTGCGCGTTGAGCAACCGTTCCTGATCCAATATCGCCGGATTCCAATAGGCAAAACTCATGATGCAAGCGGGCATTTGCTTACGCTCTTGCGCGGTTTTGACCACAAAGCTTTCCTGTTCGAGAGTTCCGTCCACGGTAAAGTGGGTGCCATTATCGTCAGTAGTCGATTCGATACGGCGCAAACAATCGCCAGCCCATCTCTCGGTGGCTTGATGTTCATAACTGTAGGCATTGATAAACAGGAAATTGACAGCGAAATCAGCGCGGCTGTCGATAACCCGCTCCTGGCCATCGCTACTTAACGTGAAGGCGTGAAAGCCGATTGGATCGTCATCCAGCAGGACTTGAAAACGCCATTCCTGTTGCGAGTTCTCGGCGGCAAAAGCACTCAATGTCAGCAGTAAACTACCCAGCAATGCAATCGATTTCATGATTGAACCTCCGACAGCGGTTTGCGGTTTGTGCGGGGGAAGGCAGGAAAAAAAGCATTAGTACGAGCAATGTAATCGCGATAAGCAGGGCGGCGTTCGGTTATGTCTTTCTCCAACAGTGCGACACCGGATACTCGCAACAACAGGAAAGTCATCAATACCGGAGCGAGCACGCTCCACCAACCGCCTGCCGCCAGCGCAATCAGGTAATAGCCCCACCAGATGCAAAAATCGCCGAAGTAGTTGGGATGACGGGTGTAACGCCATAAGCCACGATCCATCACTTGGCCCCGATTAGCCGGATCGGCTTTGAACCGAGCCAGCTGATAATCGCCACCCGCTTCGAAAACTAGACCGATCAGCCATAGCGTTATACCGCAATAATCAAGCACATTGAGTGGAGCTTGGCTGACGACAGCAACCAAGAGCGGTAAGGAAATGATCCAGGCTAATAAGCCCTGCAAACCGAATACGATGTACAAACTCTTTAGTGCGAAATTCGGTTCGTTATTGCGGCGGATTTCCTGATAACGGGCATCTTCAGGCTCGCCCCAATTGCGCCACGTGATGTATCCGGACAAGCGAATCGCCCAAACTGCCACCAGGGTTAGGATCAATACGGTGCGCGGGCCGGGGTCGGATGCGGTTGCCACATAACTAACGGCGGCCAGCAGAAACAACAGTGACCACAGGCTATCGACAATGCCGACATCGTCTTTACGCAAGCTAATCAGCCAAACCAAAGCTGCGGCTGCCAAAGCCGCGGCCAATCCCGATAAATAAACGTTCCAATCCATCATGATTCAGCACCTCAGCATTCAGGCAAAAGCCGTTTGCGGAGCGGGTTGCCGCATCCCGTCAAAACGTTCAGCTAATACGGTAAGCAACGGCATCAACACTGCCCAACCCAACCCCAAGGCGGTTAATCCCACCCAAAGTTGAGAGAATTCGACGCCACCCAAGCGGTAACCGGCGAAATACGCCAAAGGTCCACCAACGGCGCCTAGTATGGTCGCTAACAGCAGCCGACCGTGTAACCAGCGCAAACTGACGTTCAGGGTCGTGGCGAATAACATCCACATCGCCACAATCCAATGCGGTGCGGTGCCGGCGATTAGCGTGCCGGAGGGGTAAATCAACCAACCCAGCGTAACCAGCAAGCTATCCCAGATTGCCCCGAGCACACCGACAGTCACAATCAATATCAATTCCCGGCGTGGATTCGGTGACCGCCACAAGTGCACGGCAATCAACGCCGCCGCCAACCCGGTGCCCGCCCACGGTAGCTCACGTGCGCCACCCAGCACGCAGGCTAACCAGCCTATTTGAAAGGCGATGAAATTAACGACTACAGCCATCGGTGAGTCTCCAGTCCTAAAGATTTTTTTAAAGCTTATCCCGGCCACCGTGAAGCCGATGTCGAGACAACGTGAAGATGGCGTGAAGAATCAGCAGGACAGCGATTCTTGGCGAGATTCAGGAAACTCCACGATGACCCGTGTGCCGATGCCGACCTGACTGTCAATGCGTACCGGCCATCGAAACCGTTCGGACAGCCGCTTGACGATGCTTAAACCCACACCGTAACCGCCCCGTTGGCGGGTGTTGACTCGGAAATAGGGGCGAAAAACGTCTTTGACCTGTTGTTCGGGAATTCCTACGCCGCTGTCTTCAATGAGCAATTCCCCGGCACCGACATGCACGCGGACCCGTCCGGCATCGGTATAGGAAAACGCATTGCGGATCAGATTGCCGATCAATACGGAAAGCACTTTATTCGAGCCGGGCACGATAAGCCGACAATCGGCGCTGTGCTCGACCTCAATCGGCTTGTCGCCGGCCAGCAGTGCCGCGCGTTGTAGTTCGATTTCGACCACGGCGTTAATGTCAACCGGTTCGGCGGGTGGATTGTCTGCCGATTCGCGCGCTAACAGCAAAAACATCGCCACTAGCTCTTGCATTTCATCGGCCTGTTGGCGAATGCGCACAATCGATTTGCGGTTTTGTTCATTCAGCTCGGGATCGTTCAGCAGCAACTCCGTAGCCATCTTGATCACGGTGAGTGGGCTACGCAGCTCATGGCTGGCATCGCGGGTAAAGTTGCGTTCCCGTTCGACAAAGGCATTGAGCCGCTCGGAGAAACCTTTCAGGGCTGCGGCCAACACCAGCAACTCCTCATTGCCATCGCCGGGCAGGCGTTCCGGCGCAAAGGTTTGGCTATCCGGCGCTTGCGGGTCAAGTCGATTGACCTCCTGCGCCAACCAGACGATAGGCGAAACAACCCGTCTGGACATCCGATAGGTCAACCAAGCCGCCATGTACAGCACGATGAGAATACCGGCCAACGGCACCAAGCCGAAATAGGTCGCCAGTTCGCTGACTCGTGCGCCATCAAACAGCAAATAGAGCCGCGTTCCGTGCTGTTCAGTCACGTAGACCAGCACATCGGAAATAGAGTCCAAACTGTGAAACCCTAAATCGAGCTCACGCAAATTCTCAGGCAACTCGGCGGTATTATCACCATTGGTCCGGTAGCCGGTTAGATTACGAGTGGTCGGCGGCGACAATTGGGCGTCTTGATCGTAGCGTTGCCAGTAGAATTGTGCTTCATCACGCAATGCCTGCTTGACCATAATTTCCTTGAGAATAAAGCCCGCCGCAAACACTCCTAGAATGGCGACTGCGCTGATCAGCCCTGCATGTAGCAAAAAGGCGCGGCCCAATCGCCGCCCGAGATTTTCGCTATTTCTTTTCATCGCGCCGGTCCAGACAGTACCCCGCTCCGGCCAAAGTATGCAGCAGGTGTTCGGCGAAGGGTTTGTCGATGACTTTACGAAGATTGTAAAGGTGGCTGCGCAAAGTATCGCTATCGGGCAACATTTCCCCCCAGACTTGGCGTTCCAGGTCGGCGCGGCTGACCACGCGCGGTGAGGCTTTCATCAATACCGTCAATAGTTTTAAGCCAATTGGCGTCAGCGTGAGTGACTTGCCTTCTCGTTCCACCCGCAGCGTACCGGTGTCTAAAGTTAAATCAGCGACCCGTAACACTTCCGCCGCCACTTGTCCCCGATTACGGCGTAACAGGGCACGGATACGAGCGGCCAGCTCGCGTAATTCGAACGGTTTGACTAAATAATCGTCGGCACCCGCATCAAGGCCGGCGACTTTATCATTCAACGTATCGCGTGCTGTCAACATCAACACCGGGGTATCGCGCTGCCCTTCTCGACGCAATCGCATGCAGAGCTCCAGTCCGTCCATACCGGGCAACATCAGATCAAGAATGATCAAATCATAGGTATTGGTCACCGCGAGATGCAGACCGGTCAGTCCGTCTGCCGCATAATCCACGGTATAACCGCTTTGTTCGAGGTAGGCAAAGACCATATCAGCGATGTCGTGATGATCTTCGATGAGCAGCAAGCTGGCGTTGGTTGAATTCATAGCCTGACCACCTGTCACTATGCAAGCACGCTGGGTGCTTTACTTCGCGCCTTTGCAAAAGGCAGGAAAAAAACTGATATATACTGTGCGCCGAATCCGCACCGGAAACACGTCATGTTGAAGCTCCTACCCCATAAAGCACTCCACTTACTGGCCCTGTTAACGATTTTCGGTATTTTGACCAGCTGTGGCCAGAAAGGCGATCTGTATCTGCCTACCGAACAACCTGAAACCCAAAATCAGTCTGAAG
>JAZBPA010000341.1:0-8481 GCA_036351435.1 Candidatus Competibacteraceae bacterium
ACCCGCACCCTAAAACCGGGAGGTTATCGTGTGTATCTGACGCCCGTGGCATTGGAGGAAATTACCGATCTGCTGGGTTGGGGCGGATTCGGTCTACGCGCACATCGCACCGGCACCACGCCATTATTGCGGATGGTGGAACAGAACGTCCGGCTGCATCCCGCTGTGACCCTGCGCGAGCACACTGCGGAGGGCGTAGCGCCTGATTTTCAAAGCGCCGGATTCATTCGTCCTCCCGAGGTGAGATTGATCGAACAAGGCGCGTATCGTGACTGCCTAGTGTCGCCGCGTTCAGCACAAGAATATGAGGCAGTTAGCAACGGCGCTGACGGCGGCGAGATGCCGTTATCACTAGATATGGCTGCCGGCACAATTCCCACCGAACAGGTGTTGCACACTTTGGGAACCGGCCTGCTAATCGGCAATCTCTGGTATTTGAACTATTCAGATCGTAACGCTGCCCGCCTGACCGGCATGACCCGATTCGCCACCTTCTGGGTAGAAAACGGCGAGATTCAAGCGCCGGTGAATGTCATGCGCTTCGATGATTCGCTGTATCGGCTCTTGGGGGGTCGCTTGCTGGGATTGACTGCCGAGCGGGAGTTGCTACTCGATCCCGGCAGTTACGGTGGTCGCTCCAGCCGCAGTTCCCGGCTGCCGGGAGTGGTGATAGAAGAAATGAACTTTACCCTTTAAAACAGAGCAGACGCGTTATCCATCCTCACAAGCGGGGATGGTTTTCTTGATAGTGGGTTTTCTCGTAAACGGTTTGGCAGCGGTAACAGCGCTTGGCGGTCGGATAAGCCTGCTGGCGTTCGAAGCCAATGGGATCACCGCAATCGCTGCATATCCCATAGCTGCCTTCTCGAATACGCGCCAACGCTGCTTCTATAGCGCGGATTTCCTGGACATGCCGATCCATCGCTGCAAACTTTAGGTCGACCAGCAGATTGGCAACCGACTCATCCTCGCTGTCGCGCACCCTGCCCGCCAGGTCAAGATAACTTTCCTCATCGGAACGCAGCAATTCCTGGTGAATCTCTTCACGCACCTCGGCAAATCGTTGCCTTAACCTGTCTCTGAGTTCATTGATTTGTTGCTCGGATAGTTTAGACAGCTCGGATACCATGGCAAGCGACTCCCGATTAAGCTATAAAAACTAAATGTATAGGACAGCTACGCGGAACGTTAAAGTAAACTAGCAAAAATATTTTTGCTGCATCCCGGTCTGTTTGTGACTCCCTTTGCGAATAGCAACGCATTTTACTGGGGTCAGCAGTCTGTTGAATCACCGAGTTTGTCAGTTGGGACGTGACCCGTGAGCATGTATCGGAACACCAGCGACTCAAGAGCAACCCACCATCACTGTTGAAGGAGACGATCATGGCATTAACTTATCCGCCTTTCGTAGCCAGTGAGCGCATCCGCAAAGCGGCAGAAAACTCTCCTTGGATGTCATTCGGAGAAAAGGGGGCGGCAGTCGGGATTCTGCAAGGAGCGCTAATTGATCTCGGCTATAAAATGCCGATTTCGACTGCAAAAACAGGTTCCCCCGACGGGATTTATGGGAAGGAAACGAAAGGCACCGTCTATCAGTTTCAAGTGGATAAAGCGTTGAAAGGCAAAGACGGTGTGGCCGGTCGCGAAACATTCACCCGGCTCGATAAGTTACTGACGAGCAAAAAGAAGCCCCCCACACCCAAGCCAGTTGTTCCCAAACCGCATGTCCCACCGCCGCCAGTTGATCGGCATTACAAAATCGGTAGCGATGATCCCAAGATCAAGCCCGATAAAGGAGCCGGAGTGTTCGATTCCGAATCCACCGAGGTCTCGATGTGGATGCTGAAGCAAGCTATTCTGGAGATTCTACCGCCCTTAGGCAATTCGGCAGTCGTCTTCATTGGCTGGGACGCCGCCATGCATATGAGACACTACTTGTACGCCAGCGGCAGGGACTACACCATCAATCTTGAGAGTATGATCAATTCTGGACCGACCGCGAAAAAGCGATTCAAGCATGAGGTCCGTCAAGCACAGAAGTTCGTCGAAACGCTTGGAGCAGGCACCCACCAGATCACCTCGAAGTCCTTGGAAAGCGCCTATAATTATAAAAATGAAAGCAAAAACTGGTATTTCGCGGTCGGTGGCTATTCGACTTGGGGTAAGGGCACAGCTAAGGTTGTCAATGGCGCGGCGGGGCCTGAATACGAACTGCAATTCGAATACAAATTCTTTGACCGCTATAATTGGGACACCGGTAAGTCAGTCACGATTGCCGGCATTGAAATCACCGATAAATTCATGGGCGATTTCCATCGTCAGGGTCTGGCCCGAGAGTTCAACATGGGCGGATCAATCAAACGAACCTTCCGTTGGAAGCAGGGAGGAGCGATCCCTGAGGAACAATACCAACGAGGCGGTGGGCGTTAGTCGTTAAAGGCACTCAACGCGACTCCGCTTCCCATCATGGGTTTCGGTCGATACATTTATGACACGTGCTATCACTGATAATAGTGTTATTTCATGGAAGTTGTACGCAGCGGCCCTGTTTCTCGCGGTCGCTTTGCTGAGTTGTGACACTAGCCAGGAGGAACAACCCTTGAGCCAAGAACAGAACACCGCGCTATTGAATAAGCTCGCAACTTCGATCGGCATCAGCTTCCCAGCAGGCACCAAACTGATCCGTTACGACAGTGACTTCGGTTCCGATGGTCTTATTCGCGCCAAGCTTGTGTTTACGCCTGCGCAATGGACGCGTTTCGTCGACGAATCACCGCTTGACCCTGAGACTTTTGAAGAGGAACAGCGCTATTTGTTGGGAACCAACGTCGAATGGTGGAATCCTGAAGACCCAGCGGAACTACCCACGGCTCAGGCGTCGCTTCCAGATGCCAAGGTGCTCAACGTCGGGATTGATCGTTCGGATCCGAATTTGATCACCGCGTTTCTCGTCTGGCACGGAACCTAAAGGCACAGGGTAACAATAGCGAATGGCGGGCCGCCTGCGTATAATGCCCGCCCATGGAAGAACTCAACACTATTCAACGCCTGATTATCTGGGCACCGCCCATTTTGCTGGCCATTACCCTGCACGAAGTCGCGCACGGCTGGACAGCGCTAGCATTCGGCGATGCCACTGCCCAATCACAAGGTCGACTCAGCCTTAACCCTCTGCGTCATATCGATCCGGTAGGGACTGTCCTGGTACCGTTGCTGCTGTTTTTCGCCGGCGGGTTTATTTTCGGTTGGGCTAAACCGGTGCCAGTCAATTTTTTCCGCTTGCGTCATCCCAAACGCGATATGGCGGTGGTCGCTCTGGCCGGTCCGGGCGCTAATCTGGCGATGGCCATCGGCTGGGCGATAGTCATGATCACGGGCAAGGTACTGTACGCCCAATGGCCGGGGCTGGGTATGCCGCTTTATTACATGGGTCACGCCGGGATCATTATCAATGTCATCATCGGCGTGTTGAATATGCTGCCCGTACCGCCATTGGATGGTTCACGGGTACTGGTCGGGATGTTGCCGGATTCCTTCGGACAGATCATGGCAAAGTTGGAACCCTTCGGTTTGGTGATTTTGTTACTGTTGCTCGCCACCGGAGTGCTCGGCACTATTTTGCAACCCATCATTCTGTTCGTATTGAATCTTATTTTTACTGTTTTCGGATAACCCACTACGCAACATGGCTAAAGAAACCGTCTTAACGGGCATTACGACTACCGGAACCCCTCATTTAGGCAATTATGTCGGCGCGATTTTACCCGCAGTCCAAGCGAGTCGTCGCGAGGACGTGACTTCGTTTTATTTTCTCGCCGATTACCATGCCCTGATCAAATGTCAGGACCCGGAACGGATTCAGCAATCGACCTTGGAAGTGGCAGCCACTTGGCTGGCAGCCGGATTAGATACCGATAAGGTAATTTTTTACCGGCAGTCCGATATTCCGGAAGTCCCGGAATTGACTTGGTTGTTGACCTGTATGACTGCCAAGGGCTTAATGAACCGGGCGCATGCCTATAAAGCGGCGGTGGCGGAAAACGAAGCGAGCGATGAAACCGACCCCGACAAAGGCATTACCATGGGGCTGTTCAGTTACCCGATTCTGATGGCCGCTGATATTTTACTGTTCAATGCCCATAAAGTGCCGGTTGGGCGGGATCAAGTACAACATTTGGAAATGACTCGCGACATCGCCGCGCGCTTCAATTATCACTACGGCGAGCACTTTGTGCTGCCGGAAGCGGTGGTCGATGACAATACCGCCGTGCTAACCGGGCTGGACGGTCGCAAGATGAGTAAGAGCTACAACAATACCATTCCACTGTTCACCCCCGAAAAGCCGTTACGTAAGCTGATTTTCAAGATCAAAACCAATTCCCTGGAACCCGGTGTCCCCAAGGACCCGGACACCAGCACCTTGTTCCAACTCTATCAGGCATTCGCCACCCCGGAAGAAACAGCGGCTTTGCGGCAACGCTATGCAGAGGGCATTGGCTGGGGCGAGATGAAGCAGGTACTGTTTGATTATCTGAACACGCAACTCGCTGAGCCGCGCGCACGCTATGAAGAATTGATGCGCAATCCTGATCATATTGAGCGAGTGTTGCGCGAAGGCGCCGTCAAAGCCCGCGAGATCAGCCTACCCTTCATCCAACGGTTGCGCCATGCCACTGGTATCCGAACTCTCGCTGGATAGTGCCGAAACAGAGATTTTGGCCCGGGTTCGGGGTGAACCCTTTCTGCAATTGCCCCAGGATTTGTACATTCCACCAGATGCGCTGGAAGTTTTTTTGGAAACTTTCGAAGGACCGCTGGATTTACTGCTGTATCTGATCAAGCGTCAGAACATCGACATTCTCAATATTCCGGTTGCGGACATTACCCGTCAATATGTGGAATATCTGGATTTGATGCAGAATATGCGCTTGGAGCTGGCGGCGGAATACCTAGTCATGGCGGCTACTTTGGCGGAGATCAAATCACGTTTGTTGTTGCCCAGACCGACATTAGACGATGGCGGCGAAGAAATTGACCCCCGTGCTGAACTGGTAAGACGTCTGCAGGAGTATGAGCGCTACAAGCAAGCCGCCGAAGATTTAAACGCCCTTCCACGGTTGGAGCGCGATCTATTCGCTGGGTCTGCACCCTTGTTGGAACGGGAAGTGGTGCGCAAACCGCCACCGGTCAGTTTGGCAGAATTACTCCAGGCGATCCGCGAGGTAATGCAACGGGCAGAACTGTACACTCAGCATCAGGTCAGTCGCGAACCGCTCTCCGTCCGCGAGCGCATGAGTCGAATTTTAGAAACGGCAAACAGTGAAGGCTTTATTCCGTTTACCGACTTGTTCGAAATTGACGAGGGAAGGCTGGGCATTATCGTGTCGTTTTTAGCCGTTCTGGAGCTGATTCGTGAATCGCTGTTGGAGTTGGTGCAATCCGAGCCGTTTGCGCTGATTTATATTCGCTTAAGGACGTAGTTAATCCCCCGTGTCGATGCCGGCCCTAAAATTCATCGTGGAAGCGGCGTTATTAGCTGCCGATGAGCCGCTGTCTGTGGAACGTTTGCAGAGCCTGTTCGAAGAGAGCCAGCCGCCGAGCCGGGATGCAGTGCATCGTGCCGTAATAAGACTGCAAGAGGACTACGCCGGACGGGGTGTAGAATTGGTTGAGGTGGCGAGCGGTTTTCGTATCCAAGTTCGGCAGGAACTCGCGCCCTGGGTATCGCGACTTTGGGAAGAACGCTCCATGCGCTATTCTCGTGCTTCGCTGGAAACCCTCGCTTTGATCGCCTATCGGCAACCGATCACCCGCGGTGAAATCGAAGAAGTGCGTGGCGTAAGTGTCAGCAGCGCGATCATTAAAACCTTACAGGATCGGGGTTGGATCAAAGTGCTTGGCCACCGGGAAGTCCCCGGACGTCCGGCCCTGTACGGCACTACCCGTGCTTTTTTGGATTATTTCAATCTAAAAACATTGGGTGAACTGCCACCGTTGGCGGAACTGCGCGATCTTGATGCCATCGGTAAGCAATTGGATCTGTTAGATTCGCAGGTTGATGAACCGACTGTTGCATCGGCTGAGATGCCGGTTGATGCCTCGGAAGATACATCGGCTGATACCTCAAACGATGCAACTCCCGACCTCCCTTCAACGCCTGAGACCACCACCTGAGCCACCCATGCCTGAACGCTTACAAAAATATCTCGCTCAAGCGGGGCTCGGTTCCCGTCGTCAGATTGAGGAATGGATTCGTGACGGACGGATTACCGTCAACGGCACAGTGGCTGAACTGGGCATTCAGGTCGAGGGTCAGGAAACGATCCTGATTGATGGCAAACCAATAGCAGCTCGCCCCAAAAGTCGTGCTGAACGACGAGTCTTAGCCTATTACAAACCAGCCGGTGAAGTGACCAGTCGAAACGATCCTGAAGGTCGCAAAACAGTCTTTGACCGCCTGCCGTCGCTGCGCGGCAGTCGCTGGATCGCAGTGGGGCGGTTGGACTTGAATACCCAAGGATTGTTGCTGCTGACCACCGATGGGGAATTAGCCAATCGACTGATGCACCCCTCTTCGCAAATCGAGCGTGAATATGCTGTGCGAGTGTTGGGCGCAGTCAATCCGACGATCCTGAAACAGCTCAAACAAGGCGTGCAATTGGAGGACGGTCCCGCGCATTTCGAAGACATCATTGATGCGGGCGGCAGTGGAGCTAATCACTGGTATCACGTGGTATTACGTGAGGGTCGCAATCGAGAAGTGCGCCGTTTATGGGAATCGCAGGGTGTTGCGGTAAGCCGCTTGCTGCGGGTGCGCTACGGGCCGATCACCCTGAATCGCGGCTTGCGCACCGGACAGTGGGATGAATTGGACAACCAGCAAATCAATCAATTGTTAGCAGTGACCGGATTGATGCCCCAGCCGTCCTCTGCGTCCTCGACTAAGCCAAAGGGCAAGCCTGCTCGCCCAAGTTTACGTCCGTCGAGACGATCGTAGACGGTTGTTGCATGCCCAGCAATGGGCACATTGTTAAGCATTCGCCGCTGCTTTCGACAGCGACTGGGTTCTGTCCACCAGTATCCTGGTTAATGGAGTCCGACGAACGATAACAGATGAACAGAACCGCTGTGCCAGAACTATCGGCAGTTCAATGAAGCTGTGATAGCCTCAGCCTGAGCTATGAGAGATGCCGCGTTTTGCGTATCAATGTACCTGGGTGTCTGGCGGTTGACTATGGAGATAAACCAGTCAAGTTGCCAGCATGCCATCCATTGAAACCGATCTCTATTGAGAAAGAACAGCGCCGTCAATAGTCTTCCTGAAAGATAACGTTTTATGAATGCATTGGTCTCTAAGGCATCAATATCGTCCTGCAGGTCGACAATAGCTTCGGCTGGCGTGAGGACGGTGTAGGTCCGGCTCACTGCTGTCTCATTCCCGGCAAGGTCGATCGCATTGACCTCGAAGGACTTCTCGCCCGCGTTCGATGTATCGATTGTTTGTCCGGTCGAGACGGTTCCGGTGCTGGAATCCAGACCAGAAAGTTCGTCGATAGCTTCCCATTCAGCCGGAACAACCTGGTTCAAGAGAAACTCCGCTTCCCCGCCGGGAATAATGATGGTAACAACAGGCGGTGTCTTGTCGATGTTGATGTCGCTGACCGTATTTGAGGCGTTGTTACCAGCCTTGTCGATCGCCGTACCGATCTTAGATTGGCCGGCTCCCTGATTACTGAGCGCGGTTGGCTGAGTACAGGTGTCGATACCGGAAAGCGCATCACTGCAAGTGAATGAAACGGTGACATCGGTATTGTTCCAGCCGGCTGCGTTGGCTGATGGTGAGGCATTGCCGACGATGGTCGGTGGCGTCTTGTCCAGGTTGATAATGCCGGTCGTCTCTGTTGTGTTTCCCGCACGGTCCTCGGCAACCCCGGTGATCTCCTGGTCTGCGCCTTCCGTCGTAATGGTCCTCTGCTGCGGCTGCGGGCAGGATGCTGCGCCCGAGAGTGCATCGCTGCAACTCCAGGACAGGCTGACATCGGTGTTGTGCCAGCCAGCCAGGTTGGGGGGCGTGGAGAGAATACCGGTGAGTGTCGGCGGAGTTTTGTCGAGTTTGACTGTCACGGTATCAGTCGCCGTATTGCCAGCCATGTCGGTGGCGATACCGACAATATCCTTACCCGCTGTCTCGGAATTAATCGCCGGATTGGGTCCGCAACCATCGCCCACAGCGGATGAATCCTTGCCTGAGGGGCCATAATCACCGCAGGTGAAGTTGACGATAAGATCGGTGTTATGCCAGCCCGCTGCATTGGCGGGGCCTATCGTGGAACTTGAAATAGTCGGTGGAGTAGCATCACGTTTGATGGTGACCATCGAGGAATTTTCACCGCCTGCACTTTCTGCCGTGCAGTTGATGTGGGCGATGCCATCATCGGTGATGTCAGTCGGATTGCAACCGTCGGACAAATCTATCAGCTC
>JAZBPA010000342.1:0-8226 GCA_036351435.1 Candidatus Competibacteraceae bacterium
CATCGGTATGCTCAATCATTTCGATGCCCTGGTCAGCGCCGATGATCCGGTACAGCCGAAACCGGCACCGGATATTTTCCTGGAGGCTGCCCGCCGGCTTGGCGTCGAAGCCCGTTATTGCCAAGTGTTCGAAGATGCTGATCACGGCCTGGAAGGCGCCCGCCGGGCCGGAATGCGCGCTGTAGACATTCGACCGCTGCTAACCTTGACCGATCAGCTTGTTGGGAAAGACGGCGCACCAACCTGACAGGGGTAACATATACTCTCTGAATCGCGCCACGCTTAAGCGTTCCGCTTAACCGTTCCGGAGCTAGCCGACTCCTTGCGGGAGGCATCCCATGAAAAGGCCCAGGATTCTCAGTTTCGTGATGGCCGGCGGCGAAGGTAGTCGGTTACATCCGCTAACTGCCCAACACTCCAAACCCTCACTACCATTCGGTAGTCGCTATCGAATCGTGGACTTCGTGCTCAGCAACCTGATTAATTCGGGTATGCACGCCATTTATTTATTGGTGCAGTACAAATCCCAATCGCTGATCGAACACATTCGCAAATCCTGGGTGATGTCCGCGCTATCGTCGCAACAGTTCGTCACTGTGGTTCCGCCGCAAATGCATTCCGGCACCAGCTGGTTCCAAGGCACGGCGGATGCGGTGTATCAAAACCTTGATTTGATTCAACATCATAACCCAGATCTGGTGATCGTATTCGGGGCCGATCATATTTACCGGATGGATGTGCAACAGATGATTCATTACCATCAAGAACACAAAGCCGATGTGACTGTTGCCGCCCTGCCGGTACCACTTGCCGAGGCGTCGGCTTTCGGGGTGATTGCTACTGACGAGGAAGGTCGTGTGCAATCTTTTCAAGAAAAACCCAAACATCCTGCGCCACTGCCCTCCGATGCCAACCAGGCATATGCATCAATGGGCAATTATATCTTTGATGCCGATGTGCTCGTTCAGGCTTTGAAAAAAGCTCATCAGGAAGACGGCAAGGATTTCGGTCATCATGTGCTACCCAGTCTACTTCGCGAACGCCGGGTTTATGCGTATAACTTCTCGACCAACCGCGTGCCGGGAGTGAAACGCTACGAAGAATCCGGTTATTGGCGGGACGTGGGCACTATCGATGCCTATTTTCAGGCACACCAGGACATCTTGGGACTCAAACCCCGCTTTAATATGTTCAACCCGCAATGGCCGATTTATTCCAGCAACTACCAGGGACCCACCGCTAATATCATCGACAGTACGCTGAACAATACGCTGCTCGGCGGCGGTACCCTGTTACAAGGGGCGAAGGTGCACAACTCCGTCATCCGCCGGGAAGTGGCGCTGGAGAAGGGCGTTGAGCTGGAAGACTGCATCATCCACGATTATGTACGCATAAAACGCGGCGCACGCTTGCGTAGAACCATCGTGGGACGTTATAACGTGATTGAAAGCGGCACTCGGATCGGTTATGACCGTGCCGGCGACCGGAAGCTGTATGCTGTATCTCCGACCGGGATTGTCGTAGTCCCGTCAGGCGAAGTGAGTAACGCCATGCATGCCTTTGGCGAAGACATATAACTCTTGTAACTGCGAGACCCTTTTGGTATGAGCAAATTCATAACGGAAATTTGGCCAGGCAACCCCTATCCACTCGGTGCCACCTGGGACGGTGGGGGCGTCAACTTCGCCCTATTCTCCGAACATGCCGAAAAGGTTGAATTGTGTTTGTTCGATCCCAAGGGCCGACGTGAGATTCAGCGTATTGAGCTACACGAGCAGACCGATCTCGTCTGGCATGTTTATTTGCCGGAGGCGCGGCCCGGTCAGCTTTATGGTTACCGGGTGCATGGCCCTTACGACCCTGATCATGGTCACCGTTTTAATCCGCACAAGCTGTTGCTTGATCCCTATGCCAAATCCATTGTGGGCGATCTCAAATGGAGCGATGCGCATTTCAGCTACCGGGTCGGCAGCGGCAAGGAAGACCTCAGCATCAACAATCACGACAGCGCCTTCGGTATGCCCAAGTGCCAGGTTATCGATCCCGCCTTTAGTTGGGGTAATGACCGTCCACCGGGCATCCCCTGGCATGAGACAGTGATTTACGAGATGCATGTCAAGGGGTTTACCGAGCGGCATCCCGAGGTATCGGCGAAACTTCGCGGCACCTATGCCGGTATCGCCACCGCGCCGGTGATCGACTATTTGCAACAGCTCGGCGTAACCGCCGTGGAGTTGTTACCCGTTCATAGCTTTGTCGATGACCGGTTTTTGGTAAGCCGGGGCCTGCGCAATTATTGGGGATACAATTCGATCGGTTTCCTTGCTCCCGAACAACGTTACTTGGCCAGTGGCCACATCAACGAATTCAAGACCATGGTCAAGACCCTGCACTCGGCCGGAATCGAGGTCATCCTCGACGTGGTTTACAACCACACCGCCGAAGGCAATCATCTGGGCCCGACCCTGTCCTTTCGCGGTATCGACAATGCGGCCTATTACCGGTTAGTACCCGATAAGCCGCGCTTCTACATGGACTACACAGGCTGCGGTAATACCCTGAACATGATGCATCCCCGGGTCTTGCAATTGATCATGGACAGTCTGCGCTACTGGGTACTGGAAATGCACGTAGACGGCTTCCGCTTCGACTTAGCTTCGGCCCTGGCGCGCGAGCTGCACGATGTGGATCAGCTGGGTGCGTTTCTGGACATCATCCATCAGGACCCGGTGCTGTCCCAGGTCAAGCTGATCGCCGAACCCTGGGATTTGGGCGAAGGCGGTTATCAGGTCGGCAATTTCCCGGTTGGCTGGACCGAATGGAACGGCAAATACCGCGATGTGGTGCGTGATTACTGGCGCGGCGAAGGCGGTCTGATCGGCGAACTGGCCTATCGGCTGACCGGTTCCAGCGACCTGTATCGGCATAACGGTCGGCGGCCATACGCCAGCATTAACTTCATCACCGCACACGACGGCTTCACGCTGAACGACCTGGTCAGCTACAACGAGAAACACAACGAAGCGAACAAGGAGGATAGCCGCGACGGTGAATCGCATAACCGCAGCTGGAATTGCGGTGTAGAAGGACCCACTGACGACCCCGAGATTCTAGCCCTGCGCGCCCGGCAACGGCGCAATTTTCTGGCTACCCTGATACTCTCCCAAGGGGTACCGATGTTGCTGGCCGGTGATGAGTACGGCCGCACCCAGCACGGTAACAACAACGTTTATTGCCAGGACAGCGACATCAGCTGGACGGATTGGGATTTCTCGGAAGATGGGCAGGAATTGTTGACATTCACCCGCCACCTATTGCAATTGCGTAAAAACCACCCGATCTTTCGCCGTCGGCATTTTTTTCAGGGCCGACTGATAAAAGGGGCAGCGGAGCGCGATGTGGTTTGGCTGAATCCCGACGGCGAGGAGATGAGCGATGAGCAATGGCATCAGTCCTTCGCCCGTTGTTTAGGCATGTATCTGTCGGGCCAAGCATTGCCGGATCAGGACCAGCGCGGGCACTTGCTGACGGATGATGATTTCCTGTTATTGATCAATGCGCATCACGAGGCTATCGACTTTGTTTTCCCGTGCCATCCGGACGATGTGATCGACATCTTGCTTGATACCAGTGCTGCTCCGCCTATTCTTCAAAAACGCCATCGCGCCAATAAGCCCTATCCACTGCAAGGCCGCTCGCTGGCCTTGCTGACCCGTAAACGCGCGGCCCCGCGCCCGGACGAGAACACCATGACCCGTTACCATACCATGCCCTTCGGCCCGCAACTGCTGGACAACGGCGAAATCCGCTTCCGCCTCTGGGCGCCCACTGCTAAACAGGTGGAATTGCTGCTGGATACTCAGGAAGGCGGACAGGCCAGTCTACCCATGCACGCCGCGGAAGACGGCTGGTTCGATCAAAACACCGACTGGGCTAAGGTCGGCGACCGTTATCGGTTCCGTATCGACGGCGAATTGCTGGTGCCTGACCCGGCTTCTCGTTACAACCCGGAGGACATCCATGGCCCCAGCCAGATCGTCGATCCGGGTCAATTCGCTTGGCAGGATCGACATTGGCGCGGGCGGCCCTGGGAAGAAGTGGTGCTGTATGAACTGCATGTCGGCACTTTTACTCCGGAGGGTACGTTCCAGGCGCTCAAAGATAAACTGGATTATTTTGTGGAATTAGGCGTTACCGCCATTGAATTGATGCCGTTGGCGGATTTCCCCGGCCAGCGCAACTGGGGTTATGACGGGGTACTGCACTTCGCGCCGGATTCCAGTTACGGCACCCCGGATGATCTCAAGGATTTGATCCAGACTGCTCACGCCAAGGGCTTGATGGTGTTTGTGGATGTGGTTTACAACCACTTCGGACCCGAAGGGAACTATCTCTACGTTTACGCCAAGCAGTTTTTCAGCGAAACCCATCATACGCCGTGGGGCGCGGCCATTAATTTCGATGGACCGGGCAGCCGGGCGGTACGGGATTTCTTTATCCACAACGCCTTGTACTGGCTGGAGGAATTCCATGTCGATGGGCTGCGGTTGGATGCGGTCCATGCCATCATTGACGATTCCAGTCCCGATGTGTTGGAAGAACTGGCCGAAACCGTGCGCCGGGGCATAGGCAAAAACCGGCATTGTCATTTGGTGTTGGAAAACGATGACAACATTGCGCACTATTTGGAGCGGGATGAAAACGGCAAGTCAAGCCAGTACAACGCACAATGGAACGACGATATTCATCATGCCTTCCATGTGTTGCTCAGTGGTGAAGCCGACGGCTATTACGAAGACTATGCCGATAAACCCGCCCATCACCTGGGCCGCTGCCTGACCGAAGGCTTTGCTTATCAGGCCGATCCGTCGCCTTTTCGGGATGGGGAAGTGCGTGGCGAAGTCAGCAAGCATTTGCCGTCCACGGCGTTTGTCAGTTTCATGCAGAATCATGACCAGATCGGCAACCGCGCCTTCGGAGATCGGATCAGCGAGTTGGTCAAGCCTCGCGCACTGATGAGCGCCATCCCTATCCTGCTGCTGGCGCCTTCGCCGCCGCTGTTGTACATGGGCGAGGAATTCGCCGCTGCTCAGCCGTTCCAGTTCTTCTGCGATTTCGGCCCGGAACTGGCCAACGCGGTGACCGAAGGTCGGCGTAAGGAATTCGGCAAGTTTGCCGCCTTTAATACGCCGGAAGCACAAGCGCGTATTCCCGACCCTAACGACGTTAAAACCTTCCAGCACAGCAAGCTGGATTGGGACAGCTTGCAGCACAAACCGCATGCTGATTTTCTGAAGCTGTATAAGGAATTGCTGGCTATCCGACGAGAGGAAATCATGCCGCGTTTAGCCGGTATGCCCGGCGGTAAAGCCAGCTTCGAAACGTTTGGCAAACGTGGACTGCAAGCCCATTGGCCGCTGGCTCAGGGTGCTGTGCTGCACCTGTCCGCGAATCTCGGCGATGACGCCATTGCCGAAGTAGCACCGCTGCCGGGTCGGGTACTTTACGTCAGTGCCCCAACTGTAACAGCGGCCTTGGAAAAGAATGTGCTACCGTCCTGGTCGGTGGTGTGGTCCTTGGAAGCATCGTAGATTTTGGACACTCAGGTCAGAGACATAAACGGAATCCGGCTATTGTCTCTGACCTTGTTTTCCTATTTTTTCAATGCCGCCGCGCCCGCCAAAGCTGTGGCATGATCGTTTTCCACACTATCGCCGCTGACGCCAATCGCCCCGACACTATTGCCGTCCTGGTCTTGTAACGGTAATCCCCCCGCAAAGGTAATCAAACCGCCATTCGAAACCTCAATGCTATACAGAGGTTGACCGGGCTGAGACAGCTTGCCGAGCTCGCCGGTAGGCATATTGAATAACCGGGCGGTTTTGGCTTTCTTGATGGCCACGTCCATGCTGCCCAAAAAGGCGCCGTCCATGCGGATAAATGCCTTAAGATTCGCCCCGGCATCGACAACGGCAATATTCACTAATGTGCCTTTCTGTTCGGCCTCTTGCCGAGCGGCTGCAACAACCGCTAAAGCCTGTTCCAAGGTAATATCAGTGTTGTTTGTTGCCACCTGAATGTACTCCTCATCTCTAGTTCATAAACACACGCTGTGTACCTGTGATAAATGCCCTCACTGCCGACCACTCGCCCGGAACCGTTTGGCCATAGAGCCTCGCTTCTGCTGGGCGATCATCGAAAACACCCAAGGTCTTAACGCAGTGAGCAACCCGACGCTGCGTTTTTCCGCCGCCGGCAGGGTCATATCCAGCTCTACTAATTCATTAAACTGACGGCACAGTTCCCGCATCTTTTGCCGGAGAACGCCGACAGATGCAACCGAAAGTTCACCGGATTCAAATCGCAACAACTCGTCCTCGCCCGCAAAATCCGCCTGAAGGAATTCCTGCTTGACCTGTCGCTCGTACAAACGCCGCACCGGGCCACCCGGCTGCCAAGCGATGTTTCTGGAAGTACGCAACCGGACCTGATTGCTCGGGAGCAGATCGATCAGTTTTAACCGATCCAGACGCGCCAGGAAACGCACGTTTTGGGTTTCGGAAAGTCCGTACTCTTGAGCGATCCGCGTCGGCGTCCAGCCGTTGAGCAGCAAATAGAAAAAAGTCAGCAGTTCGGGCTGGTCAGCCAAATCCTGCTCCTGCTCGGGGCTTAAGACACTGCTGCGGTTACCGGCAAACATGCGAGTAAGCTTGGCCAGATCGTAAAAATCCATATCCAGCAGGCGGCAAATTTGTTCCAAGCGTTGCAAGCTGAACGAGTGCTCGGCAAAAATGCGTTTGACACTGGCTTCGCTAATTTCCAGCTTCTCTGCGAGTTGCTGATAGGTCATGCCGCGCGACTTCAGGCACTTCTTCAATGCCCCAATCAATTCATCGGTTTGTTCCATGAGTGGTTTACTGTGGCTCAACCCAAAGTATCGAATAACAATACTATAGACCAAAAATTCGCAATTTCGATACTGCATGCGTAGATTCTCCAGACAGTGTTTAACCGAGGAGAATCCACAATGATCGATTGCTCAAAAAACCAGCATGATTGCGCTGCGCCGATTGTCGTCAACGACATCCACGCCAAACTGAATCCGACTCGATTGGCGGCAATTACAACACCGCAATCAATAGACGAACTAGCGGTCACCGTGCGCAAAGCCAGCGCGGATGATCACTCGATTTGCGTCGCGGGTGGTCGTCACGCGATGGGCGGCCAGCAGTTTGCCGACAACGGTTGGCTGATTGACATGCACCACATGAATCAAGTGTGTGAATTCGACCAAGAATCAGGCCTGATCACTGTTCAAGCGGGTATTCAATGGCCAGAGCTGATGCGTCACTGCGTCGTTGCCCAGCACGGTCATGCGCGCCAATGGGGAATCGTCCAGAAACAAACGGGAGCAGATCGGCTCAGCATCGGTGGAGCGATAGCCGCCAATATTCATGGTCGCGGTTTGGGCATGCAACCGTTTGTGCAGGATTTGGTCTCGCTAAAATTAGTGGATGCCCACGGAACTATTCACACCTGTAGCCGCACCGAAAATCCTGAGCTGTTCTCGCTGGTGGTCGGCGGTTATGGCTTATTCGGCATCGTGGCTGAAGCCACCTTGCAACTGGGGCCACGTTACAAAGTAGAACGGGTAGTCGAACTGCTGGACCTAGAAGAACTGCCCGATGCGTTTCAGCAACGCATCGACACCGGTTATCAGTACGGGGATTTCCAGTTTGCCATCGATCCCCACTCGGCGGATTTCCTGCGCCACGGCGTGTTCTCCTGCTACCGACCGGTATCCGCCGATCGGCCCATTCCTCATGGGCAGTTGCGTTTAAGCAAAGCCAACTGGCAACGGTTGCTAGGATTGGCGCACACGGACAAAACGCAAGCATTCCGAGAGTTTGCCGATTTTTATCTGAAGTCATCGGGTCAGCTTTACTGGTCGGACACCCACCAGCTCAGTTTGTATCTGGACGATTATCACTGCGCACTGGATAAAGCGCTGGGTGTGGATCAGCCAGGCTCGGAGATGATTACCGAACTTTATGTGCCGATGCGCGAACTGCCCGGACTGATGGACGAGTTAAGGGAAACACTGCGAATGCTCGCAGCGGATGTCATCTATGGCACTATTCGTCTAATCCGCCGCGATACCGACTCGTTCCTGGCTTGGGCTAGCCAGGATAGTGCTTGCATCATCTTCAATATTCACACTGATCA
>JAZBPA010000343.1:0-3993 GCA_036351435.1 Candidatus Competibacteraceae bacterium
ACATAGCGATCATTATGTCCGCCATAGCCGCCACCTTCCCGCACTACTAAAAGTGCTGCCGATTGCTGACCGCGACGATCACCACCGGCATGCTGTCCGGCACTTAACGCTGCCAGCAAACGTTCTGCAAGCGGCGTAGTGGTTGTGTTGAATGCCTGGGCCATTGACGCAGCAACTGCTTGGCTGACCAGCGTATTACCCTGCACCGAATAGTTTTCACCGGTTATTCCACCAGCCCAATCGAAGCATTTTGCGCCGGTAAAATTCGCTGCTCGACCTTGGATGTCGACGATACCCACTTGCCGATAATCCCGCTCAGAGTCGTCTGCGATCAGGATATCGACAGCCTGCTGTGGGGCAGCGCCGTTTTCTAATAGCGCCAAGCCACGCGGGCCATAGCTGGTGTTAAAGTAAGCTTGCGTGGCAACCGCACCCACGCCTGCTCTGGCGAACAGCGCATTAACCCCCACGTTGGGAAAGGTACTTTCAACGGCGACGCCTAAATCGCCGGTGGCGGGATCAAACGCAACGATAGAGAAGGTCATAGGGAAGCGGGCAATGTACGTTTAGGGTTGGTTGAAGAACAGCAGTTAACGACCAGTAGCAGCACTTACGGGCATGAGATCCACCAGGTCTTCGACGACAGGACGCTTGGTATTGACGGCGCGCAACAAGGTCCAGTAGCCGAATAGATTGACCGGGCTGACTTCGGTCACTTCCAAGCCGGTTTCGCGTATGAATTGCTGCAAAGACAAGTCTGTCCGCCAGCCTAATAGCTTGGAGAGCGGCACCAACAATTTTTCAGCAGCCGCCAGCAGCGGTTGGGTGCTGTGAAAATGATTGACGATGAATAACTCGCCACCGGGTCGGCAAACCCGCTGCATCTCCGCGACCAAACGATCCGGATGAGGCACGACGGAAGCCACATACATCGCGACTACTTTATCGAAACTGTTATCCGGGAATGTCATTTCCTCGGCATCCATCTCGAATAAAATGACCCGTTCCAGATCATCGCGTTCCTTTCGGGTCCTCGCCCGCTCCAGCATATCGGAGGACAGATCGATTCCGGTCACGTACACGTCTGAAGGGTAAAGCGGTAATGATAACCCCGTACCTACGCCAACTTCGAGAATACAATCGTCGGGTTGGCAGTTCATCTTATCGATAACCGCCTTACGACCCGGTTGAAAGATTGCCCCAAAATAAAAGTCGTAGACCTGAGCGTAGCGCCGGTAAGATTTTCGGATCGCCTCGATATCCAAGAAAGTCTCCTTTCATCACTCAAAGCATAGATTGGGCTTGGCTTAGCCGACTATGTTGTTATTTAAAGTGATTAGTGTAACAAAACTTCCATAATTGC
Source organism: Candidatus Competibacteraceae bacterium (assembly GCA_036351435.1). Classification (GTDB taxonomy): domain Bacteria; phylum Pseudomonadota; class Gammaproteobacteria; order Competibacterales; family Competibacteraceae; genus JAAUQA01. Next base: position 1,364 of record JAZBPA010000343.1, read on the forward strand.
CGAAAAGCAAAATTGACTTATCGGGTCAATGGGATAATCAGAAAGGCATTGAGACAGGGATTGATCCAACCACTAGGAGGAATCGACAGCCGTTTCTTCATTGTTCGCGCAGACCGGGCAGCGGGGATTTTTCTTAATCGCGACGGTTTGCCATTCCAGCGTGCGAGCATCTAGCAGCAACAAGCGACCAGCCAGCGTCTCGCCGATGCCGATGAGCAGTTTCAGCGTTTCTATGGCTTGTATGCTACCGATGATGCCCAATAATGGTGCTAGGACACCAGTTTGGGAACAGCTTTCGTTGAGCTCTTGGTCGCTGCGGTATAAACACCGATAACAAGGTGCTTCCGGTTGTTCGGGACGATAAACCAGTACCTGGCCTTCCAGACGAATTGCTGCACCCGACACCAGCGGTTTTTGGGCGTGCACGCAAGCCGCGTTGACCGCTAGCCGAGTAGTCAAATTGTCGCTGGCATCAATGACTACATCGGCTAAGCGAACCTGTTCTAGCAAATCATTATCATTCAGTGCGCGGTCGATAGCGGTGACTTGTATTTGTGGATTCAACGCGTGCAAGGTGTCTTGTGCCGATTCCACCTTGAGCCGGCCAATATCCGCCATGCTGTGGATGATTTGTCGCTGCAGATTGGACAGTTCAACGGTATCAAAATCTACCAGTACCAGCTGACCGACCCCGGCTGCAGCCAAATACATGGCCACCGGTGCGCCTAGACCACCCATGCCGATAATCAAAACACGAGCCGCCAGTAACTTCTCCTGCCCATCAATATCGACTTCGGGCAACATGATATGTCGGCTATAACGGAGCAGTTGTTCGTCGTTCATTGCCGTGTCACTCAGGTTCAACCTCCACCGCGCTGAAAGTAACGATCGAAATGGCGCAGAAAAGCACTTCTTTGCCCGTCAGAATAATCATGGAATGTAAACTTGACCTGAGTAACCGGTAGTCTGAGCAATGCGATTCGGCGTTCCTGCTCAGGAGCCAGCGTAATTTCTAAGAGACGTTCTTGCTCAAAGATAGTTACGGTAGTGCCTTGTATTTCAAAGCGCCAACCGGCAAACGCTCTAGCCAGAGTGCGAAAGAATTCCGCGTGTGTCAGACCCATTTCACGAGTGACTACTGAGGTCATCGTTAGCGATTCGGTTGGCTCAGCCACCGGCAACAGGTGGCCATATCGCTAAAGCATCCTGTTCGTTGAGGGTCAACTCGGTGCGTTGTTCTGGAGCGACGTAAGTGCCATTTACAAGCACCAAATGCACCAAATCGCGTGGTAGGCGAAGCCGAGTGATTACATTATCGACGGTGTCATTGTCCTCAAGCTCAAGGGTACTGACGTTGCGCACCGCTCCAGGCGGTAGATAATCCGACAACATCGCATAAAGTTTGATGGTGATTTGCATAGTTCAACCCCTGCGCTGTGGTGAGTATTGACCGGTTAAGAAGGTATCATGATTTTGTGATGTTTAGAACGGATGTATCCAGTTGGAGCAGGGCTTTCAAGGTGACTTCATTTGACGCTGAACCTTTCGTTCTTCCAGGATTCGAGCGACCGAGACATGAGGGCGCTGCGGGTCGTGCTTTCGCTTGGGCGAAGGTTTTTTGGGACCCCGTGGATGCTTACGGTATTTACGCAGATTGACTCGGCCGGCCAGTTCCAGCAGCCAGGCGGCCATGGCGGCGGTGCTCAGGGCGTGGAACACCGCCCAGTCCTCGGGGTCGAGCACCGTCTCAAGCGCCTCGGCCAGGTTCGCCATCTCCGTGGTCAGGTAGTAACTGGACACGGTCTGTTCGATCACCGCCACGCCATGGACCTGACGCAGCGCGGCCTTGACCACCGCCAGGACATTGAATGCCACCGCGGCGACGGCAAAGCCGAACAGCGCCGCGCGTGGGTAACCCAAGGTATCGATCTCGCAGCGCAACTCCACAGTCAAGCGCAAAAAGGCCGTCTCGACCGTCCAGCGCGTCAAGTACAGTTCGACCACGGTCACCGCCGAGGCCGCCTGGACCGGCAGATTGGTCAACAGGTCAATCGTGGTCTCGCCATCCCGGGTCGGCTCATCAAGCTCAATGCGAACCCGGCGAAGCTCCAGCCCCTCGACCTCATCGCCGGTCCCCAACCGCACCGGCTGTTCGGCGACCCGGCAGCGGCGGTGGCTTCGCGCCACCCAACTGCTTGATCAGCGCCCCGGCCTGGTCGCTGGCGAAGTTCACCAGCCCAGCCGTCACCGCCGGTTCCAGTCCATTGAGCTGGTTGTAAACCGAGCTCACCGACACGCCGATGTGCGCCGAACGCGCCTGATAAGCGGCATTCACCGACGGCTGCTGGCGAAAGACCACTTCCGTCATCAGCTCGAACACTGTCGAGAACAACAGGTTGCGCGTGTATTGCTCTTCCGCCACCGTCTCGAACCAGGCATCCAGTTGCTGGGCATTCAGGCAACGTTCCAGCACGCTACGGGCCATCACCGGAATCGGGGTGCGCTCGGCAAAAGGCTATTGACCGTAAAGACTCAAAACTGCCCTACCACTTGCGGATATGGGTCTCAATGTTGGGGTTGGGCATCAGCATCTAGTGTACCGAGCATTTGTTAAATGCTGCAGCCTACGC
>JAZBPA010000344.1:0-3289 GCA_036351435.1 Candidatus Competibacteraceae bacterium
TCAGGCGACGACGGTTATTGGGTTTATCGTCTAACCATAACGAACGGATTCCTAGCATAGCTGGCGCAATGTGGTCCGAGTGGTGGTTGTCGCCAATGTGTAACATCTGCAGAGGCGAAATTTTTTCACCGTTCAATACATGCTCAAACAAGCGCCCGGAGTATTTACCCACTCCGCTGGTTGACGACACATAGATCTGATCCACATGACTTGCGAGTCCTTTGCAGTCAAATAGCTGTTGCAAATGCTCCTCGTCCAGATACATATCGGAGATGGCAATGACTCGTTTGCCTAGACTGTTAAGCCACGCCAGAATCTGATCCATTTCAGGTTTTACATACAGCACCTCGGCTTCGGTGCGTAGCTCTTCTGCGATAATCCAGGAGGTCAGTCCCGGGTCTGGTTTCCCAAGAATCACCTGCGCCATTTCCGCCGCAATGTCGGAAAATCGGCATTCGTGATCGAAACCGCTCGACTGGCGTTGCTGACGTAATTGCGTTTCCACTGCGCTGCGGCATTGAAGCAAATCCGGCACATCTTTCACGATCTCATAGTGGATCTTCAGATGCTGCGCCAGGGAGCGGCAAACAATCGACTTGACGTGATCGGGCGGTTCGATGATTCGTTCCAACAGGGTGTCGAAGATGTCGAACGATATCACTTCTACCTCTGCGACCAGCTCAGCCAATCGAGCCTGCAAAGCCGCTGTATTTGACACTCGCAGACGTTTGCCGGTTTGCGCTAAGTGAGTTTGTAAAAGCTTGAAACGGCGGGTTGAAAATTGCAGGGTACGGGTTAGACGTTTGCCAGGGGAATGTGTCATAAAGTTGTTTTGGGGGAGCGTTTGAACAAAGCTTTCCAGCGGCGCAAACGCCAACCAAGCCACCGAACTGGCAGACTGAAACGCCAGGAGGTCGAATTATAAATTTCCGCGATTTCCTTGTCCTTCTTTTCCAACCAGGCTTGCAATAACTCCAGCCGATCTTGTTGTTCGCTAATCTGTTGGGAGAGGGTTTCTTGGATATCCGCGGATTGTTCGCCCATCGGGATTTTTTCCAAGGGCTGTGGGCAATCAGCATAGACTCGTTCCGTGCTGAGCAGTTGGTCAAGCAGTGCAGCCGTCCAAGGTTTGGCAACAGCGGGTTGCGCCTTCACGCCAGAGAGGTACTGTTCAAGGTACTGCGGCTGCGATTCTTGGACCGGGCAGAGCTGAAGTAATCGATCATTCACCAGATCAGGTGAGGTATTCCAGTCGATGAAATGCGCATTAGGATAATCAACCAGCCGTTCTTCAAAGGCCCCTAACCGTGGCGCCAGAATTGGACATCCCGAGTTCATGGCAACACTCAAAGTATACGAATAGGTCTCCGGCCACTGAGCAGGAAAATAGATGACATTCGGCTGTTCCCAGGCAATCAGCGAGGTCAGATTCTGTTCTTCATAGGGTCCGCTATATGATAGCGGTAACTGAGAGGCCGCACCGCCCATCATCCCGCGGGGCAATCGCTCATAAGCAGCCATGCCCAATACTCGAAACCAAAGCGGCAATCCCCTGTTGCCCGCATCCCTGGCGCAGGCCTCCAGCTGATAACCGCCCTTGTGGGGGTCGATTCGTCCCAACACCAGCACCTTGGTAACCTTTAACTCGGGATGCGGTAAGTGGATGAAATCCGCATCGGGCACATACCGCTGGACCCGATTAATAACATCCAACGAGGGGCCGAACACTCGTTGCGCACCTTGCAGCAACTGCTGAAATAGGCTGCGCCATGCGACGATATCGAGTTGCCACGGAGCGGGCCGTTGTTGCAAGCATGCATTACAACCGTTGATATCGGGTTCACCGCAATAGCGTCCATCCGGCATGGTCAAGTTGAATTGGGGACAGATCGCATAATAATCATGCAAGCTAAAATCATAGGGAATGCCTAACTTGGCCGGGAGCTGGGCAATGAGCGGATGGTGGCCGATAAGATGATGAAAATGAACTCGCGTGATAGCCAGTAATTGCAGCAGTCGAGTCAGCTCATCGCAATCTGCGGGCATAGTAAAAAACAGTTCGAACTCTTCAGTATGTCTGGACCATTCTAAGGTAATGCGGTCGTTCTCATGCGGTCTCAGGATTAAAATCTCGAATTGCGCTTGCAGCAGTCGGGTTAAGTCTTGGATATGCTTTTCAGTACCGCCGCCCATGTGGTGGCTAATAAACAGTAAACGCGGTTTAGTGCTGTGCAGCAGTCGGGCTAAATCGACCCGGCGGCGCAATAATCGGGCAGGGTCTACAGTAACGTAGCGTTCCAGCTGCTGTTCGAAGTGAGGATGTTGATCGCGCAACGGTTGCATGATTTGCCGGGGTGGAGGCTGATTTGCCGGGTTACAACCACTATCTCCCTGATGATAGACCAACGTATCACCACACAGCAGGTGTTTAAAACCCTGCTCGGCAGCGCGCAAACAGAAATCGATCGCTTGGGTATCCGGTTCAGCAAACTGGGTGATGTTGAAGAAACCCACTCGCTCAATACAACTCCGTTTGATATACCAACAAAACCCCACTGTCACCGGAATTTCAACCCATTGCCCGGCATTGACTTGGGAAAAAAGCTGATCCAGTTCCAACAGTTCGTTTTCTTCAGCTAACGAATTGTCTTCGCAAAACCGGGGATAACTGCACAAAGCGCCATGATTGGAGAAAGGGGTTACCGTACCCGTCTCGTCAAATTTGTAGGCGCAACGAAGCAGACGATCCAGCCAGGGTCCGTGTAGTTCGATTTCGTTGTGCAGCAAACAGACATCGCGTTCAGGATGGAGGGTCAAGCCCAGATTAGCGCAGCTCCCATATCCCTGAGAAACTGCGTTGGTATAGAGGGTGATCTGACCTTGTGCACGAAGTTGGTCGAGATAATCGGTAAGGTCACGGTTCTCGCTAGCATCGTTAATGACAATGATTTCGGCAGGCGTCTCCAGCGGATGGGCAAATATCGTATCCAGGCACTGTTTAATCTCCCTGAAGTTACTCCTAGCAGGGATGATAATATCGACTATTTCATGTTCGGCTGCGATGGGTCAAAACCTCGGTCTGTTCTTGGGAGCCTTAGCGTCGACTAGGCGGTTAATGGCGTAAAAAACCGCGGGCCAGAGCCTCATCAACCAAGTGATCAGCATAACGCCAAAGCTCTTCAGCAATGAGGCGTATCGGTTGGAGGCGGGCGCGCACTTGTTCGGCGCGTACGCGATTATTCTTCCAAGTCTTTCCTGCCGAGAAAAAGTTCTGCAAAACCGGCAACAA
>JAZBPA010000345.1:0-4408 GCA_036351435.1 Candidatus Competibacteraceae bacterium
AGGGGACCGCTGGCCTTAAGCAAAGGCTTGGTGAAATCAGCGCAGCCGAGAAGACCGCAATTAGTCATATTTTGATTTCGGTTGCACATGCAGATGGGCGTATTGACTCGAAAGAAGTCAAACAGCTGGAGAAGCTATACACCACTCTTGGCTTGGATAAGGAACAAGTTACGAGCGACATTCACGCTATGGCTGCTAAGAGTGAATTGGTTACAGTCGACCTTCGCGATCCAGAAACCACCTTCTCCATCCCCAAGCCAACCACGGAGGTTGGCGTTTCGAAGAGCTTTCGTTTAAATGAAGAGCTGATCCGAATTCGCGAGGAAGAAACCCGGCAAGTTAAGGGTGTTCTTGAAAGCATTTTCGCTGATCAGGCCGAGGATGAAGTGGATATTGATTCCACTCCCGCCATGATTGCTGTCAGAAGCAACCCATTGGCTGCGTTGGATGAAGCGCATCAGCACCTTTTTCACTGCTTACTTACGCGGGAAACGTGGGAGCGCTCTGCGCTGCATGAAATCTGCAAGGAACAGGGCTTGATGGTTGATGGAGCAATGGAGGTTCTCAACGAGTGGGCCTTCGATAATGCGAATGCTCTACTTATCGACGATGGCGAACCCGTTTATGTGGATGTCAATCTTGCGATGGAGATCATTAATGCCTAACGATAATAAACAACGGCTCCGCCCGCGAGAGCGTGACGCCATCATCCAATCATTGCGTGCTGGCGTCACACCACGCAAAGGCTTGCAACATATTCAGGTCGGACGTGTACGGGAAGTTGAAGCTCTACTCAAAGATATCGAACGAATTTCCGACGGCGGATCAGCATTCCGTCTTGTCATAGGGGAATTCGGTTCTGGAAAGAGCTTTTTCCTGCAATTGATCCGTTCCATTGCGCTAGAAAAAGGTCTGGTCACGATCCATGCAGACCTTTCTCCTGACAGAAGGCTTCATGCTACCGGTGGTCAGGCAAGAAATCTTTATGCCGAGCTCATGCGCAACCTTTCCACGCGCACAAAGCCGGATGGTAATGCGCTTACCAGCGTAGTCGAACGCTTTATCACGGAATCCAGAAGACAAGCAGACTCTTCAGGGGCAACAGTGGAATCTGTCCTTGAAGATCGCCTGCGCCACTTATCTGAGCTGGTCGGAGGCTACGATTTTGCTAAGGTCATTGCGGCTTACTGGAAAGGTTCTGAGCACGATAACGAACAGCTTAAGTCTGATACTGTACGTTGGCTGCGGGGGGAATTCACGACGAAAACCGATGCCCGGAATGCCCTCGGCGTGAGGACCATAGTCGACGATGCCAGTGTATATGACCACTTCAAACTGTTGAGTTTGTTCGTTCGGCAAGCCGGGTACGGTGGCTTATTGGTTAATCTCGATGAGATGGTCAATCTTTACAAACTCTCAAGCCAGAAGGCACGTGTTTCGAATTATGAGCAAATTTTGCGCACCCTGAATGACTGCTTGCAAGGTAGTGCAGAGTACATCGGTTTTCTTCTGGGCGGGACACCAGATTTCCTGTTTGATCCACGAAAAGGTCTTTACAGCTACGAGGCGTTGCATTCTCGCCTAGCGGAAAACTCTTTCGCCCGTACAGCTGGAGTCATTGACTATTCTGCACCTACGTTACATTTGGCCAATCTCGCACCGGAAGAGCTATTCATTCTGCTTCGGAACTTGCGGCATGTTTTTGCCGCTGGCGACGTCGGCAAATATCTCGTCCCGGACGAGGCCCTTGCCGCCTTTTTGGCGCACTGTTCTAAGAGGATCGGTGATGCCTACTTTAGGACGCCTCGCAACACCATTAAAGCATTTGTTGATCTGCTTGCAGTGCTCGAACAGAACCATGAATTACAATGGACCCAATTGATTGAGCAGATCCATTTAGAAGAAGAACGAGACAGCGATATGCCTGTAACTGGAGTTGATAATTCAGGAGAGGACGAATTAGCAACATTTCGGCTTTGAGACCCCACATGAGTGAATCCCGCGGCTTTAATCGATTACACAAGGGTGTCCAACGTTGGGTTTGGGCACAAAAGTGGAATGCGCTCAAGGATATCCAAGAACGGGCTATAGATCCGATTCTGAGTGCTGATTGTGATGTCATCATTAGTGCCTCAACTGCAGCTGGGAAAACAGAGGCCGCGTTTCTTCCAGCTTGTTCACGCGTCGCCGAACTATCACCAAATGGGATTGGAATTCTTTATATTAGTCCACTTAAGGCATTGATTAATGACCAGTATCGGAGGTTGCAAAGCCTGTGTGAAATGATTGGCATTCCCGTTACGCCATGGCATGGTGATGTCCTCCGTTCCGTCAAGGATAAGCAGCGAAAATCACCTAGAGGGATTCTTCTAATTACGCCCGAGTCCCTCGAGTCAATTCTACTTAACCAGTCGGACTGGTGCACCCAAGCCTTTGAAGAACTAAGCCATATTATCGTTGACGAGTTTCACGCTTTTCTCGGCACTGAGAGAGGCTGTCAGCTACAGTCCCTTATGCACCGCATAGAGTTTTTGCTCCAACGCACTGTTCCTCGAGTTGCGCTTAGTGCCACCCTTGGCGAAATGCAGCAAGTTGCTCATTACCTAAGACCTAAAAATAAACTTCCATGCACAATCGTTGAGTCAAATTTATCTCACAATGATCTGAAGATTCAGTTAAGGGGTTATCTGGCTTCTGCAATTGCAGATGAAGAATTACCCTCAGCGTTTGATGCTATCTCCGACGACCTCTATGCAATTCTCCGAGGGAAGTCACATCTGGTTTTCGCCAATAGTCGTGGGCGGACAGAAAAAATAGCTGCTGATCTATCCAGTCGTTGCGAACGCGACGGTGTTCCTAATGAGTTTTTCCCCCACCATGGTAATCTCTCAAAAGAGATTCGTGAGAGCCTGGAGGCGCGACTGCAACAGGAAAGGTTTCCCACGACTGCCATTTGCACAATGACTTTGGAATTGGGTATCGACATTGGTAGCGTTGATTCCATTGCTCAAGTGACGGCGCCCCATTCCGTGGCCAGCTTGCGACAACGCCTTGGCCGCTCTGGACGTAGAGGCGAAGCAGCAGTTTTACGTCTTTTCATTCAAGAAAACGAGATTACAGCGAAGAATCATCTCCTTGATCGGTTGCGCATGGAGACCTTCCAATGTATCGCAATGATCAACTTGCTGCTGAAGAAATGGTATGAACCGGCATCCGAAAATCAATATCATTTGTCGACGTTAGTACAACAAACCTTGTCTGTAATCGGGCAGTATGGTGGTGTTCGAGCAAATCAGTTGTGGTCTCTCTTATGTGATACTGGCCCATTTTCATTAGTCGACCGGACGCTATATGCCACATTTCTAAGGGCACTTGGCAAGAAGGAGTTAATCAAACAAACCCAGGACGGTCAGCTCATTCTAGGCTACAGAGGCGAAAAGACCGTTGAACATTATACTTTTTATACAGCCTTCAACACCCCTGAGGAGTACCGCCTGGAATGTGATGGACATGTTTTGGGAACCGTTCCAATTGATAAGCCTCTGGTAATCGGGCAACTGGTAATTTTTGCCGGAAAGCGTTGGGAGGTACTGCACGTGAATGCGGAGCGGAAATTGATCACGCTAAAACCGGCCACTGGTGGTAACCCGCCCAATTTTGGGGGCGATGGTCAGATGGTGCACGACATCATTAGACAAGAAATGTTGAGTGTTTACCGGCAGAGGTTGGTCCCGATCTACTTAGACAAACTTGCGAAATCGATATTCGACGAGGGCATTGAGTGCTTTCATTCATTGAAACTTCACAACGTCAAAACATTGCAAATTGGAAGCACTTTACACATCCTTCCTTGGCTTGGTGATCAAATCGTCAACACCATTACTATTTTTCTTCGCCGTCAAGGGTTAGCCGCAAACTGCTTCGGTGGAGTAATAGATATCAGCAATAGTTCAATCGAGTCATTTCACCAGGCAGTGGAAACTATCCTCCTGAAAGTCAAGCCGACACCCGCAGAGCTGGCAAGTGGTGTTACTGACACGATTGTCGAGAAGCATGATTCAGTTTTGCCAAAGGAAATGCGTGACCTGGGATATGGGGCGAGATTCTTTGATGTGGATGGTGCTTGGGAATGGATGGGCAAGTTAAAATATTGAAGGCATATTGGCATGATGCAGTTTGACGTAAGGTGCCGGATTGCGCTGCGCCCTATTGCACCGATAGTGATGCCGCCGCCTCTATTGGCGCCACATTGATCGAGGACATCGGCTGCCAGCCGATGAGATTAGGCCAATTGATCTATGCCCGCCATCTTGAGGCAATGGCCGCCATCGTGATCAGCCAGTTGTTCGCGGGAGCCCATCCGCTTTCCGTCTTCAACTGGATTACCCCCGACGCGGCAAAGATAGCC
>JAZBPA010000346.1:0-2284 GCA_036351435.1 Candidatus Competibacteraceae bacterium
ATTCGACGTTCATTCCCGGCTATTCATCACCGCCATCCCGCCTTGCATTCTGAACCGAGGAAAATGGATGGGGTCACTACTCCATAATCTCCTCAATCCATTGGAAAACCGAACCGCACCTATGAGCAACGCACTCGATATTGCCCGCCGTCAAATCCTCGCCCCCGCCGGTTTAGGCGAAGATGAGTTGAATCAAGCCCTGAGTCATCTGTTGGATCACGCTATTGATGGCGGGGATCTGTACTTTCAATTGAGCCGCCATGAGTCCTGGTTTCTGGAAGACAGCCACGTTAAACAAGCCAGTCATAATATTGATCAGGGCGTCGGCGTAAGAGCGATTAGCGGCGAAAAAACCGGCTCTGCGTACTCCGGTGAAATCGTTTTACCGGCGCTACTGGAAGCGTCCAAAGCCGCACGTGCTATTGCCCGCAGTGGTGGCGACAGTCGCTTACAAGTGCGGCAATCGTCACAAAGAAACGCCTTATATGAACCACTTGATCCGCTGGAAACGCTGACGGCCCCGGAAAAAGTGCGATTATTGGAACAAGTGGACGCGGAAGCCCGCCGTCAAGATCCACGGGTCAGTCAAGTGATGGTGAGTATGGCGGCTGTGCATGACGTGATTCTGATCGCCGATAGCGCCGGAATGCTGGCCGGTGATGTGCGTCCCTTGGTGCGTTTGAACGTTAGCGTGATCGTAGAACAGGATGGCCGCCGTGAACAAGGCAGCAGTGGGGGCGGCGCACGTCTGGGTTATGGGTATTTCATCGACCAGGAGCGGGCCCTCGGGTATGCACGGGAAGCGGTGCGCCAAGCGCTGGTGAATCTTGAAGCGGTGGCTGCCCCAGCAGGCACCATGACCGTCGTGCTGGGACCGGGTTGGCCTGGTGTGTTGTTGCATGAGGCGATCGGGCACGGCTTAGAGGGGGATTTTAACCGGAAAGGCACTTCGGCCTTCGCCGGTCGCCTGGGAGAACGGGTCGCTACCGACCTGTGCACCGTGGTGGATGACGGTACCTTAGCGAATCGGCGCGGTTCCCTGAATATTGATGATGAAGGCACCCCCACGCAAAACACCGTGTTGATCGAAAATGGCATTCTAACCGGCTATATCCAAGATAAGCTCAACGCCCGCTTGATGGGCAAAGCGCCTACCGGTAACGGGCGGCGGCAATCCTATGCCCATTTACCGCTGCCCCGTATGACCAATACTTACATGTTGGCCGGTCCTCACGATCCGAGCGAGATTATCGCTTCTGTAGACAAGGGTCTATATGCTGTAAATTTCGGCGGCGGTCAGGTGGACATCACCTCGGGCAAATTCGTATTTTCCGCCAGCGAAGCTTATTTAATCGAAAATGGCAAGCTGACTCGTCCCGTCAAGGGCGCCACGCTAATCGGCAACGGCCCGGACGTATTAACGCGGGTGTCGATGGTCGGCAACGATCTTGAATTAGATGCGGGTGTGGGCACGTGCGGCAAAGAGGGGCAAAGCGTCCCTGTTGGCGTGGGTCAACCGACCTTGCGAGTGGACGGCTTGACAGTAGGCGGAACGCACGCTTAGGCGGTTTTCTCATCACCGTCACACCCGGTCGAATAATCGTTAGAGCGAGCGGAACATCACCAGCGCGTCGATGTATCCCAGTGTCGGATGTTGGAAAGCTTGCGGTAAGCGACCGACAACTGCGAAGTCGAATGACTCCCAAAGCGCTACGGCGCGGGTATTGGAGCTGACGACGAAGTTGAATTGCATTCCGCGATAACCACTCTGTTTCGCGTAATCCAGCGAGTGCTGACACATCGCACGAGCTACCCCGCGACCCGTTGCGTTAATGCGGGTCATGTAGCCGCAGTTGCAGATGTGTCTTCCACCACCCGGCTGATTGGCCCGGATGTAGTAGGTGCCGAGAATATCGCCTGCTTCCTCGGCGACGAAGGTTTCCCGATCATCTCCCAGCCAGTACGCCAGAGCTTGCGCTTCGGTCATATCTGGGTCCAGCGCATAGGTCTTCCCAGCGCGGATAATCGGATGAATGATGCGCCAGATCGATGGGGTGTCGTTTATGTGGGCGGGCCGGATGTTCATTGCCGGGTGACTTATTACGTCAGGGGAATGTCAGCAATGTGTCGAGTGTGGTCGGTCTGCTGTGTGCCAGCACTTCCCGGGGATAGGTTAACCCAATGAAATACAAAGATATTCTTGCAGAACTTTTCGCGAATATTTTTCTTTAACAATTATGAACTTAGTGAAATTTTGCCGAGCTTTTTCACCGAAAACTAAATA
>JAZBPA010000347.1:0-14199 GCA_036351435.1 Candidatus Competibacteraceae bacterium
AAACGAAGCACAAATCAGCCCCATGGCAACTGACATCTGGAGCGGTTTTATTGAGAAAGACAGAATGCCATCCGCAGCAAAGTGGAGCATCTTGCCCAGAGAGTATTTGCTTGCACCGGCGAAGCGTTCAGCACGCTTGTACGGCAGTCGCGTCTGCTTAAAACCAGCCCAGCTTACCATCCCACGGATAAACCGATCTCGCTCCGGCATGGCGCGCAGTGTATCGACTACATTACGACTCATCAGCCGGAAATCGCCAGTATCCAGTGGAATCGGAACGTCAGAGAGACGATTGAGAAGACGGTAGAAGCCTCTCGCGGTAGCCCGCTTGAACGCCGATTCACCCGATCGCTCAGTCCGTGTTCCATAGACCACGTCATACCCTTCTTGCCACTTTGCAATCATCTGATGAATGACCTCCGGTGGATCTTGCAGGTCGGCATCAATGAGCACCACTGAATCACCGCTTGCCGCGTCGATTCCGGCAGTTACCGCAATCTGATGGCCGAAATTGCGTGCCAAGCCTATGAGTTTGATCCTTGAGTCTCCTGTTGCAAAGCGTCTCAATAGCTCACGCGTCTGATCACTACTGCCATCGTCAACGAAAATCAGTTCGACATCCAGATTATACAATTCAGCGCAAAACGCTTTCAGTTGGTGCATGGTCTCCTCTAGGACTGCTTCTTCGTTGTAGCAGGGAATAACCACGGACAACAATTGAGCTTTAGCTTTGGATTCAACAGCTGGTTTCATTGTTCGGCTCCTACCAGATCAAAGGCATACAGCATCGCTTCGACATACAGCCAATTATCCCGGGCCGTCACTCCCGCCGTCGGTCTCGACAGAGTGTCCTTGATCTGCTCCCATTGCTCATCCCACAACGCATTCCGTCGTCCCATTATTCAATACCCTCTTGATTAAGGTCCAAACCACTCTCAATTATAATGCGCACTCTTCCTCAGCCCCTAATTGACTACACGCCCTAGGGTCGAGTAAGAGCTAGTCATTTTCTGGCCGGTAGCGGAAATCCATGCTAGCCTCAGTCAACTAAAAAATGCTTTGTTAAAAACCCGAGAATACAGTCTTGCAGAACCTATCCATCATTTTTGCCGGAATTATTGGTAATGTTCTGATTTTATTGGGGATGGCCTTTATTTTTAGCCTGTTCCTAGGAGCTTTGGCTAGATTATCCCCGGGGCGATATATCATTGCCGTAGGAATAGGTTTCGGCATCATCGCAGTCGGAGGCATATTCTCCACCCTATTTATTACCCCAATCGTTTGGCTAGATCCGTATCCGGTTGCTGTAGTCAGCGCTGCGGTATTCGCTGGGTCCTGGGCAGCGGTTATTACTGCGCTGTTGACAGGAGTGGGACACCTGCTCGGGATGGGGATGCTGACGATGGAGCTCGTCCTAAATATTTGCTCTGCTCTTGTGCTTGGCGCCTTATTCCATCGGTTCTGGGTTATTCAGGGGCATCCTGTCCGATCCCTACACTTTTGGGTGCTTGGGGTGGCGTTGGCGGTGTTAAATACCGCTTCACTTTGGATAACAGCATGGGCCGATTCCGGCATCTCTTCTGTTGCCCCTGCTGACAGCGGTAAGAGTCTGGCAATAGGATTGGTGTTTTATCCTCTCGCGGTGTATTTGTTGTGCCAATTCATTTTTCGTGAATTCAGGCGTGTCGAGGATGAATCAGCACTTAGTGAAGCGAATCGCCAGCTTATTGAGCGTTCTCGTGGTTTGGAAACGACTAACCTGAACCTAGAACAGGAAATTGCTCGGCGCCAACAGGTAGAGGATGCCTTACGGGAAAATGAAGGAAAATATCGCGCAATCATTGAACAGTCCGGCGAAGGACTGCTGATTACCAATACCGCCGGCGATCATTTACTGGTTAATCCCAAGTTTTGTGAATTGACAGGCTACAGTGCAACGGAATTGCAAGGTTTGAGTATCCAGGATTTGCTGTCCAAGGATAGCCGGATTTCTTTATTTCCCAAGGTGATCGCTGAAGGTAGCGGAAAACGGGAAGTCAAACTGATCCGTAAAGGTGGTTCCAGCTTCTACGCCGAGATCGGTGGTTATCCGATCAACCTGGGGGAAGAAAGGCTGGCGCTGGGTATCGTGCGAGATATCACCGACCGCAAACAGGCCGAGGATTCACTGCGGGAGAGCGAAGAGCGCTTTCGCAATTTGGTGGAAGGGTCTGTGCAAGGCATTGTCATCGACTGTGCCGATAAGCCGTTGTTTGTAAACCAGACCTATGCGTCGATCTTCGGCTTCGCTAGTCCTGATGAAGTCCTCAGTTTGGACTCTCTTGATTCTCTCTATGCGCCGGTCGATGCGGAACGTATTCATCAATACCGAGGTTCGCTGGGGAATGATAGTACTGCTGTTCCCGTACAATACGAATTTCAAGGTCGGCGTAAGGACGGTTCCCTGATCTGGTTGGAAGCCCAATCTCGTATGGTCAACTGGCAGGGAATGGCAGCTGTTCAGTCCACGGTGGTGGACATTAGCGAACGAAAAACATATCAAGCGCAACTCCTGAGACAGGCACACTTCGATAAAATCACCGACTTGCCTAATCGCGCATTGGCTCTGGATCGGTTAGCTCAGGCAGTAATCAGGGCCGAACGTAATCAATCTAAGGCCGGATTGTTGTTCATCGACCTGGACCAATTCAAACAGATCAACGATACTCTGGGGCACAGTGCGGGTGACTTATTGTTGAAACAGGCCGGGGTCCGGCTGAGTAAGTGCGTTCGTCAGGAAGATACCGTTGCTCGCCTGGGCGGCGATGAATTTACCGTTATTTTGCCGGACCTCAGTGCGCCATTAGATACCACGGTGGTCGCCCGTAAAATTATCGATGCATTTTCTAAATGTTTTGTTATCGACGGTTACGAAGTATTTGTCACTCCAAGCATCGGCATCACCATCTGCCCCGACGATGGTAATACGCCCTCAACCCTGATGCGTAACTCTGATGCGGCGATGTATCAAGCGAAAGAGATCGGGCGTAATAATTATCAATTTTTTACCCCATCGCTGAATCAGAAAGCGTTAAACCGGCTCAAAATCGATTCCTGCCTGCGTAATGCACTGGAACGGGGTGAGTTAACCCTACACTATCAACCGATCATTGATTTGCGTTCCGGTGCGGTTGTCAGTGTGGAGGCTCTGGCGCGCTGGCATAACCCGGAATTAGGTCAGATCGGGCCGGATCAATTTATCCCGATAGCGGAAGAAACTGGCTTGATCATACCCATCGGTGAGTGGGTGTTGCAAACCGCTTGTTTGCAATCCCGCGCCTGGCAAAGCGAGGGATTGCCGCCGTTGCGTTTGACGGTAAACGTCTCTAGTCGCCAGTTTCGCGGCAATCAGCTCGTTCACGCCGTGGTGCAGGCTTTGCAGAAAAGTGGTCTGGCGGCGGATTTCCTGGAGCTGGAAATTACCGAAACGTTGCTGATGACGGATCTCCCTGAAACGACTAATGCGCTCCAGGAGTTGCACGCCCTCGGTGTGCGTTTGTCAGTGGACGACTTCGGTACCGGTTACTCCTCGTTGAGTTACCTCAGACGCTTCCCGGTCGATACCTTGAAAATCGACAAGTCGTTCATCGGCGATGTTGGCGATGATCCTGATGATGCGGCTCTAGTTGAGGCTATTATCGCTATGGGACGTAGTTTGAACCTGGATGTAGCTGCCGAGGGGGTTGAAACCCGCGAGCAGTTGGAATTTCTCCGGGTTCGTGCCTGTGATTTGGCTCAGGGTTATTACTTCGGACGGCCGATGCCGCCCGAGCGGTTTGCCGAACTGTTTAAGGATTGGATGCTGTTACCCCCCCCCGAATGAAACGCCCGCTTCAGCGATCAGCGATATTCACCTGTTGTTCATCTTCCCGTTGTTGTAGTGCCCAGAGCTGGGCGTAAGCGCCTTGATGTGCCAGCAAAGCTTGGTGAGTGCCTTGTTCAACGATACGGCCATGATCCAGTACCAGGATTTTATCGGCGTCGACGATTGTCGACAAACGATGCGCGATGACCAGAGTCGTATGCTCGGCAGCCGCTGTGCGTAAGGCTTGTAAGATAGCCCGTTCTGCTTTGCTGTCCAATGCAGAGGTCGCTTCGTCGAAAACCAGGATCTGCGGTTGCTTGAGAATGGCCCTGGCGATGGCTACGCGCTGTTTTTCTCCGCCCGACAATTTGAGGCCGCGTTCGCCCACCAAGGTATCGTAGCCTTGCGGCAGCCGGCTAATGAAGTCATGCAATTGGGCCAGCTGGGCGGCGGCGATAATCTCACTGCGTTCTGCTGTGGGGCGGGCATAGGCGATATTGTATTCAATCGTATCGTTGAATAGCACGGTGTCTTGCGGCACGATCCCGATTGAGGCCCGCAAACTGTCTTGGGTCACTTGGCGAATATCCTGACCGTCGATCAAAATACGCCCGTCATTGACATCGTAAAAACGAAATAACAGACGGGCCAGCGTCGATTTACCAGCCCCGCTGGCGCCTACCACTGCTAGTTTGGACCGTGGTGGAATTGTGAAACTGACGTCGAACAAAATTTGCCGATCGGTTTGATAACTGAAATTGACCTGCTCAAAGCGCAATTCCCCGCGTTTGGCTTGCAATACCGCAGCGCCAGCTTGATCTTGGATCTCGGGTTTTTCATCCAACAGTTTAACCAGCAAATCCATGTCGGCCAGGGCGTATTTGATCTGCCGGTAAATGACGCCGAGAAACCCCAGAGGCAAGAACAGTTGCAACAACAGGGCGTTGACTAATACCAGATCACCTAAGGTCATCTGGCCGGTTAAAACTTGGTTGGCCGCGAAAAACATGATCGCAGTCACCCCCATGGCGATGATCGCATCTTGCCCGAAGTTCAGTGTCGACATGGAGGTCTGAGTCAGTACCGCGCTGTTTTCCCACTCGGCCAGGGTATTGTCGCAACGACGGGCTTCCCATTCCTCGTTACCGAAATATTTGACGGTTTCATAGTTGATCAAGCCGTCAATCGCCGCGTTGTTGGCTTTTGAGTCCAACCGATTCATGGTGTGACGATGGTCCATGCGCCATTGGGTAATCAGCAAAGTGAACGCCACATAACCGACCACGCTGAGCAAGACGATAACGCTGAAGATCCAGTCGTATTGACTGATTAGGATTGCAGCAACCAGGATGAACTCGACCGCTACCGGCAGAATGCTGAACGTCAAATAGTTGAGTAACGAACTCAGGCTACGTGCACCCCGTTCCAAGTCACGGCTGATCGCACCGGTTTTACGCTCTAGATGGAAGCGCAGCGAAAGACTATGCAGATGGCGCAGGGTACGCAGTGTCAGGCGACGCATGGCGCGGTAGCGCACCCGTGCGAATAGGCCATCGCGTAGCTCGTCAAACAAGGCGCTCGCTGTGCGCAATCCGCCGTAGGCCAACAACAGCACAACAGGCAAGGCAACCGTAGCTGCTTGGGTGGTATCAAGACGGTCCACAATCCCTTTGAGCACTAGCGGTATGCCTACATTAGCCACTTTGGCGAGAATCAGGCAGCCCAACGCCAACAAGACCCGTTCCCAGAATTCCAAAAGATAGGGCAATAAAGCGCGGACGTTGGCCCAATCCCGGCGATTGTCATGTGGAGTTTCGGTACGACCGAAGTGGGGAGACATAAGATTGCTTTTCCATCTAGGGATGAGAGTGGGACAGAAAAAAGGCCCCACTAGGGGGCCGTCGGTAGAGTAGTGACGGCGGTCAATCGGTTTGCTTGTACTGTTCCCGCATCTCCCGCTTGAGCACTTTGCCGGCGACATTACGGGGTAGGACGTCCAATACTAGGACATCGCTGATGCGCTGAAATTTGGCATCCACCCGACTATTAGTCCATTCCGTCAACTCTGCAGTGTCGAGGGTCGCACCAGGCCTTGGAATCACCGCCGCGATGGGCACCTCACCCATTTCTCGTCCGGCACTCCGAATACGGCTACTTCGTTGACATCGGGATGTCGGATGATGACCTCTTCAATGTCCTTGGGGTAGACATTGACCCCACCTGAGATAATCATGTCTTTGAGACGGTCAACCAGAAACAGATAGCCCTCTTCGTCCACATACCCGGCGTCGCCAGTGTATAACCAGCCGTTGAGGATGGCTTTTTCAGTTAGATCGGGGCGCTTGTAATAACCCGGCATTAACATTGGGCCTTTGCCGCAGATTTCACCGATCTCGCCCGGCGCGCATTCCTTGCCGTTGTCATTGACAATACGCATTTCCAGGAATGGTGGTGGTACTCCCACAGAGCCGACCTTACGGATTGCATCGTGCTTATCAAGCACGGTCATAAAGCCTTCAGTCAGCCCGTACAATTCGTAGAAACGCCCCGGTAGTTGCTCGTTCAAACGATGCTTGTATTCCAAATGTAACGGCGCACCGACATTGTGAATCATTTCTAGGGACTCCAATTTGCCGGGTGCGAAGTCAGGGCTATTGAGAAGCGCAATGATCTGCGACGGTACCATGACAATGTGGGTGACTTTTTCCTTGTCGGTGTCAGCAATGACATCTTCTGCAGCAAAGGCTTTATGCAGAATATAAGTACAGCCCAGATACATCCAGGGCATGAGATCTAACATCGCGCCGTTGAATACTATAGACCCAGCATGGAGAACTACGCTCTCCGGGGTCATTCGCCAGCATGCCCCGAAAATCGTGCAATACAT
Source organism: Candidatus Competibacteraceae bacterium (assembly GCA_036351435.1). Taxonomy (GTDB): domain Bacteria; phylum Pseudomonadota; class Gammaproteobacteria; order Competibacterales; family Competibacteraceae; genus JAAUQA01. Next base: position 6,732 of record JAZBPA010000347.1, read on the forward strand.
GGCGCGAATGTAATGAGTATGCACGATACCTTTGGGTGCGCCGGTGGTGCCGCTGGAGTACATGATGTTGTAGACATCATCGTCATTGAGCTCAGCATCCGGTGGGTTGTCTTCCGATGCAGTGGCGACGAACTCGGCATAACTACGAAAGCCCGGCTGTGATTCCCCGTCAACCAGAATGAACCGGTCCGCTTGGATAGCCGGTAAATTGCCGCGTATCCGCGCCAGCGTATCGGTAAAACTGGCATCAGCGAGTACCAATACGGTATCAGAATCATTTAATAAGGTGGTTAGACCGCTCTCCTGTAACAGCGGACTACAAGGCACAATCACGATGCCAGTTTTGGCGGCCGCCCAATAGGCTGCCATGAGCTCGGTGCAATTCGGCAGCAGGGTGGCCATTTTGTCGCCCTTGCTTAGCCCGCTGGCCAAAAGGGCGTTAGCCAGCTGGTTAACATAGGCGTTGAATTCGCGGTAAGTGAATCGTTGTTCGCCGCAAACGAAGGCTAAGTGATTGGGCCGATAGCGGGCGTGCCGGGGCAAAAGCGAGCCGATGTTCATGAAAGTCTCCTGTCAGTAGTCGGGTTGGCCGCAGCCACCGAGTAGTGATTGTACTGCAAACCCAGGTAATTATTCTCGTCAACCCAAAACCCCTCACTGACTAGATTCCGCGAGCAGTATGTCACCGATACTTGTTTTACGACCTGCGCAAGCACTGGGCGTGCATTGATTGATGGTCAGCCATTATCGATTTTGCAACTTGATTCGACTATGCTCAACGGCTAGTGTCTCCCGCAAATCGGTGATGAGGTTTTTGGTGCTAAATCGGGGGTACACCCAGGCGTTTGCGCAATTGATACGAGGAACTTGAACTATGTTGTTTCAACGTGCGACAGTCGAATTTATCGGCACTTTCTGGTTGGTGTTGGGTGGGTGCGGTAGCGCTGTGTTGGCCGCGGCATTTCCGGATGTGGGAATCGGCTTATTAGGTGTTGCACTCGCTTTTGGGTTGACGGTGCTCACCATGGCTTATGCGATAGGACATATCTCAGGATGTCATCTTAACCCGGCGGTTTCTGTTGGGTTAGTTGCGAGTGGGCGGTTTCCGGTCGGAGAGTTGCTGCCTTACGTTGTCGCTCAGGTGCTAGGTGCCATAGTAGGTGCCGGCGTCCTTTATTTGATTGCCAGCGGCAAAGCAGGATTCGAGATCAGCAGTGGTCTAGCGTCTAATGGCTATGGTGCACATTCTCCCGGCGGATATTCGCTGACGGCGGCTTTAGTGACTGAAATCGTCATGACCTTTATGTTTTTGTTCATTATTCTGGGGGCGACCGACAAGCGAGCTCCGGCCGGCTTTGCTCCGATTGCCATTGGCTTGGGATTGACCCTGATTCATCTGATCAGTATTCCTGTGACTAATACCTCGGTCAATCCGGCGCGTAGCACCGGGCCGGCGTTATTCGTGGGGGACTGGGCTATTGGGCAATTATGGCTGTTCTGGGTTGCACCGATTATCGGCGCGGCTCTAGCAGGATTGGTTTATCGCGGGTTTTTGGACGATTCCGAATCCGTATAGCCTCCTGAACCGGGGAGTAAATGGTCGGATCCCGATTGATTGTGACGGTATCTACTGCCCTGTAAAAGTAGCTGTTCGTTTCTCAAGTAGAGCTGTAACGGCTTCCTGATGATCCACTGTGTGATGGGCCAGCGCCTGAAAAGCAGCGGATAGTTCCAACAGACTATCCAAGCGGAGGTGTTGGCCCTCACGAATCAGTTTTTTGGTCATGCGTAACGCATCCGGTGGATTAGTGGCGATGCGCATGGCCAGTGTTCCGGCCTCTTCCAAGAGCTGCGGGAGTGGCACTACTTTTGATACCAAACCCCAATCCAGCGCGGTTTGCGCATCAATAGGTTCGCCGGTGAACGCCATTTCGCAAGCGCGAGATAAGCCAACTGCACGAGGCAAAAACCAAGCCCCGCCATCACCAGGAATGATCCCCACCTTGACGAAACTTTCCGCGAACAGTGCGGTTTCAGCGGCGATGCGAATATCGCACATCATGGCCAAATCGCAGCCGGCCCCGATGGCGGGACCATTGACTGCCGCTATAGTGGGCGTTTCAATGTTATACAGTGCTAGCGGAATGCGTTGGATGCCGCGACGATAACCGTTGCGCACTTGTGCGGGATTGCCACCGAACATACCTTGGCGATCACGCATATGTTTGATATTGCCGCCTGAGGAAAACGCGCTGCCGGCACCGGTGACGATAACTACCCGGACGCTTTGGTCTCGATTGATGCGAGTGACCGCAGTTTCTAGCGCTTCGATCATATCGTCTTCAGAAATGGGGTTGCGGGATTCTGGACGATTCAAAGTCAGGGTTACGATGGCTCCGTCTTGTTGATAAAGCAAAGGTTCCGACATGGTGTTGTGATCTCCTGCGTGAACTCGTTGTCAGCGATAGGCGATAATCCGGATCTGGCTATTCCAGCTGCCGAATAACGCTTTACCATCGGATTGCGCTCTTAATGTTCTGTCTTTTGGCACTGGCAACCAGGCATTTTCGGAATTGTACGACCATCCCTGCTGGGGGAACGCGAAGGTATGCAGATAAAATGCGTTTTCTTCGTTAGCATTGACGTTTACAAACAGCTTGAAGTCATGAGCATCGCCTTTGACATAATTGGTTGCGATGTAGACATAGACCAGAATCTCACGAGCGGTGTCCGGTATTGATTCTGGTATCAGAAAGGTCAACTGTTCCTTTTCCCCAACTGGCAGAGCACCTAAATTGACGTTGACCGGGTGGTATTTGGCAGCCGCTATAAAAGCCGCTGCCAGGGCGTCGTTAAGTTGGTCGGTATTAATGAATGAGCCCTGCAGGTCTCCTATCTCTTTCCTTAACTGTTCCAGTTGTTCAGTGACAGCCAGAGATTGTTGCTGAGAGTTATTGATAGCCTGCGTTTCCTGATCATGAAAAGCATTGAGCTGCTGTAACGTTGTTTCCATTAACGCATTTTGTTGGTTTAGAACACTGATCTGTTGATTTGCAGCACTGAGTTTCGCTTGCAAACGGTCGATGTCTTTTCGCAGCGTGGAACGGGTTTTTTGCAGTTCCATTCTGACCGTGTTCCAGGGACGAATCTTGTCGTAGAAGGTATTTAGCACTTCGCGATCGGGTCGGTATGGGGAGAAAAAATACGCAGTCGCTACCAGGATTAAAGCCAGCAACAAGATGAATTGTCGTTTTAACATGAGTTTGGGTGTAACGTTTCGTTACAGCGACAGCATATCTTTTATGAGCAGATGGCTAGGATAGATAAGCTAACCAATCCCGGTGGGAATCGCCGAAGGCTAGAAAGTGCGGATTGAGTAAAGATTCTTTATTGTAACGCAGGCGGCTGCCATCGGTAGCGACGACCTGCCCCCCTGCTTGTTCAACAATGCATTGGGCGGCCGCAGTATCCCATTCCCAAGTCGGGCCTAAGCGAGGATAAACGTCCGCACCACCTTCGGCAACCAAACAAAGTTTCAGCGAGCTGCCCACCGCGATAAACGTGTGTGATCCCGAACGTTCGGCGAAGGCTTGAACTGCGGCACCACCGTGGGAACGACTGCCAACGATACTCAACGGTGCATGGGTTGAGGTTGGTCTTGTAGCTATCGGTTTTGGCGGAGTACCATCGGGTTCATGGCGCATAGCGGATCCGCTAGCAGCGGAGTAGCAGACTTGCGTTGCGGGCACATAAACTACCCCTAAAACCGGTTCATGGCCTTCAATCAGAGCAATGTTGACGGTAAATTCGCCGTTGCGTTTGATGAATTCTTTGGTCCCATCCAATGGGTCCACCAACCAAAAGCGCTTCCATTGAGCACGTTCGGTGAACGGCACGCTGGCGGACTCCTCAGATAAGATCGGAATATCCGGGGTTAAGAACTGCAGCCGTTCACAGATAATGTGATGTGACGCTGTGTCGGCTGCCGTTAACGGACTGGCGTCGTCTTTTTGCTCGACGGCAAAACTGGTGGCGTAGATTTCCATGATGCGCAAACCGGCCTCGGCAGCGATTTTCGCTACCGGTTTTAACAGTTGCACGACATCAATAGACATAGGGCGCCGGGCTCTGTCGGCCTAGAGCTTTTCCTTGATGCGAGCCGCTTTTCCTTCACGACCTCGCAAGTAATACAATTTGGCCCGTCGCACATCGCCACGACGCTTTACCGTGATCGTGGCGATCGTCGGGCTATAGGTTTGGAACACCCGCTCGACCCCCGCGCCGTGGGAAATTTTGCGCACGGTGAACGCAGAGTTCAAACCCCGGTTGCGTATGGCGATGACGACGCCTTCGAAAGCCTGCAGTCGTTCGCGGGTACCCTCTTTAACCTTGACCTGCACGACGACGGTATCACCCGGCGCGAACGGGGGGATTTCGCGAGTCATCTGTTCGTTTTCTAGTTGTTCGATAATGTTGCTCATGATGCAATCCTCTAGTCATCCGAGGAGACACTATGGACTCCGGAAGCGTTTTCGTTATGTGCCTGAATGAATTCGTCCAATAATGCCTGTTGGTCCGGCTCCAAGCTGAGTCGGGCCAATAAGTCCGGACGCCGTAGCCAAGTTCGCCCCAGCGATTCGCGCAACCGCCAGCGCGCAATAGCCATATGATCGCCGCTCAATAACACCGCCGGCACCGGTGCGCCGTCAATTTCCTCAGGGCGCGTATAATGGGGGTAATCCAACAAACCGTCCATGAAAGAATCCTGTTCGGCTGATTGGTTGTTCCCTAGCGCGCCCGGCAATAACCGGATGATGGCATCAATTAACACCATTGCCGCCAACTCTCCTCCGCTTAGAACGTAATCACCGATAGACCATTCCTCGTCTACTTCGGCAGTGATCAGTCGCTCGTCGATTCCCTCATAACGCCCCGCTAATAAAATCAAGCGGGGTTGACGGGCCAACTCTCGCACTGCCGTTTGATCCAGCAAGCGTCCTTGCGGTGACAAATATAACGTAGGCCCGGGCAGGCTTGCGGCTTGTCTCGCACACCGTAATGTGTCCCGTAACGGTTGTACTTTCATGACCATCCCGGGCCCACCCCCGTAGGGACGATCATCGACTGTGCGATGACGATCATGCGCAGCGTCGCGTGGGTTCCAGAGAGTCAGATCCAACAATCCCTTTTCACAAGCTCTACCGGTGATGCCGCCCTGCATTAAGGGTGCGAACAGTTCTGGTAACAGCGTGACTACATCAATCCGCATTGGAAATGACCGTTAGAACTGCAGATCCCAGTTCACTCGCATTACGCGTTGATCCAAATCGATCGCAACGATGATGTCGCCCTGTATAAAAGGTATCAACCGTTCCTGTTCGCCTCTGACGACGATTACATCATTGGCACCTGTCGCAAACAGATAAGCAATGTCACCGAATTCCATATCATCTTGGTTAATAACTCTCAACCCAATCAAGTCGCTCCAGTAGTATTCGCCGGGAGCCAAAGGGGGTAGCTGCTCCCTTTGTACGGCAATGTTTCGACCCAATAACTCAATAGCTCTGTTGCGATCATCGTAACCAGAGAATTTGGCGATAATCCCTTTGCCTTGAGTGCGACCTTCCTCAAGCGCTATTGGTTGCCAGTCATTGTCGTGACCGAGATATAGCGGCTTATAATCGAATAGGTTGCCTCGATCCTGAGTATGGGAAAACAACTTTACCCAGCCACATAGGCCATACAAACCGACCACTCGTCCCAGAACGATCCAATCTGAGACTGAAGTTGAGTCAGTCGGCACTGCTTTGCGCGGATGTCCGACGCTGTTCTTTCATCAAACTGGCAACCCGTTCGGACGTTTGGGCGCCCTGACCAAGCCAATATTTCAAACGGTCTTGATTGAGGTTTATTCTCACCTCTTGTCCACGAGCAACAGGATTGAAAAAACCCACTTTTTCGATGTATCGTCCGTCTCGCCGATTACGGCTGTCGGTAACCACAACGTGATAAAATGGACGCTTTTTAGCGCCACCACGAGCCAAGCGTATGGTAACCATGCGCTAATTTAACCTCTTTCAGTTTCGTTCAACGGCGAGTGGCCGGTGAAAATAAACGATCAATAATACGCGAATTTTTTCTAAACGCGAATTTTACGCATGATTCCGGGTAATTTAAAGACTCCTGCCCGTGTTGCGGTACTGATTACGATCCGATGGATCTGTGCCCAAATTCATCCATGCCTTGAGGATAACTAGACATAATGAGTCAAACTCTGCCGGATCGCATGCAAGCGATCGCAATCACCGCTCCGGGTGGTCCTGAAGTGTTGGCGTTGACCTCCCAGCCATTACCAAGGGTGGGAACCGACGAGGTATTAATTCGAGTAGCTGCGGCGGGTATCAATCGCCCAGACTGTTTGCAACGACAAGGAAGTTATCCGCCGCCGCCAGGAGCCTCCGATTTGCCCGGCTTGGAAGTCGCTGGAACTATCGTTGCTGTTGGCCCGAATGTCGAAGCTTGGCAGGTGGGGGATTCTGTTTGCGCATTATTAACGGGTGGTGGCTATGCTGAATATTGCGTGGCCCCGGCTGTTCAGTGCTTACCGATTCCAAACAACATGACATTTCTGCAAGCGGCAGCGTTGCCGGAGACATTTTTTACCGTGTGGACTAATGTGTTTGACCGCGCTCGCTTGCAACCCGGTGAAACATTTCTTGTGCACGGCGGTACGAGCGGTATAGGTACGACGGCGATTCAATTAGCGCATGCTTTCGGTGCTCGCGTCTTCACGACTGTAGGGTCTGCTAATAAGTTGGAAGCCTGTAAAGATTTGGGGGCAGATCTAGTCATCAATTATCGGGAAGCCGATTTTGTACCAGCAGTGCGTGAGGCGACTCAAGGGCGAGGCGTGGATGTGATTCTGGACATGGTTGGTGGTGATTATGTGCAGCGCAATCTCAGCATACTAGCTGTAGAAGGTCGTTTGGTACAAATCGCATTCTTACAGGGTGCTAAAGTGAGCTTAAATCTCGCTCCCATCATGATGAAACGGTTAAGCTTTACCGGCTCTACCCTGCGCGCCCGTCCGGTTACAGAGAAGGAACCTATCGCTCGTGCTTTACGAGAAAAAGTATGGCCATTGTTGGAAGCGGGCCAAGTTGCGCCGGTGCTTCACCAAGTCTTTCCTTTAGCTCAGGCCGCCGAGGCCCATGCCATGATGGAGTCGAACCAGCATATCGGAAAGCTGGTTTTACAAGTCAGGCCAACGGAAGAAATTGAGCGAGCTTGATTTTTATATTGCGCATTCAGGTTGTTAGTGCTGTTGTTTATTGACAATGAAAGTGGCAAATATAAAAACCGCGTTCAAAGGGGTTTACAAAGTGGATAAGAGCAACTAGTATTGTTCGTCTTGGCCGAACGCGCCGAGCCGTTCTTTAACAGATCACTAAGTAGTTTGTGTGGGTGC
>JAZBPA010000348.1:0-3692 GCA_036351435.1 Candidatus Competibacteraceae bacterium
CCGCCTCGTGGAACAGCAGCCAGGCGGGCTGTTCCGGTGAGCGAAGGGTTTCACTGCGCAGCACGGTATAGTCAAACAGCCTCTCCCACCAGTCGAACATGGCCTGTTGGCGTTGGGCAGTTGGGGCCACTCGCTGATCCTGGCTATCAGGCGGAGATTCGTAATTGTCCAGGACCGGCAGGAAATTCGGATCAAAATAGGCCTTGTGCGTCGTGAACCCACCGCCGGAGCGGTAGTAAGCGTGGCCAACAAAGTTCTCCGGCTTTGTGAGCATAAAGCCCAGTTCCGACTGACCATCATCGGCAACTGGTTGTGCAGATAGATGAAAGCGGTTGACCAACATCATGGCCTTGAAGGCACGCTGATACGTGCGCCGGATATCGCGCACACTGCTCGTGTAATGCAACCTGAGAAAGTCGTCTTCGGCTCGCTGAACGCTGATCCCCTCTCCCAATGTGTCATCTTTCTTTTCCTGGAACAGTTTGTTGTTGGGCACCGCCACCCATACGCCGTCGGTGTCAGGACCATGGTACTTGACCTGGAAGCCGGTACGTCGCGGACAAACATCCTCTGGTCCGTCAAAGGCCAAAGGCTTGCATTCAAGCTCGATTTTCAACTCGTAAAAGCCCCGCTTGAGATTGATCGGCTCCGCGCAACGCGGCGGCGCCTCTTCGTCCGGCCAATCATGCGCAAGCAAGATCCAGGTCTTCTGGCCGCGTTTGAGCGTAACGCGCCATTGGTGCCACTGGTCGACCTTTTCGAAATCCGGCAACTCCCCTGCTGGCGTAGGCGCTCCGGCGCTGAACCCGTACGGACCATCAGTATCGATAAGGACGAGGCCCGACCAGTTCAACGAGAAGGGCTCTGCCCCTCCCAACATCGCGCCATCGGTATTCGCCATGGAAAAGCCGTTGCGCACGGCAACGAAGCGCAGCTGGTTCTCGGTAAGGGTAAGTTCCTCCATCGTGGGGAGGATGGTTGGAATGGGCGCATTCCAGGCGTTCTCTTCAGGCCCGAAGGCATCCGCGCCACCGCGAAGCTCGCGCCAACGCAAGGCTGCGTCGGCGCCGGTGTACTCAGCCAGCATCCCGGTTCCGGTCAGTCCCAGCAAGGCTGCGAATGCGCCCCCTTTGGGCTGAACGGGCCAGGTCACGTCGGGTCGCTCCCCGCTGTCGTTTTCCCAATCCCCGACAGACTTATTTTCGTCTCCCCAGAGGCACTTCATCAGCAGGTCCGCCAGCGCCGTGCCTTCTGGATTACTGCTGCCGATGGCGTTGTTGGTATGGGCAGCCAAGTGTTCGAGGATGACCTGGCAGCGTGCATAAAAGCGAGCGAATTCCTGTTGGAACCACGCCCAGCGCTTGTCTTCGTCAGGTTCCTGTATCAGGCGCTCTTCCGCTTCACCGAAATTGTGGAAGACAAATGCGACCTCCGCCAGATCTACACGCGGCAGGAAGTAGAGGTCCCGAACGGCATCCTGCTCATCAGTCTCCAGCTGTCGGATGCGTCCAAGTTTGGCCAATACGGCTTCGTCGGTGAGGGGGAGTTGCGTATATAAAAGCCCGGTGCCTGCATCGTATTGAAAAGGACCATCCGGCGGTGTATTCCACATCCGCTCGGAAGTCGAGGTCAACGAAACTCTATATTGTTGTTCCGCTGTTCCTACGGCGACACCACTGTTTTCCAGGGCTGTCGGAAAGAAATGTTGTCCAAGGGAAAGCCACTTATTGTCGCCCGGTGTGGGCGCAAAACCAAACGCTTCCCGCAGGGTGGTTTCCATGCGGGACCAACTCCACTTGGCGGCAGCATCCGCATCCACCTCAACAGCCAAAAGCTTATTCCGTAAAGCCCACAGTGAGTTCGGATCCTCATCGTCAGGCAAACCTAAAGGAGAATCCTTGGCTTCGTTTGCGGTTTGTAATGGAAAGGGATCATCGCCCTGCAAATGCGCGTTATTGGTGAACAGGAAAATCAGCTCGCCCACCCGAAACTCGGAAGCATATATTTTTTCCAGTATTTCAGCCAAACGCAGTGTATGCGTCGGTTTGCCATCCCAACGTTCTTCGGCATTGTCGGGATTGAATCCGGCCAGCGCTGAAAGCGGATCCAGGTTGGCCTTTAGCAACTTGATGAATTCTGGCTCCCGACACTCACAGCCATAGACATCCACGGCGTACTGCTGGATCTGGTCTAATAGATGATCGATCGCCCAATTCCGCCTGGATGCACCCGGCACCCAAAATGCCATCAGGTGCAGTCTTTCCGCTTTAGTAGCACTTGTCTCGAGCGGTGTGCCGTCTGTAAGCGAAAGTTGAAAATAGTCCCGTAACATTTGGAACGCCGCCAACTGCCGTATAAAATCGGGATTGACCTTTTGGCCGTAAAACAGTTTAAGCGCCTCACAGATGTCGCTTAGCTCAGCGAAGGTATAGTGGGCGTTGGATACGGACTGCAACTTGCGCCACAACCGGATGAAAATAATCAACCGTTTTAAGGCCTGAACCGCACCTCGGCCTGTAAAGTTAATAAAGTATTTTTCGAGACAGCAGGGTTCGCAATCCGGGAATCCTTCTGATGAGTCCCGTAAACTGAATTCTTCGAATTCCGACTTCCATAATTCTAGAAACTCGCAATAGGTGAGACAGGTTCGTTCGAGAAACTCGGAAACCTGGACGACCGTTTCTGTCCAATCATCCTTCTGCGGGAATCCGTAAAGGCGATATAAGGAAAGTATGTTTAATGGTGGTGATTCGGCATTGCTAATATCATTTTGGAACGATAATTCGTATTCTTCCGGCGTGATGCCGAGGTATTCGATAGCCGTATTAATGCGGACCGGGTAGCGCCAAAGGTTTCTCTGGAAATCACCTGGCTCATTTTCGGGGTCCAATACGAATTCCGTGATATCCCTGCGGAAATGCCGCATGGTTGCAAAGCGGCTGGTGCCAAGTTGCTCCAGGTACGTACGCGCTACGTCCAGTGGCTGGGAATAGGGGAGGTTGCAGGCCGTAAAGTCATGTTTCAGCGTTTCGTAGGCCGATGGCACCTTCGTCGGCGCGGCAGGCGTCGAGTGCTCCGGCGACGCTTCGAGCAATGTTTCCGGGTCGTGCATGTAGACCCCCTCTGGCGGGGTGGCATTTGAGGTGAGTTCGTGTCCCCCGACCTGGTCGCCAGCGGTGTTGTAGGTAGCCCTGGTGCTGACGTTCTCGGCCACCATATGTTCCAGCGTTTCATTGACGATATCGATCAAAGGGATGGGCACTTCAAGATTCGCTTTGGTCGCCAAGAGGTTACCCAAAGGCCCAACGCCCCCACGGCCAGATATATCTTCGCTTAGATAAGTGGCTACATCTTTAGAGCGGTCTAGTGGATTATCACAAGTTGATAATTCACCGAGCCTTAGCAGCTCGTTGAGGTAGGCTACCGGTCCCAGGGGTGACAGATGCGTCGGCGGCACGCAGTTGACCAGCGTACCGTCCGGGTTCACTGGACTGAACGCTTCTGAAACAAGAGGTGGTTCGAGCCCCCCCGCAGTTTCCCATATAGTATCGGCGTAGTTATACGCCACCGTGCCGGCCAGGGCCTTTGCAAATTCTTCAAGAGAAAGCTGGGAGACGCGATCGGGATGGTTGAAGCCGCGCGCCCATAACGCCTCGATTAGAGAGAATCGCATGTCATCATCGATATCGGTA
>JAZBPA010000349.1:0-2878 GCA_036351435.1 Candidatus Competibacteraceae bacterium
AGAATCGGGTACCGTCCATAACGACCTTTATTGCGAACCCGACTCCAGCCACGACTGCCAGCACTTTCTTGGTCCCAGGCACTGGATCGAAAACGGCAATGCCGCTGCCTACGAAGCCACCGAGATTGTTGCCGAGGTTGCCAACGAGCGCCATCCAGGTTAGGTCGCTGGCTGCATCCGCAAGTTGATTGGTGATCGGGATAGCAATCGCGGTAATGGTGCCAGCGATGCCAAGGGCGATGTTCATCCCGCCCCATTGCTTGGCGGAGTCGGAGCCTTCTTTCGCGAGTGCAAACGCCGTTGCCAATAACCCCAACTTCAGGCACCAAGCGATCAATCGCCACTCGTATGCGGGATCCCGGATCGCCGGGAAAGTCGCCCCCGTAATGATGGCTTGAATGAGAACCCTAATCCACGCAACAAATTGACCCAATTTTGCGCCAGCCGCCTTGGCTGTTGCCAACACATCACCGATGATTTCCGTAACAATGAAAACGGCTCCACCGATATAGGAGTACTTCAGTGCGGCAGAGTTTTCAAAATTTTCAACCGCAGCCGCACTGAGCGATTGGTTTCTCTGACTGATCAGGGCCATGAATTCGGCCGGTGTTTTGTTTTTATCATCCAAGCCCATTAAGTCGTCGAAAATTGTGCCAGCGCCAGCAATCTTCAACATCACGGTTGCCGGGATGGCAAGAATGAAACTGAACAAATTTAATAGCGTCAGCTCGCTATCACCGGTAATCAATTGATACAGTGCGGTAATAAATGGAATATCTATCGATTTATTCAGCACGGCTTTGATGACGTTGACCAAATCCCCGACCACTTTTATCACGCCGTTAATCACGTCGCGGGTGGTTTGCAGGACGCCGCTGACGATGTCGTCTACGATTTTCTTGAAAATCTGCTCAAGGGTCATGGAACCGTCGGAGAGTCCCTTCATGATGTCCTGAAGCACACTCTTGACTGTGCCGTAGATATCGGAGCCAGCGGTCTCAGCGGTCGAGAGAAAATCGGCGAGCGCTTTGCCGAGAGCGGCTTCCACGGATGCATTGGAGTCGGACGGGCCGCTGTGCTTGATATGATAGGATGAAAAGCTCCCTGCCGGACTTTTCGGATAGTCGCTTTTCTTTTGCACGTCCTTAGACTGTTTTGACTGATAGCTATTGCTGGCGCCGCGCGGACTTTGTGTGGCTATGTCAGGCGGAAGGGCGTGGCCGGTCAGGGTCTTGGCAGCCGTATCAAAGGTCTTATCCACTTGAGTTTGCAGGCCGGACAGTTCAGCGCTAGCCCAATCAAAGAGCTGGTTGACGCCATTGGCCATGACTTTGTGGGCCTTGATGATGTCGTCCCAACCGAGTAATTGACCCAGCCATTGAATAAACTTCTCAAGGGCCATCTCGATTTTTTGCAGCACCCAGGCCAGTGCCTCATAAACCTTCTCTATCGTGTCGAGAATGAAAGTCGCAACACCCTCGGCAAGGTGCACCACGAATTGCAATCCTGCCTCAGTCACGTTGAGCACCCAGGTATCGACTTCTTTCAGGCCGGTGTAAATCGCACTCCACACATCGCCGAAAAACGCCTCTATATCGCCTCCGACCGATCCTGCAGGGTGGATTGCGGCCTTTGGCGAGGGAACGAACGCCATAGCATCGTTACCCATCAGCATCCGTGGGGTGCCGGAAGCCAAATCGGTCACGGCAAATGCTGAAAGTGCCGATTGTGTTAGCGCAGCGGCCTGCAACTTTGCTGGATCAATCCTGTTGGATGGTTGAGAACCGGGCTTGCGTACCGTCACGCCGGTTGAACTGGCGGCATCGGAGGCGGCGGTGAAATGGTTAACCGCCGAAGAGAATTGATCCGCCGAGATTTTACTGTTGTTGCCCAGGATAGGCTCGCCATTTTGCGTCTTTCCGCCGGATACGGACTGGCCGGTCTTGTAGCGCTTGAGATTATCGTTGACGACCCATTGCGGATTCACATCGAACAGTTCCTTGAACCCGGTCGATCCGAACGTCAACACCGGGGTCGACGTGGTTGAGGTCTTGGAAATCACGGTAATCGACCCGCTCGCATCGGGCGTGACGGTCGTGCTGGTCCCTTCGTCCAGAATATGTGCCTGTCCGTTCACCGTGACATAGATCCACCCGGTCGCACTGAGACCAACTTCCTGACTCCAGGCGAGGCCGTCTTGATCGGTGAAATGGATCACTGTGGTGTAGCATTGGAACGGGATCGCCTTGCCCACATCGGCTAACGCGATCAGTTGCTGTTTCCAGAGGGTTGAGCCGGGATCCTGATAGAAATAGGTCAGTTGTTCGCTGGCGTCGACGTCGAACAGTTCATTGGTATTGCGCACGGTATTGCGTAACGCGGCGATCTGTCCCACATCCTTTTTCAGTGGCATCGGCGTGGTCCAATTCGGCGTCGCACCGATTGTGCCTTGCACATAGCTCAGCACTCCTTGATCGAGAAACCACACCGAGAGGGTTGTCGAGTCAGCTAACACCTGCAGCTCTGTCCTTGCGTCAGCTTTCAGACTATCGGTAATTTTGATGGCGTCTTGCCCTGATCTCTGCGTCTCCAAAGTGAATCGATAAACTCCGTTACCCGCGACAAAAAGCTCTGTAAAACCGCTGCTGTCCGTCGCCACCGCCGATAGATTGACCGCACCCGGAGGTACTGACAGAGAATGACTGAGCGTCTGTCCGTTCAGCGTCTCCAGCGTGTCGAAAGTCAACTGCAAATCATCACCGACGAAATAGAGCGAATAAGTCCCGGACATCCCGAAATTTGGGGCCTTACCGATCACGACGCCGATGATGGGGTTTTTGTTGTCATTGCGATGCGCGTTTTGCGGTAACGGCCATAG
>JAZBPA010000350.1:0-6040 GCA_036351435.1 Candidatus Competibacteraceae bacterium
ATCGTGCTCGGTATATTGATGGGTGCTTCGGGGTTCGGTTGGGTATCCGATCCAACCGTTATTGAGCAAATGTCTGAAGTGGGTATCATTTTTTTGCTGTTTTTGCTCGGCTTGGATCTGGCGCCCAAGGAATTGCTGCAAATGCTGCGCAAAACCACCTTGGTAACGGTCGGCACCTCGTTGCTGTTCGCATTGATTGGTAGCTGCCTAGCGTTGCTGTTCGGTTTCACCTGGACTGAATGCCTGCTGGTCGGGGCGGCGATGATGTTCTCCAGCACCATCATCGGCCTTAAACTGTTGCCGACCACCGCACTGCATCATCAACACAAAGGCGACATCATCATCAGTATCCTGTTGCTGCAGGATTTGATCGCGATTGCCATTTTGCTGTTATTGAAGGGATTTGCCGGTTATGGGTCGTCGCTGACGGGATTTGGCTTGTTGTTGGTGGCATTACCGCTATTGGGCGGTTTTGCGTTTCTGTTTTCCCGTTATGTTTTGCTCAAGCTGATTCGCAAATTCGATAAAATCCGCGAATATATTTTTCTGACCGCCATCGGTTGGTGTCTCGGTATGGCGGAACTGGCTGCGCTGCTAGGACTGTCCCATGAGATCGGCGCGTTCATCGCCGGGGTGTCGTTGGCTACCCACCCGATTGCCTTTTATATCGCCGAGAGCCTTAAGCCGCTCAGGGATTTTTTTCTGGTGATGTTTTTCTTTTCCCTAGGCGCGGGGTTTGACCTGAACATTTTGCGTGAAGTGCTGTTCCCCGCAATAGTGCTGGCGGCTTTGATGATGGCCATCAAACCTTGGGCATTCCGCTGGTTTTTGCGCAAAGCGGGGGAGGCATCTCGCTTGTCCCTGGAAATCGGCGTGCGGTTAGGTCAAGTCAGCGAATTTTCCTTGCTGATAGCAGTGGTAGCTCTAAACGGCGGTTTGGTGACGCAGGAGGCTTCTTATCTGATCCAAGCAACAACGCTGTTTACCTTTGTAGCATCCACCTATTTCGTCGTCCTGAACTATGCAACGCCGGTCGCGGTGTCCGACCGGTTGCGGCGCGATTGATCCGGCTTGGCAATACAAGAACGGATCGGATTACCGCTGACTGTTTCGGAATGATTGGCTAAATCCAATCTTTTACTTATAATTTTCCTACCTTATCGGCCCTTGTTCAGGAAATTCAGCGTGCAACCGGTTGCAACGTCAACACTCACCGGTTGCCATTCCGACAGCGGTCTTCAATCAGGCATCTAGGGGAAATTCATAGCACATGACATGCTTCGGCCCGTCGGCATAGCCGGTCGCTTTGCTGCGGAATATGCAATGGGGCGTTTTTCCCGCACGGTGCGATACCCTAATGTGTTGAATCGTGGTCATTCCTGCCGCTTCCCGCATTTTTTTACAGACTGAGCTAATTCAGGAGACAACTCATGCCTTCGCGCAAAGTATTGGCTAATGCCATCCGCGCTCTCACTATGGATGCTGTACAACAGGCGAATTCCGGTCACCCGGGTGCCCCAATGGGAATGGCGGAGATGGGCGAGGTTTTGTGGAATGATTATCTACGCCACAATCCAGCCAATCCGAAATGGTCTAACCGCGATCGCGTCGTGCTCTCCAACGGACATGGCTCCATGTTGCTGTACTCCGTGCTCCATCTGAGCGGCTACGATTTGCCTATGGAAGAGTTACGCAATTTTCGGCAATTGGGGTCCAGAACACCCGGTCATCCTGAATATGGCCACACGCCAGGAGTGGAGACGACTACCGGCCCCTTGGGGCAGGGACTGGCCAATGCGGTCGGCATGGCGATCGCCGAACACGTGTTGGCGGCGGAGTTCAATCGCCCAGGCTACAACATCATTGATCATTACACCTACGCTTTCATCGGCGACGGCTGTCTGATGGAAGGACTCTCCCATGAAGTCTGTTCATTGGCCAGCACTTTGGGATTGGGTAAGCTGATCTGCCTGTACGACGATAATGATATTTCTATTGATGGCGATACGTTAGGCTGGTTTACTGACGAAACGCCCAAGCGTTTCGAAGCCTACCACTGGCATGTGATACCCGATGTGGACGGCCATGATTCGGAAGCCATCAAAAACGCCATTGAACAAGCCCGTGCGGTCACAGATCGGCCCAGCATTATTTGTTGTAAAACCCTGATCGGTTGCGGCGCACCTCGTAAGGCCGGTAGTTCCGATGTGCACGGCTCTCCTTTAGGAGCCGAGGAAGTGGCCGCTACCCGCAAGCATATCGGTTGGCACTATGAGCCCTTCCAGATTCCCGAAGAAATCTATGCCGGATGGGACGCACGCGGCAAAGGCAACGCGTGGGAACAGGAATGGGATGCCTTGTTTGCAGCGTACCAAGCAGCCCATCCCGAGTTGGGTGCTGAATTAGCGCGGCGTTTACAAGGCGAACTGCCGGCACAGTGGGAAGAAAAAACCGCCGCGTATATTCTGGAAACGGCGGAAAAGGCCGAAGATCTCCCTTCCCGCTCGGCCTCCCAACGCGCGCTCAACGCCTACGGCCCGATGCTGCCCGAATTGTTGGGCGGTTCCGCCGATTTAACCCTGTCTAACAATACCTTTTGGGACGGTTCAATCGTGATTGAGCGGACCGGTCCCGCCGGCAATTATCTGTATTATGGGGTGCGTGAATTCGGGATGAGCGCCATCATGAACGGCATGGCGTTGCACGGCGGCTTTATTCCCTATGGCGGCACCTTCCTGACCTTTGCCGATTACTGCCGTAACGCCGTGCGTATGGCCGCGATCAACAAAATACGCGTGCTGTTTGTCTTTACCCATGATTCCATCGGGGTAGGCGAAGACGGCCCAACCCACCATCCGATCGAACACTTGGCCAGTCTGCGGTTGATTCCGGATTTATCGCTTTGGCGGCCCTGCGACGTGGTGGAAACAGCCGTTGCTTGGAAAGCTGCCGTCGAACGCCTGGATGGTCCGACCTGTATGGCATTTTCGCGCCAGAAGCTGTTTCATCAGCCCCGCACGCCCGAACAAATCGACGCCATCCAACGCGGCGGTTACGTGTTAGTAGACTGCGAGGGATTGCCCGAAGCGATCATCATCGCGACGGGTTCGGAAATGCATCTGGCCACCGGCGCAGCGGCGCAGCTCAGCGAACAGGGCCGAAAAATTCGCGTGGTGTCGATGCCCTCGGTCGATACTTTTGAGCAGCAGGATTTGGCCTATCGGGAGGCGGTATTGCCGCCTTCCATCATCAAGCGGGTGGCTGTGGAAGCGGGAGCTACCGCCAGTTGGTATAAGTTCGTCGGTTTGCGAGGACGCATCATCGGCTTGGATTGCTTCGGACTATCCGCGCCGGGTGACGTTTTGTTTAAACATTTCGGCTTTACCGTAGCAAACGTAGTGCAGACTGTGGAAGAATTGCTAGCTACCTGACCGGGATGTCATTACTCTACCCTTTCCAAACTTAGGAGGAAATTATGGCGATTAAAATTGGTATCAATGGTTATGGCCGTATCGGCCGTCAAGTGTTACGCGCGATTTACGAATACAACCGCAGAGATGAGTTTCAAGTTGTAGCGATCAACGATCTGGGCGACACCAACACCAACGCTCACTTAACCCGTTACGATACCGTGCACGGCAAATTCAATGCCGATGTGTCTATCGATGGCAATGATCTGGTTGTCAACGGCGACAAGATCAAAGTCTTATCGGTGCGCAATCCTGCGGAGCTGCCCTGGAAGGATCTGGGCGTCGATGTGGTGCATGAGTGCACCGGTTTATTCACCAGCAAGGAAAAAGCCAGTGCTCATCTGGCCGCTGGCGCCAAGAAAGTCATCATCTCCGCGCCGGGTGGCAAAGACGTAGATGCCACTGTGGTTTATGGCGTCAATCACGGTGTATTGAAATCCAGCGACACGGTAATTTCCAACGCCTCATGCACCACCAATTGCTTGGCTCCCGCCATCAAGGCATTGTCTGAGCAACTGGGCCTGGAAAAGGGTTTGATGACCACTATTCATGCCTATACCAACGATCAGGTGTTGACCGACGTATTCCATAAGGATCTGCGCCGCGCCCGTTCTGCAACCCAGTCCATGATCCCCACCAAGACGGGTGCGGCTGCGGCCGTCGGTTTGGTGTTACCGGATTTGAACGGCAAGCTGGACGGCTTCGCCATGCGGGTGCCCACCATCAATGTATCGGTGGTGGATTTGTGCTTCGTCGCCGGTCGGGAAACCACCGTCGCTGAAGTGAACGCCATCGCCAAGGCGGCTTCTGAAGGTGAACAGAAAGGCGTGTTGAACTACAACGTCGAGCCTTTGGTATCGATCGACTTCAATCATGACCCGGCTTCCTCGACCTTCGATTCCACCCAAACCCGGGTGATCGGCAATTTGGTCAAGATCTTGGCTTGGTATGATAACGAGTGGGGCTTCTCCTGCCGGATGCTGGACACCACCAAAGCCTTGATGAACGCTTAAATCATCATCGCCCGAACGACTGGCGCGAAGGCGCAATGGTTTGGTGTCGTCATGACCGAACCTTGCGTACTTCGCGTTTTTTGTATGGGTCAGGACTTAAGCAACTCGTTCCAGAGGACGCCGTGAATACCTCCTTGTAGGCTTGACGACGGCCATCCGGGCCGTCGACACCTCTTTCCACGAGCTGCCCAAGTCCTATGGGTTTAATCTGATATAAGGATAACGCGATGGCCGTACTGAAAATGACCGATCTTGATCTTGCCGGCAAGCGAGTGCTGATCCGAGAAGATCTCAATGTGCCCGTCAAAGAGGGCAAAGTAACCAGCGATGCCCGGCTGAATGCCTCACTGCCGACCATTGAACATGCCGTGAAAGCCGGCGCGAAAGTGATGCTGATGTCCCATCTGGGACGGCCCACAGAAGGTGAGCACGAAGAGAAATTTTCGCTGGCCCCGGTGGCTGCGCGCTTGTCGGATCTATTGGGTCAGAAAGTCACTCTGGTGAAGGATTGGCTGGATGGCGTCGACGTAGAAGCCGGACAAGTGGTTCTGTGCGAAAACGTCCGCTTCAACAAAGGCGAGAAGAAAAACAACGATGAGTTAGCCAAACGCATGGCAGCCCTGTGCGATATCTATGTTATGGATGCCTTTGCGACCTCACACCGGGCGGAAGCTTCAACTAACGGTGTCGGACTATACGCGCCGGTAGCTTGCGCCGGACCGTTGTTGGCTACCGAGTTGGAAGCGTTGGGCAAAGCATTAGAGAGCCCTGCAAGGCCGTTGGTTGCGATTGTCGGTGGTTCCAAGGTATCCACCAAGCTGACCGTATTGGAATCGTTATCGAATGTGGTCGATCAATTGATCGTCGGCGGCGGCATCGCCAATACCTTTATCGCGGCGGCGGGGCACGAGATCGGCAAATCTTTGAGCGAGAAGGACCTGGTCGATGAAGCTAAACGGCTGACAGCGGCTGCTAAGGGTCGTGGTGGCGATATTCCGGTTCCGGTGGACGTGGTGTGTGGCAAGGAATTCTCCGAATCCACTCCGGCAACTCTCAAACCAGTCGATCAGGTCGAAGCGGACGATATGATCTTCGACATCGGCCCGCAAACCGCGGCTCAATTCGTCGAACTGCTCAAGAAAGCCGGCACCATCGTTTGGAACGGCCCGGTTGGGGTGTTCGAATTCGATCAGTTCGGCGAAGGCACCAAAGCCATCGCCGAAGCGGTCGCGGAAAGCTCGGCGTTTTCTCTGGCCGGTGGCGGCGACACCATTGCCGCTTTGGAAAAATACGGTATTTTTGACAAAGTTTCCTATGTTTCCACCGCTGGCGGTGCATTCCTGGAGTTTTTGGAAGGCAAGAAATTGCCGGCTGTGGCTATGCTGGAAAAACGCGCTCAAGGTTGAGTGTGCGATGGCGGGCTTATGCCCGCCTAACCACTGGTTAAGCTTTCGTTAATCTCGCTGCAGATATTGATCTGATACACATCGTGTGTATAATTTAGTGGCATGACAAGCCGCGAAGTGATCGCTCGTTTGGAGCGAGAGGGCTGGCAAC
>JAZBPA010000351.1:0-34130 GCA_036351435.1 Candidatus Competibacteraceae bacterium
AGAGCACCCTGTTAAGCCAGCGCATCGAAAAACTGGCGGCTGAATACCAAAGCCACAGCGTGGGTGTTTGGCCCATGACCGAGATCCATGCCCCCGGGCTGCTCCATTTTCTTGCTCATCGGCTGCAAGAAAGCAAAGGTATTCATCTGGCCGTGGTCGGTGAAGCCCATTGGCTGCATGGCAACAGTTACTCCCTGTCGCTGGTGTTGTCCTATTTCATCGAACATATCGCAGCCCGGGAAAACATCCGCAACTTCGAAGTCGAAGCCGTGCAGGGGCGCAGCCGGATGTACCTGGAGTTACGCTGGCAAGGTCACCCGCTACCCGGCGAAACCTTGAACACCTGGCTGGAAACGCCGTTGACTGCCTTGCTGGGTGCCACCCTTGGCGAGGTACTGGAACGCCATAGCAGTGAGCCCTGGAGTCAGGCCAGGGACAACAGCGCGGCGGTACTACGCATTCCTCTGCAGCCTCCCGCCGAGCCGCGGACCTCAGCCGAGGAAAGCGCGCCACCCCCCCGTCCCGAATTCTACGATTTTGATCTAATGTATGCCCATAGCTTCACCGGTGCGCTGGAGGACAGGCCCCTCAGGGATCTTACCTACGTGGTTTTCGACACCGAGACCACCGGCCTGAAACCCACCGGAGGCGATGAAATCATCCAGATCGCCGCCGTCCGGGTCACCAAGGGACGGGTACTGAGCGGTGAAACCTTCGACAGCCTGGTCAATCCCGGTCGCAGCATTCCCAAGGACTCGATTCGTTTTCATGGCATCACAGACGCGATGGTGACCGACCAACCCCCGATTACCCAGGTGCTGCCCCAGTTTCATACCTTTGCCGGGGATGCGGTTCTGGTGGCTCACAATGCTGCCTTCGACATGAAGTTTCTCAAACTCAAGGAAGCCCAGTGCGGTATCCAGTTCCAGAATCCCGTAATCGACAGCCTGCTACTTTCCCTGCTGATCGAAGGCGAAGCGGAGGATCATAGTCTCGACGGAATCTGCGAGCGTCTGAACATCACCCTGGAACACCGCCACAGCGCCCTGGGGGATGCCATTGCAACGGCCCATGTGCTGGTGAATCTACTTGATCGCCTGGAAGCCATAGGTATTCAGTCCTTTGGGGAGGCTATGCGCGTTTCCAGCATGGAGGCTAAACTACGCTTTCGCGCCACTCGGTTCTAGTCAGAGAGAACTTGTTACTGACAAGTCGTTACGAATCCACCCCTGGTAGTTAATGCTTCCGAGGTTTAGGGATACCTAAACGCTGGCGCTTCTCCCACAGCGATTTGCGGCTAATGCCCAACCGGCGTGCCATTTCGGTTTCGGTAATATGATGTTGATTGCTCAGCACGAAGTGGCGGAAATAATCATCGAGTGACATATCGGCGCTTTTGGAAACATTGGCATACACTGAGGATGGCGTAGGCAATGGGTGATCACTCATTCTAACCGACGAGGTCACTTCCAACGACTCGGCGGAAATGACCTGATCCTCGTTGAGAATGACAGCACGCTCCAAAGTATTTTCCAGCTCTCTGACATTCCCCGGCCAATGGTAGGCTCGGATATGCGCCAGCGCTTCATCGGTTAATCTCAATAAGGGCCTTCCGAGCCGTTTACAGGTCTTTTCCAAGAGAAACCTGGCCAAAAGAACCACATCGGCGTCTCGCTCCCGTAGGGGTGGAAGATATATTTCCATGACCCGCAACCGATAATAAAGATCGTCACGGAACAATCCTGCCGACACCTGTTGTTGCAGATCCTGATGAGTCGCCGCGATAAGCCGAATATCAATGCGCGAAACCTGAGCTGACCCTACTCGGCGTATTTCTCCGCCTTGTAGCAGCCTTAATAAGCGGGCTTGCGCGGCCAGCGGTAACTCGCCAATTTCATCCAGAAATAATGTACCTCCGTTCGCAGACTCCGTGAGTCCCCGTCGAGAAGCGCCGAGAGTGTTGGCCGTTCCGCGCTCATGACCGAATAACTCGGATTCGATGAGCCCCTCAGGGATAGCCGCACAGTTGACTGCGATTAAAGGCATAGCATTGCGTTTGCTGTGCTGGTGCAGTGCACGTGCCACCAATTCTTTGCCGGTACCGGATTCACCCAGAATTAACACAGTGGAGTCGGTCGGGGCGATTTTTTGCATGTGTTTGAAAATCCGCCGCATGCTGGCACATTCGCCGATTATACCCGCAGGGGGCTTATCGGATAACTGCGGTTGAGCCGGTGGGTCTTGAGTGTGCTGACGGTGTTTTGCCAGTATATGGCGTACGGTACTCAGCAGTTCGTTGTGGTTAAACGGTTTGGGAATGTAATCAACAGCCCCTTGACGCATAGCGTCGACGGCAGAGCGAACGCTGGCATAACTGGTCATGATCAATACCGGTACGCCGTCGCAACGTTGGATAACATCAGTGCCGGGCGGACCGGGTAGGCGCAGGTCGCTGACAATCAAGTCAAAGGTGTTCAAGTCGTATTGCCGCTCGGCGTTGGGCACAGAATCGGCTTCCGCTACCTGAAAGCCGTTACGTTCCAAAAACCGCCCGAGCGCTGAACGGATGACCCGTTCGTCTTCAATGATCAGAATGTAGGGCATACGCTTTTTCATTAGCCGTTGCCTCCAGGGGGAGAAAAGCTTTGCGTCTGAGAACTCCTAAGTCGCAAACGGCGTTTCCCCGTGCGCCGATTGTCGGAGCGGCAAACAGACCATGACCTGAGTACCAACCCCTGGTTGACTGTTGATCTTGATGCTCCCACCATGATTGTGGACGATGTTGTAGACAACCGACAACCCTAGCCCCGTTCCCTTGCCAGGGTCTTTAGTGGTGAAGAACGGCTCGAAGACCCGTTCTTGCCATTCCCGGGGGATGCCTATGCCTTGATCGCTGACAGTGACCTCAACTTCTTCTGTGGTAACTGCTGCGCTCACTTGGACACGACCATCAGCCGGAGAAGCATCTAGCGCGTTGTTAAACAGATTGACGAATACCTGCTGCAAGCGTTGCGGGTCGCCTTCCACCAGTATTTCTTCGTCACAGAGTTCAACGTAGTCAAAAAACTCCGCTTTGTGACTCAAGGTGACCAAATGCTGAGCCGCTGCGATACAAGCGCTTAACTTAAATCGACTGTAACGTTGCCCTTCGGGTGGACCGCTGTGACTGAAGGTAATGAGTGTTTGCTGAATAGCGCTGATCCGCTGAGTCTGCTGCAATATGTCATCCAAACTTTCCGCAATGACTTGAGGGTTGGTTTCGTCTTGTAGGTTTTGCGCTAAGCAAGCGATGCCGGTTACCGGATTGCCGATTTCATGGGCAACACCAGCCGCTAATCGGCCGATGGAAGCTAACCGTTCGCTGTGCACCAATTCGGCTTCCAAGGTTTGTAATTCGGTTAGATCTTCGATAAGCACGACCACGCCATCCCAGACATACCCCTGTTCGGCCACTTGAAAAGATAACGAGGTGCTGATCGGGGCCTTGTGCAGATTGAACCAGCAAGCCCGGCTATTAAAGGTGATCCGGGTTTTGTAAATATGATTCCCCTGTAATAACAGAAACTCTGCCAACAGCGACGCCCAGGGTGCCGGCAGTTCTTGGACCCGGCAACCGACAGCCATCGGCGCGCTGATACCGGACAATCGTTCCATGGCTTGATTCCAAGTTAAGATTTCCTGCTCAGTGGACATAGAGCATGCCCCCAGCGGTAAATCCATCAGAATTTGGCGATGGTAACGGCGTAACTCGTCCAATTCACGGGCCAACCCATCCAATTGACTGCGGGAACGTTCCAACTGCTCTTCGACAAAATGGATGTGATCGGCCAGCACAGTGCGGGTATCCTCATCAATCTGCAGCCGCGAATCCACAATCATGCGCGCCAGCATCGGTCCTATCATTCCTGACAGATTGCGTTCAATGCGATCCCGTAGCCGTTGCAACTGGCGGGGATTACGTTCAGCAGGATCCATGTTTAAGTCTTTCAACGCTTTGGCGACTTCTTGAGAAGCGGTCGAGGTACCGATAATACGCCCCAGTTGCTCGCTGAACTGTTGCGGTGAAGCCGCATTGATCGGGCCCTTACGGGTGGGATAAAAAACCTGGTCTCGAAAGCAAGCGGCAACCGCGCGTCGCTCACCGGGATCATGGCGGGTGATCAGCGATACCGCGACGAACAACAAAGCATTTAACGACAAAGACCAAAACGTAGAGAACTCCCATACATCCTGATTCGTCGCACTCAGGAACTCCTGAAAATTGAATTCACTTTGCAGGATATGGGCTTGTTGCAGCAAGGGCATCAACAATGTGGCGTACCAAACCAAGGCACCCGCCAGCAACCCGAGCAGAAAACCGGGGCGGGTCGCGCGGCGCCAAAACAACACCCCAATCAGGCCGGGCAGGAATTGCACAACAGCCACGAAAGAAATCAACACCAGTTCCGTCAGGCTGGCATGTTGCTCCAACAGTAGATGCAACCCATAACTCGCTATGATGATTAGGCCGATCAGCATCCGACGCCCCCATAATAGCCAGCGGTACATATCCACCGCCGGGTCTGGATAGCTGGCCGGCAACAGGACGTGATTGAGCATCATCTGGGCCAGAGCCAGGGTGGTGACAATCACCATGGCGCTAGCCGCAGAAATACCCCCTAGAAAGGCCAGCATGGCAAGAGCGGGACGCCGCTCATGCAGAGGAATACTCAGAATGTAATAATCGGTATTAGCGTCCGGGATCAGCTGGTGACCTGCCCAAAATATCGGTGGAATAGCTAAGCTGAATAACAACAGGAATAGCGGAAAACCCCAACCGGCCAATGCCAGGGAATGCTCATCGAAGTTTTCGACAAACCCCATGTGAAATTGTCCGGGTAGCAGAAAAGCAGCGGCAAACGCCAATAGCAGCAACGTTAACCAGGGTCCCTCCTGCACTGGCGAATAAAGCGCCTGTAGCATGTCGGGGGAAGTGTGTAACCAATCATTGAGTCCCGCGGGTCCACCGAAAACCTCGAAAACGGCGAATAATGCTATGATCAAGATCGCAGCCAGCTTGACGACTGACTCAAACGCAATGCTAACGACCAAACCTTCGTGCTTTTGTCGGGGAGAGATATGGCGTGCGCCAAACAAGACAGCAAACACCACCAACGCGATACAGAAGATTAATCCCACTTGCTGCGGCGCTTTGTCTTGCGTGAGGACATTAATAGATTCGCTGACAGCGCGGATCTGCAACGCAATGTACGGCAATGCGCCTAACAACGTGAACAGGGAAACCAGGACACCTGCCAACTGGCTACTGTACCGAAAAGCAAACAAGTCGGCTAAAGAGGTCAGTTGATAATCTCGAATCAACCTTAATAAAGGCGCCAACAACAGCGGTGTCAGAATAAACGCCAAAGTAGGACCGATGTAAACGGTGAGGAACACAAAACCCTGCGTTGCGGCGAAACTTAGGCTGCCGTAATAACTCCAAGCGGTTGCGTAAACGCCTAAAGACAGCACATACATTAGCCGATGGCGAACAATGCGCTCCGGGATCCAACCCCGTTCCGTGGCGTAGGCGATGGCAAACAATACAAACAAATAAAGTAAAGCCCCACCAAGCAAAGTGCTGAGGTTAAAAGTCATCGGGGATTTTTCTCAGTAAACCTCGCTAACTGATTGTTGTCTGGAAAATTTATTATAAGTATAGCAAGCCTAATCGAGTGCTCGGCCATTAAACTCCGGCTTATCCACAGAACTTACCGTCCAATCAAGCAACCGTTCTAAACGTTCAGGTGAAGGATATGAAACGATTTCGATCGATCAACCCCCCTATCGGCCTATTCATTGCAGTTTCTATGGTATTGGCTGCATCCACACCGGCTCTCGCTTCCAGCGTTCGTCAGGTAAGCCTTAACGAAATGACTACGGTATGCGAATTCATTTTCGAAGGCCGGGTCATCGGACATCAAGTCAAAACCAACACAGAAGAAGGCGCTATCCGCACAGTGGTTACCTTTGAAGTATTGGAGATCATCAAAGGCGATGCCGTTGGCGATACTGTGGAATTGCAGTTTTTAGGCGGTACCCACGGTGGTCGCACACTGAAAGTCACCGATATGCATCTGCCCCAAATTGGCGAAAAAGGAATTTACTTCGTTGAGAGTTTAGAACGGCAATACGTCAATCCCCTCTGTGCCTGGGATCAAGGCCATTTTGTGATTGAGCGGGAGTTGCAACACGACACGGAGATCGTCAAAACACGAACCCGTCAAATGATTTACGGTGTCGATACCAACCGTTCTACTCAAGTCCGGGGATTAAATCGAGGTGTGGCATCTGGGGTGCGATTGAGTCCACAGATAACCACTGAGAAACCGTTAGGTGTTGAAGATTTCAAACAACAATTGCGTACTTTGTTAGTGGGGTCACAGGAATGAGCTGTCGTTCTCAAAACTTCATCACATTTGTCTCATTAGTGCTTTTAGCCGGTCCATCCCAGAGTTTTGAACTTATCGGCAGTCGCTGGCCAACAGCATCAGTAACGATAAACGCAAACATCGCTTCTTTCTTCGGTGAAGTTAGCCCAAGCGGCATTTCCTGGAACCAGGCTTTTCAAGAAGCCGCAACTTCCTGGAATATACCCACTACATTTAACATTAATGTTGACAATTCGTTTTCGGATCCTTGCGCGGGCATTGATCTTTCAAATGACCGAGTTACCGGGAATAATCAAAACGGGGTGGATTTTACCAATAACCTCTGTGGCCAACTTTTTGGCTTGGGTACTTTAGCTGTCACCATCACACTCTTCGAATTAGACAATAGAACCGAAACAGCAGAAACCGATATGGTTTTCAATAGCAATCAGTCATGGGATGTCTACAATGGCCCTTGGCGTGGCAACACTTCCGACTTTCGTCGGGTAGCCGCTCACGAACTAGGCCATGTCATCGGCCTTGACCATGAAGATGATGTGCCGGCACTCATGGCAACCTTTGTAGCAGTCGGTAGCGCTATTGAAACGCCCCAGGCCGATGATATTAATGGAGTTAATGTATTGTATGGTGGCGACACATTGGCGCCCATCGTTTTGCAATTGGAAGAACCGATTGCCGGTGAAGTAGCAACCGGAGTTGCCAATCTCCGTGGTTGGGTTGTTACGCTTGCTGGGATCAACCGAGTTGAACTGCTAGTTGATGGTATTTCCCAAGGAAACGTCCCGGTGGGCGGAAGGCGGGTCGATGTAGCGGATAATTTCCCCGCTTATCCCGACGCGATCAACTCCGGTTTTTCAATGGCATTTAATTACAACGAACTCAACGCAGGCACCCACACCGTGGTGGTGCGGGCTTTCGATAATAGTGGTAATTCGTCAGCTCAAACAGCGACATTTACTGTCGAAAGCTTTGCTAACCCCTTCATCTCCGACCCATCCAGGGTTAACCTTTCTGGGGCCGAGGTCACTAATAACGATTCAGATATTTTCATCTCTGATCTAGAAGCCGATGGGCAGATCTTCGATGTGATACTACGCTGGAAACCGGCTACTCAGAACTATGGAATAATACAAATTCAGTGACTGATTACGCGCCCTTAATCCTTCACTCCCGTGCCCTGCTGTGCTTACCGGAGAACCAGCGATGCCTCTGCATAAAAAAGACGATGTGCGTAATGCCCTAAGCGATGACCTTTTCGCATCCGACGATATGTCGCTGAATATCCCCAAGTACCGTATTCCAGATCAGGAGCAGGAACCTCGTTATGCTTATCAAACAGTTCATGATGAACTGCTGTTGGATGGTAATTCTCGACAAAACTTAGCGACTTTTTGTCAGACCTGGTTCGAACCTGAGGTCCACAGGTTGATGGACGAGTGCGCGGATAAAAACATGGTCGATAAGGATGAATATCCGCAGACCGCAGAGATTGAGGGCCGTTGTGTGCACATGCTCGCTGATCTGTGGAATTCACCGGATGCCGCTAACACCATCGGCTGCTCAACCACGGGATCAAGCGAGGCAGCGATGCTCGGGGGTATGGCGATGAAGTGGAACTGGCGAGCGAAGCGCCGTGCCCAGGGTAAACCCACGGATAAACCGAATATGATTTGCGGGCCGGTACAAGTCTGTTGGCACAAGTTCGCGCGTTACTGGGATATAGAACTACGAGAAATTCCCATGGAGCAGGAACGGCTGATCATGAATCCCGAAGAAGTGATCAAGCGCTGCGACGAAAACACCATCGGCGTAGTACCGACCTTGGGCGTTACCCATGTCTGCCGGTACGAGCCGGTTGCGGCGGTAGCCGAAGCGCTTGATCAATTACAAGCGAAAACCGGCTTGGATATTCCCATCCATGTCGATGGGGCCAGCGGTGGATTTCTCGCCCCGTTCTGCTCCCCGGAATTAGTTTGGGATTTCCGCCTACCACGAGTGAAATCCATTAATGCTTCCGGCCACAAGTTTGGGCTGGCGCCCCTGGGCGTGGGTTGGGTGGTCTGGCGCGAACAGCACGATTTGCCAGAAGATCTGATCTTCAACGTGAATTACCTGGGCGGCAATATGCCGACCTTCGCACTCAACTTTTCCCGACCCGGTGGAGAAATCGTCTGCCAATACTACAACTTTCTGAGACTAGGCAAGGAAGGCTACCGCAGAATTCATACAGCGTGCTATAAAACGGCTCAATATCTATCCGCAGAGATCGACAAGCTCGGCCCTTTCGAGGTCATCTATGGCGGCGAACTCGACGGTGGTCTGCCGGCCTTGTGTTGGAAAATCAAAGAGGGCACTGATCCCGGTTTCACTCTGTACGATGTTGCTGACCGGTTGCGGGTTCGCGGCTGGCAAGTCCCTGCTTACGCAATGCCGGCTAATCGCCAGGATTTAGTTGTGCAGCGGGTACTGGTTCGGCACGGGGTCAGCCGAGATCTCACCCAGCTTTTGCTTGATGACATCAAGCGCTCGCTTCATCATCTGGAAGCACACCCCGTCTCGAAGCCGTTGAACGAAGACAGAGCCGGTGGGTATCGCCACTAAACAGGGCTAACATTTGCTTCCAAGAGATGGAAGCGCTTCACCTTAAGCTCGACATTATTATGGCTCCCTGCAGTACCAAGATTACAAAACGGTAAGGGAAACCCGCTCAAGAATAACTTATAACGTGAACCTCAGCAGTGTTGATCCGCTTGGCAACACACAGCTCGCAAAGCCGCTTGTGAGTCAAGCCATTGTTTCAGTCGTGACTGAAAGATCAACTCATTTACTATTCGGTAATCCTGAGGACAACGATAATGCACACTCTAAGAAAGACCGCCATTGTAGGCAGTATTTCCTTAGCACTCTCTCCATTCGCTATTGCTAGTACGGCTCAAGACTACGTCCCTGGCGAAATCTACATCGCTGGCGACGAAGTCTGTTTTCAGGGCGATCTGTTTCGCGCTAAATGGTGGGCCGGACCGAATGACGTTCCAAGCGATGTCGATACGGTTCCCGAGCCGTGGGACACACCTTGGGAACGCCTCCAAACCAATGTTAACGAATGTGGTGCCGTCGACCCCGGCAATAGTGCACCAGTGATCTCGGTTAGTGTAAGCCAATCCCCGGCAGATCCCAGCGGCCAGACCCCGGTCGATCTCATTGTTGTTGCGACCGACGCCGATGGTGATGCCTTGACCTATTTCTGGAGCCAAGTTGCCAACGCAGCCCCATCGGTTTCTATAGCAGATGCAGATCAGACAATCGCTCAGGTCATTCTCCCGCAAGTGACCCAGAGTGTGGCGTTCGAATTCAAGGTCACAGTCAGCGATGGTCAGGAGATGGTCACCAGCACGGTCAGCGTTACCGTTGATCCTATAGCAGGCAATCAAGCGCCGCTAGCAAGTGCCATCGCAACCCCGACAACTTTGAACGGCGCTGGTGATGTTCAGCTTTCAGCCATCGACTCCAGCGACCCAGACGGGGATATATTGACTTATCAGTGGCAACAATTATCGCCGACATCGCCACAGGCCTCCATCAACGACCCGACTTCAGCGCAACCGGTCGTTTATTTGGTAGAACCAAACGAGGCTGTCAGCTTTGTATTCGCCGTGACAGTAAGCGATGGTGAGCTATCTGATGTCGCTCAGGTTACCGTCAGCCAACTGGTTTCGGTTGATCCGGTTGCTTGCAACGTTTGGGACACCAATGCCATCTATGTCGAAGGTGACTTAGTCACTCATAATAGTCAGAAATGGCGTGCCGGATGGTGGACCCGAGGCGAAGAGCCGGGCACGACTGGCGAATGGGGCGTTTGGCGACTAGTCGCTGTGGATGAGGATTGCTCAGAGGCGCCTGGCCCTGGCCCGAACCCCAATCCGAACGTCGTTAAGCTGAGCGACTTACTCGCACGTGAGGCCGAACTCACGTCGGATCCGTTGATGGCTATAGTGAAGGCATCAATCGCGACTCTAGACAACACCATCGTCGCAGCCATTACGCCGGGAAATACGAGCAATCCGCCCAACGTCAAACGAGTCGAGTCCATTATCGGCGAACAAGATTGGGAGTTCCTTTTTCCGCGCCGCGCTCCAGAATACACCTACGACAATTTCTTGAAAGCCATCGGCAAATTCCCGGCCTTCTGCGGTGACTATGACGATGGGCGCGATGCTAATGCCATCTGCCGTAAGTCACTAGCCACCATGTTCGCCCACTTCACTCAGGAGACTGGCGGCCACACGATTGCTTGGCCCGAGCCTCAGTGGCGACAGGGGCTATTCTATTTGCGCGAGCTCGGTTGGAGCGAGGATATGCCCAATGGTTACGGTCTGTGCGATCCGAGCACCTGGCAAGGCGAAACCTGGCCCTGCGCCGTTTTTCCGACCGGCCATCCCAGCGCCGGGCAGTTCAAGAGCTACTTTGGTCGTGGTTCCAAGCAACTCAGTTACAACTATAACTACGGCCCATTCTCCAAAGCCATGTTCGACGATGTAAGCGTTTTGTTAGAGCAGCCGAATTTGGTAGCGGATACTTGGTTGAACCTTGCCAGCGCGGTGTTCTTCTACGTCTATCCACAGCCACCTAAGCCGTCGATGCTGCATGCACTTGATGGCACTTGGCAACCTAATGTCCAAGATTTGGCTAACAGTCTAACACCCGGGTTTGGTGTGACCACGCAGATCATTAACGGTGGGATCGAATGTGGCGGGACAAATGAGCACATTCAGTCACAAAACCGCATCGACTACTATCTTAACTTCGCCAACTACTTGAATGTTCCGGTTCCTGCAGGTGAAGTGCTCGGCTGTGCCAACATGCAGCAATTTGACACTCAAGGCTCGGGCGCGTTGAACATTCACTGGGAACAAGACTGGAGTCAGCCGAACGCCTGCAAACTGGTCAATTATCAGACCCGCTTTTCAGCCTTCACCGATGGAGATTACGTCAGTTGCGTCAATTTCTATTTTGACGTCGAAGTAGAAAACGATATTTGAGTATCCGCTGCCGGTGACGACGCCGAGTGATCGGTAACGCCAGCCACGGTATGAAAAACCGTTCTGCCAGGTTGTCCCCAGATTGTCCCCAGGATGGGGGTACCTTCGTTTGGGACACTCAAGAGCAAAAAAAGCCCGGGCGTCAAAGGCGCCCGGGCTTGCAACAACAGGCTAATTAATTATAGAGCAGGGCTTATTTGGCTTCGTGGTTGGCAATTAATTCGTCCACGACCGCCGGGTCGGCCAACGTGCTGGTATCTCCCAGGCTACCAATATCATTGGCCGCGATCTTACGTAAAATACGCCGCATGATCTTACCGGAACGGGTTTTCGGCAGGCCGGGAGCCCATTGGATGATATCAGGGGTGGCAATCGGACCGATTTCCTTGCGGACGTGTTGGACCAATTTCTTGCGCAAATCATCGGAGGGTTCCACGCCGGCCATCAAGGTGACATAGGCGTAGATACCCTGTCCCTTGATCTCATGCGGGTAACCAACCACGGCAGCCTCGGCAACCGAGTCATGCAACACCAGCGCACTTTCCACCTCGGCAGTACCCATCCGGTGCCCCGAAACGTTGATGACATCGTCCAGGCGACCGGTGATCCAGTAATAGCCGTCTGCATCGCGGCGTGCACCGTCTTCACTGAAATAGGTGCCGGGATAGGTGGAAAAATAGGTCTTGACGAAGCGTTCATGATTGCGGAATACCGAACGCATCTGGCCCGGCCAGGGACGCTTGATGACCAAGCCACCCTCGGTCTCGCCTTCCAGTTC
The DNA here is from genome assembly GCA_036351435.1 of Candidatus Competibacteraceae bacterium. Classification (GTDB taxonomy): domain Bacteria; phylum Pseudomonadota; class Gammaproteobacteria; order Competibacterales; family Competibacteraceae; genus JAAUQA01. The sequence continues at coordinate 12,249 of JAZBPA010000351.1, forward strand.
GTTGCCTTGCGCATCGAATAGCGCCGGTAGTACGCCGAAGAACGGTCGTGTAGCGGAACCGGGTTTAAGCGGGGTTGCACCCGGTAGCGGGGTGATCAATACGCCTCCGGTTTCAGTCTGCCACCAGGTGTCCATGATAGGACAGCGCGCATCGCCAACCACGTTATAGTACCACTCCCACGCTTCCGGATTGATCGGTTCACCCACTGAACCCATGATGCGCAGGCTGGAACGCTTGGTTTTCTTGACCGGCCCGTCGCCGTCACGCATCAGAGCCCGAATCGCGGTAGGAGCGGTGTAGAACGAGTTCACCTGATGTTTGTCGACCACCTGCCAGAACCGCGAGGCATCCGGGTAGCTGGGGACACCTTCGAACATCAGAGTAGTGGCGCCATTGGCGAGCGGGCCATAAACAATATAGGTATGCCCGGTCACCCAGCCCACGTCGGCAGTACACCAGTAAACATCGCCGTCGTGATAATCAAAAATATATTTATGGGTAATCGCCGCATAGAGCAGATACCCACCGGTGGTATGTAACACACCCTTGGGGGTGCCGGTTGAACCCGAGGTGTAGAGGATAAACAATGGATCTTCGGCATCCATTTCTTCTGCCGGGCAATCGGCGGAAGCCGCTTGCGCGATTTCGTGGAACCATACATCACGGCCTTCTTGCCAGTCGATGTTACCACCGGTGCGTTTGACCACAATCATTTTGCGAACGCTGGGGGTATCGGCACAGGCTTTGTCGGCATTGGCCTTGAGAGGTACCCCACGACCGCCACGGAGACCTTCGTCGGCGGTGATGACTACACTGGCTTCGGCATTCTCGATTCGATTGTGCAGGGCGTCGGGCGAGAATCCGGCGAATACGATGGAGTGAATGGCACCGATCCGGGTGCAGGCCAACATAGCGACTGCCGCTTCCGGGATCATGGGCAGATAAATACAGACCCGGTCTCCTTTCTTGACGCCTTGCCCCTTCAACGCGTTGGCAAAACGGCACACTTCTTCATGCAATTCTTTATAAGTAATCTTACGGTCATCGTTGGGGTCATCGCCTTCCCAGATAATGGCGACTTGATCGCCCCGTGTTTCCAGGTGGCGATCCAGGCAGTTGTAACTCACATTAAGTTTGCCGCCTTCAAACCAACGAATATGGCCTTTAGTGAAATCCCAATCGCTGACGGTATGCCAGGGTTTGAACCAAGTGAGGAACTGCTCAGCTTGCTCTGCCCAGAAGCCATCGGGATCGGCTATCGAGCGGTCGTACATTGCCTGGTATTGTTCTTCGTTGACCCACGCGCGGGCCGCAATATTGGCGGGTATGGGATAGACTTTGCTGTCGGCCATAATTGGATTTCCCCTTTGGTTGCAAATGTAAGCTATTTCAAAGTAATGGTATGGTTGATTTCTCAGCAAGAATCAAGTGGTGGTTATCCAGCTGAGAAAAATCTATTCAATGATAGTCCAACGTGATTACATTCTCATCCCCATTGAATACCGGTACATTTGTCTGACCATAGGTGCGCACCTTGAACGGATTACGCCTTTTCTTCGCAAGTACGTAAACAGGATAATGTTGCGCAAGGCTTGTTAAGTTCAGCTTTAATTTGCTTGGGTCGCCAGTGTTCCAATGCCCAGCTGATCAAGGTGACAGGTGTGCTACGGACTAGCTCCGCTGGCGGTCGTTGGCCGAGAAATTCCAGCGCGGCAAATAACTCAACGGTAGGGTAACGTTCGTCCAGCGGCATTGTCTTGGATTGCTTGCTGAGTTTATTGCCTTGCCGATCCACTGCGATGGGCAGGTGACTGTAACGGGGCGTGGGCAGTCCGAGACACTGTTGCAGATAGATTTGGCGGGGCGTCGAACTCAATAAATCGCTGCCTCGCACCACTTGAGTGATTTGTTGTGCCGAATCGTCTACTACCACCGCTAAGTGGTAAGAGAACAATCCATCGGCACGACGCACCACGAAATCTCCCACTTGGGATTCCAAGCATTGCCGGTAAACGCCTTGAATGCCATCAACTAATTGAATTGGTTGCGCGGCGGTGTGCAACCGCATAGCCGGTGCTCTGTCAGTCCGGCCGGAACCATTGCGACAAGTGCCGGGGTAAATCAGATCGCCCCCGCTAGAGTGTTGGGTGATTTCTCGGCGAGAACAGGTACACGGATACACCAAACCAGCAGTCTTAAGAACGTCTAAAGCGGCTTGATAACAATCAGTGCGTTGGCTTTGATAGAGAACTGGGCCATCCCAAATCAGGCCAAAGCGCTCCAAGACGTGCAGTATGTGATCTGCTGCGCCGGGCACGCTGCGTGGCGTATCGACATCTTCAATGCGCACCAACCATTGGCCACCCTGACTACGCACCGCCAGAAAACTACCCAACGCCGCGATTAAGGAACCAAAATGCAGGGGACCGCTGGGAGAGGGCGCGAAACGCCCTCGTTCGAATGGCATTACGCTTCGCTTATCGTGTGGGCAGTGGGAATGTTATCTGCCGACCTGTTTTTCCCGGATTTCCTGCAGCGTTTTACAATCGATGCAGAGCGTGGCGGTGGGCCGGGCTTCTAGTCGACGGATGCCGATTTCTATTCCGCAGGATTCACAGTAACCGTAGTCATCAGCATCGATTTTGGCCAATGTTTCGTTGATTTTCTTGATCAGCTTTCGCTCCCGGTCGCGGGTGCGCAGTTCCAGACTAAATTCCTCTTCCTGAGACGCCCGATCATTGGGATCGGGAAAACTCCCGGAGTCATCTTGCATGTGATTAACCGTGCGGTTGACCTCGTCTAACAGCGAGTTCTTCCAATCCATCAAGAGATTCCGAAAATGGTCCTGCTGAGCGGCGTTCATATACTCCTCAGCATCATCCAGGTCGTAAGGTTGGAATGCCGGTTCGTGCTCAAGCTTATTTGTGGGATTCATTGCTGCTAGTGTCCACGTTGATTGACGAAATATCGAAGCATTAGGGCCGGTACGCCTTGTGGAGAGCAGTTAAAGGTAAACCACCACCTCTAGGGTGAGCTGTCCCTCCCGGCCAGCAACACGGTAAATAAAATCGCAATTGTCAATCAATTATATAAAGTTAATCAAGAGGTACCAGTGTGGAAATTACTGCTGGTACCGGTTCAGCGCCTCATCGAGCATGGTTAACACCCGCTCCGCGCCCAGAACTGCCAGAAAAGTGCCCATCCGCGAGCCTTTCTCTTTGCCGATAAGCACTTGATATAAGAATTTGAACCACTCGCCCTTATCCAGGTTATGCTCACGCGCCACCGAGAACAACGCATTTTGTAGCTGCTCTGCGGCATAGCTTTCCTCGCTAACCAGCGCCTCAATCAGCTGGCGTAACTCCTGCAGATAGGGCACCAAGCGGGTATCAATTTCTAGTGATTCTCTAGGCAGCTTTGCCTGATAATCCTGCACATAAGCGATTACTTTGCTGCAGAGTTCTCTGAAGAACGGTTCGTTTTCGGCCACGCTGGGATCGTGGCGGGCAGCGTATTCATAAAGCACGTTTCCTTCGTGCAAGCCCAAATTCTCAGCGACATTGACTAATAAGCCGAAGCCAATCTCGGAATTTTCCAACCCCTGGGCGTCGTGATGATGTTGGAATTGATCGATAAACCAGACGGAGTTGTTCACATCTGTGCGTTTTTCCGTGCGCAGTGCTTTAAGATAATCGTCGACGATTTTCGGCAAGATCGGCAAGCCCATCTGCCGGGCTTTATTGGGATTGGCTAATAGGAAGTGCAACAACGCGCCCAACGGCGAATAGGCTTGCCATTGTTCCATGGAAATACCGTTACCGATTTTTTTGGATATTTTCGCGCCGTTTTCGTCTAAAAACAGTTCGTACTTATAGTTGACCGGTGGCGTCCCTCCCAGCAGTGCGCAGATTTTGCGGCTCATCGTGTAAGAGTCGATTAAATCCTTGCCGTACATTTCATAATCCACGCCCAGCATGTACCAGCGTAACGCCCAGTCTACTTTCCAACCCACTTTGACATGACCTCCGGTAATGGTCATGGTGGCAGCGTGACCGCAGGAATGATACTTGCCCCCCTCGTTTTGATCGCAACAGTAGCTAATCGTGTAATTGTCCTTGTCGATGCCCGTCACTCGGGTGGTGTAAATTTTTCCGCAGGATTCACAGATCGGGAAAAACGGACTCCAGGCTGATCTTTTGTCCGCTGAAATAGAGGCCGTGAACAAGTCACGAATAGCCTCGTAGCAATCCATGATTCGGCATAGTCCGCTATCGAAGTGGCCACTGCGATAAGTCTCCGTAGACGAATAAAACTCATAATCGAAGCCGTAATGGTCTAAGAAACGTTGTAATTGGCGGTTCATGAATCCGGCAAACGAGGCCTCTTTGCCGAACGGATCGGGAATCGAAGTCAGCGGCGCACCGAGGTGAGGCTTGAGCAGCTCATGATTAGGCACGTTTTCCGGCAAGTTGCGCAACCCATCCATATCGTCGGAGAAGACGATCAAGCGGGCTTGATGATCGGGAAATGCGTTTCTGAACGCATTGATCACAAACGTGGTGCGCGCCACTTCGGCAAACGTGCCGATATGCGGTAAACCGGACGGCCCATAACCGGTTTCGAAGACGACGGTGTTTTTCTGCTTACCCGCCTGATTAAACACCCGCTGTGCCTCTTGATGAGGCCAGTTCAATTTTGCCATAGTCTAAAAATCCGGTAATCGAATGACCCGAAAGGTCAAATTGATGCGTGGCGACACCGTTTGCCTAGTTTTCGGGACCCGGTGCTGCCAATAATGTTGGGTAGTGCCGCCCATCAATAGCAGGCTGCCGTGAGTCAGAGTTACTGCGCCTTTATGGGTTCCATTGTTATGTCGCAACAAAAAACGCCGCGAACCACCGAAACTGACCGAAGCGATAACCGGATTTTCACCCAATTCCCGTTCAGCGTCGTTATGCCAACCCATGCTATCGCGACCATCACGGTAAAGGTTCAAAAGAACGCTGTTGAAGTGTACCCCGGTTATTCGCTTGATGCGGTTCCTGATTACCAGCAATACTGGGATCCAGGGAATGGGAGCATGGCGAAGGCCGGAATAAGCGTAACAGCAGCCGGCATCGCCATACCATGCGGTCAAACGCGGCACGAGATGGGTTTTACCGTATAACCGGATATTTTCTTGCTGCCACGCGACACCTTCCAGCAACTCAGTGAACAATCGGTCACTTGCATCCGGAGTATAAAACTGTTCGATAAAATCGAGCTTAGCGTCAGGCAAAGATAAATCAGTTTTGCGCAAAGGCAAGGGCGAGTCTACGGCAAACTCGGTTTGCTGGCCGTATACGCTGTTCAGGATGCAACGCTGGACTGCAATTGAGCAGTCAACCGTTCAAATTCCCGTTTCATCTCCAAATTCTCAAACGCGCGCATTGGGGGCATTTGCCGTTGCAACAGATTATCCAGCATCGCTTGACTGCTTTTCATCAAGGCGACTAACTCTCCTGAAATCTTAACGGTCTCGTAGGTATTTCGGGCAATCGCGATATCCTGCAGTAGGCGTTCACGCGCTTGCGCCACTTGCCGAGCTTGTTCGACCAGATAGTCTCGATACAGTGCTGCAGCCCGCAAAGTCAGCGCTTGGGCTTGCAAGTTGGCATCTAAGACCTGTTGCGCAACATTGGCTTGCTGTTTCAAGTCCTGAGTTTGTTCCATCAATACCTTGGCCTTATCCGCGATCTCGTCGATCTCGGGCAGATAGCGGGTATTCACAGCCGTGATCAAATGCGTCTGCATCCGCTCCAGAATCTCCAGCAGGACTAGATACATCCCATAATACCGACGGCTACCATCCAGCGACTCTCGGCTATCCACCATCAGTTGTTCCAATTGCTCGGTAATGGTTTTTACGTTGTCGAACGCCACGCCCATTTCGATTAGATCATCACCCACTACCGTGGATAGCAAAAACTCTAATTGCTCGTCGCTTAATACCAGTCCCAAACGGCGCAGTTCAGAGGCGAATTCGCGGCGAATGGTGCGTAGTTCCTGATTAGCAGCATTGATACGTTGGGATTGCTGCTGAATGGCCTGATCGTAATCTGCAACGGTTTTTTGCCAACGCCCCTCTTGCGGAGCTGTCACCCGTTGGGTACGTAATTCGTCAATCTCAGTCTGTGCTTGACGGATGCTGTCTTGCAGCTCGCGAATGCGTTCCCGGTAATGCTGGGCTGGCGAAATCGCCAATACCGTGATGGCCTCATCCAGGAGTTCGTTGATAGCGGCCTGATTAGAGGCTTGATCTTTACCTAGCCAAGCCCGCTCAGGAAGCGCTTGATGACGATCATGTAGGGTCAGAGCTTGTTCCAGTTTGGGTAAGGTTTGTTCCCAGACGCGACTAAAATCATGTTGTGCATCGTCGCTGAATAATTTCCGGGTATCCTCCCAAGCGCCACCCGCTGTGTCTTGTATTTTGCTCCACCAATCGCTGTTGGGAGCTTTCTCTTGGGCTGTTGCGAATCCGCTCGTCAACGATAAGCCGATCAACATCAGTGTAAATAGGCGTTCTCTCATCAAGTCCCCTCGCCGCCCACCCGGCTACCGGCCAAGAGTTTAACTTTAGCTAGGTATTCCCGGATGGATTGGGTAACAATGTTTAATTTCATGGGGGTTACCTGCTGGCCGGAATTGGCCGATTGACCGTTTATAGTTGACGATCAGGTGGCTAATTTCTGTGTTGTAATTCAGTGACTTTAGCGTCGCATTTAGCTTGCCAATGCACCGCATTATCGTGTTCGCCTCGGCCTTCTGCAAAACGGGCTAACACATTATAATTTTTGTAAATTTTTGGCAAATCCAATGCTTCGCCTAATTCAGTAGCCTGTATTAGATACTCTTCAGCTTTTTCCCATTGACCCAGCCGCCAGAACAGAATGCCTAACTGAAAATACGACGCTTCTGCACCGACTTCATTGCCCATGTCCAATTTGATCGCCAGACTTTTCTCAACCGAAGTGATCGCTTGCTGTAACAACGCTTGCCGAATCTCAGCGTCGGTAGTTTGTTCAGCACGTTTTTGATAAAGAATTCCTACATTTTGCGCATAGATTGCCAATTGGCTGCGGGCGCCCAACCTCTCGGCTAATTCAAAACTCCGGGCATAGCTCAATTCAGCAGTTTCTAGGTCGCCTTGCTGAACCTCAGCGGTGGCCAACAAATCCCACACACGCATCTCCTCTTCTTGGATACCTACCCGTTGCAACAGCCTAACCGCCTCTTTGAGTAGTATTATGGCTTGCTCGTAATGCTCCTGCCGTCGGTGCAGAACGCCCAACTTTTCCAAAATAATAGCCTGTAAACTACTATCCCTAGCCATTTGCGCAGCGCAGAACGCGTCCGCGTAGCGGGCCTCCGCATCGGCATAGCGGCGTTGACGAGTTAACAGTTCCGCCATTGATCCCAGGGCATTGGCAACTTCTCTATCATGCCCCAGCAAGCGGTAGATGTGTAATTCACGTTCTGCAGCTGCTAGTGCAGCAGCCGGCCGGCCTGTATTGCGGTATACAGCAGCCAAAATTCCCAACGTTGTTGCGAGTTCCTGATCACGTTGTTCGCTACGATGTTGGGTTTCTAAGCGGGTTATCAGATCTTGTAACAGACTAACGGCGGTGCCTTGCTCACCCTCCGTACAATGACGCCATGCTTGCTCTCTTAGGGCCGCATAATCAGCGATATTTGGATTGCTTTGCGTCCCCATGGCGCTTCGCACCCAATGGGTTACAGTGCGATATAGTTGCTTGAGGGGATCCAATCTGCCTGCCTTGGCCATGCGCTCAATCCCCTAAAGTCGCTAAAATATGTTGAGTTTCCAACAATAATACCCTACGGCGGAATAGTAAGGTCAGGCGTCCACCGCCACTTTGTCGCCATAAGCGAGCTGCCCGCACACCAGCAAGCAACAACGTTCGGATACGGTTGGTATTGTCTGGATTGGTTAAATGGACACGTTCCCCGTTAACCATAATACGAGGGGTGAGGGTACTGACCGTCGCCGCATAAATATCCGCCAGGCCAGCAATAATATTTTCGTGCCCCAGAGGAAAGTAACTCAGTTTATCCACGGTCGCTTCAAGACCTTCTCGGATGCGTTGCAACATAGCGGTGTGTCTAGCCAGTTTACGTTCCAACACCAGAAGCGCCACCACGTAGCGGGTGATTTCCATGTCTTTGGGGTTGCTCAGGTGTCGTTTGAGCTGACGCAGTCCCGAATGCAATTGACTGACGCTACCATAAACATCTTCGTTACTGGCAGCGTCGATTTTCAGCAAACTACCCAAACAAGTTGCGAAATCATCCGAATCGACTCGACCATTGCGAGCGATGTCACGCACCAAAGTAGTCGCCAAAAAAAGGCCGGCTAGGGCAATCACTCGGTCATGATCGGTATTTGGCATGATATAAACAGTATCCTCAGTCAAAAAAGGCGTCTATTACGCCACCACCTAGACATTCATCACCCCGGTAAAAAACAACTGACTGACCTGGGGTTATTGCCCTTTGTGGCTCTGCAAATTCGACATCACATGTGGTCGCTGACAAATATTTGATAGTACACACTTGATCCGGCTGGCGGTAACGGGTTTTGGCAGCGCAGGTTAATGGCAATACCGGCGGTTCACCAGCAACCCAATGGAGTTGAGAAGCCCGTAGCCACCGATGGAACAACAGCGGATGCTGATGCCCTTGCGCCACAACCAGCACATTGTGTTGCATATCTTTAGCGACCACATACCAGGGATCACCACCGTTTCCTCGTTGCCCACCGATGCCTAATCCTTGCCGCTGCCCAAAAGTATAAAACATCAAACCGCTGTGCTTTCCTAGTGTTTCACCTTGCGGCGTGCGTATTTCCCCAGGTTGGGCAGGGAGATAGCGACTCAGAAACTCCCGGAAGTCGCGTTCGCCGATAAAACAAATACCGGTACTGTCTTTTTTGTCATGGGTAACCAGCCCTGCTGCAGTCGCTAGTTCACGCACCTGGCGTTTTTCGAGTTCGCCGACCGGAAACAGTACCTCGGTCAGTTGCGCTTGCCCCAATGTATAGAGAAAGTAGCTCTGATCTTTACCGCTATCCAGTCCCTTTAACAAGTGTCGCTGCTCTCCCTGCTCTTCACAACGAGCGTAATGGCCGGTTGCGACAGCGGTTGCTCCCAAGCGTCGAGCATACTCCAGGAAAGCTTTAAATTTGATTTCCTTGTTACACAGCACGTCCGGGTTAGGGGTGCGTCCCTGGCGATATTCGGCCAAGAAGTAACGAAATACCCGTTCTTGGTATTCTTTGGTGAAGTTTACGGTGTGCAGTGGAATATTGAGCGTTTCGCAAACCTCTCGTGCATCCCTCAAATCTTCGGCTGCTGAGCAATAACCGGGAGCATAAGAGTCCTCCCAATTATTCATGAACACGCCATGGACTTCATAGCCTTGCTCGACCAATAATAACGCGGCAACCGATGAATCAACGCCACCAGATAAACCGACAACTACTCGCCTTTTGCGCATTGATACTGTTCCTGCGCCATAACCTTTGTATGGCTGCCTTGTTAGGGTTAAATATATTTTTTTAGCCGCGCAAGTCGTTTATTGACTACTCTTTTGTTCATGCCAAGTGAAGATGGTACCGGAAGGCTGAGGCTATCGCATAAAATTAACCACAGTTGCTGTTGGTTTCTTAACTGACACAGTGGGTTAGTGTGCCTACAGTGCGGTTCATAGTATTTGTAGTGATACTTGTTGGGGGCGTAGCCGGTGTTTCCCAAAATAATGACTCGCCATTTTTTCAGTCTCAAATGGAAGGCTTTGCTGTCCACCACGTTAGTCCTTGTGGCTGTAACCGTGGCTATATCCTTGCGCAACTACGCTAACTTAACCAATCAGTTCGACCGGCAAAGACAGATCGCGCACCAACAATATGTCAAGGAGAAAGATGCGCTGTTACAGCAATCCTTAGGCCGTCTCAGACAGCTGGGCGGTTTAATTTCTGCCTTGCCAGGAGTGCCGTTGAGCTTGGCTGACAGGGATAGCAACCGCCTTAAACAAGCTTTGGAACCGCAATGGCCAGCGTTGCAACTGGACTTAGGCATCGACATGCTAGCCTTCTACGATACGCAAGCCCTATCGTTGGCCAGGTGGCACATCAACGAATGGGGAGAACATCACTCAGTCCAAATTGTGAATTGGATCAGTCAAGTCAACGCAAGCGAAACGCCTATCGTAAACCTACTCTGCGACCCAAACTGTCGGCAGTATGCCATTGTGCCGGTGCTCACGAACGGCATACACGTGGGCGCAGTGTTGGTGGGTAGTTCGGTAGCCGATCTGGTGCTTACAGCTAGCCAAATCTCCGGTAATGATATCGGTTTGCTGGTGCGTGACGACCAGCACTTAACGGGAATCCTCCCGGAGCGCCAGATTCAGCCGTGGAGTGTGGTAATAGCCGCGCTAACTCAAACCGAAAAAAACCTCAAGATCATACAGGACGCAGCTGCATCAACGACGCTGCTAAAAACAGCTGATGGAGTACGCCACAAATTCGATGGCCGTTTCTATGATATTCGCATTATCTCTCTGCAAAAATTTGTCGCTGATCAAAGACTTTACTGGGTGGTTATTGCCGATATAACAGCGACTCTCGAAGAAATCCGCGCTACGACCCAGGAAGTGTTCCTAGTCGGCGGTTTGGGCTGGTTGTTAGCCGAAGGATTATTATTGATTATTCTATGGACACCCATGGAACGCTTGCGCTTGACAGCCAACAATTTACCGCTGTTAGCACAGCGCCGTTTCCAAGCCGCGCGTACCGCTATCCGTCAACGGTATAGGCAGCATTTTATTGATGACGAATTGGATATCCTAGAAAACACAGCGATTGCATTAGCTGATCGCTTAGAGCAATTGGAAGAGGACGTCGCCGAACATACCCAAATGTTATCAACTCGCATGGAAGAGCTTGCTCAGGAACGCAATTTTGTCACCAGTTTATTAAATACAGCACAGGTGATGATCATTACCCAGGATCGCCACGGTTGTATGCTTATGGTTAATCCTTATGTGCAATCGGTGACGGGATATTCGCAAACAGAATTAACCGGGCAGAGTTTTAAAGATTTACTTCTCGCTGATAAATCCTCGGTGCTCAGTCAACGTATAAAAAAAGAAATTATCGCTGGTAAACATGAGCATATAAGTCATGAGTCGTTGGTCACCGGTAAGGGCGGCGCAATCCGCAATGTGACTTGGCATCATTCTCGTCTGACCGGGGCAGGCTCCGATGGCCCTGCCATTTTGTCGGTAGGTCTAGACATTACGGAACGTTTGGGAGCGGAATTGGAGCTGGCTTGGTTGACAGACCATGATCTATTAACCGGCTTGCTGAATCGCAACCGCTTCCAAGTTGAGTTAGAACGAGTCCTGGCAAACCTGCAACGCCAGAAACAATCTAGCGGAGCATTACTTTGCATCGACTTAGATCAATTCAAGTACATCAATGATACTGACGGCCATCAAAGCGGGGATGCATTGCTTAAAATAGTGGCTGACATGCTTTCCAGCACAGCGATCGCTGGCGAAACTTTGGCACGTTTGGGTAGCGATGAATATGCGCTGTTACTTCAGGAAGTTGACGCCAACGACGCCATCCAACTCGCGAATACTATCAATGCGTTATTGGCCACTATTAGCTTCTCCGTTAGCGGTCATCCGTTAAAGATTTCCTCCAGCATAGGGATCGTATTATTCCCTGACCATGGCGATAATGTAGCTGACCTATTAGCAAATGCCGATCTCGCTGTAAGCCAAGCCAAGTTAAAAGGTCATAGCCAGTGGCATGTTTATTCTGATCAAGACACTGTGCTTGAGCAAATGCAACGTCACGTGTACTGGAAGAACAAAGTAACTCAAGCCTTGGCTAATGATCGCTTCATTCTATTCTTTCAACCGATTATGGAAGTTATCAGTGGACGAATCAGTCATTACGAAGTTCTGTTGCGTATGCAAGATGAAGACGGCAGCATTATCGGACCTGCTAATTTCATCGAAGTCGCCGAGCGGGGAGGATTAATATACGCTATCGACCGCTTGGTGATTCAAAAAGCGTTACAGTTTTTAGCAACGATCAAAGAAATCGATCAAACTGCAGCGTTATCGATTAATTTATCCGCCCATGTTTTCCGCGACCCTCACCTGATCAGCTATTTACGTCAAGAGTTAAAGCATACTGGGGTCGATGCTTCACGCGTCGTGTTTGAAATTACTGAAACCGCAGCGGTCGCCGATCTAGCAATAGCCAACAACTTAATTCTAGCCATCAAGAAACTGGGATGTCGTTTTGCACTAGACGATTTCGGCATTGGATTTTCTTCTTTTTATTATTTAAAGCATTTACCGGTTGATTATTTAAAAATAGACGGCTCGTTTATTCGTCATTTGGTCGACAGTTCGGAAGATAAAGTGATCGTGCAAGCCATGAGTGAGGTTGCAAATGGATTTGGTAAGAAAACGATTGCTGAGTTTGTAGAAACTCAAGCTATTCTGGATTTATTGCATGAATACCGCATCGATTATGCCCAAGGTTACTTGATTAGTAAGCCACTCAGCACAGAACAAACCTTCCAATACCTCAGAAAATCCCATAAGCAGAGCCCACTTTAAAAACCGGCGTTAGGCATTATTCCAAACCGGCAACAACTCGCCACCGGCAAAGTTTGCCGGCACCAGTATCGTGTCGCGAGGCGGTAAACTGTCATCAGTTGCGGGATAATCCAACGTAAAATGCAATCCTCGGCTTTCCTTGCGAGCCATAGCACTGCGAATGATTAGATCCGACACCAACGCTAAATTGCGTAACTCTATAAGATCAGCACTGATCCGGAAATGTCCGTAATATTCCTCAATTTCATGCAACAGCAAATTCACTCGGCTTTTAGCGCGCCGCAACCGTTTGTCGGTACGCACAATGCCCACGTAGTCCCACATGAAACGACGCAATTCCAGCCAATTATGAGCCACTAACACTTCTTCATCGGAATCTGTCACCCGACTCTCATCCCATGCCGGCAGCGCGATAGGTGCTGCTGCAAGATCCAAGCGCTGGCAAATATCATCGCTCGCTGATTTGGCGAACACCAAACACTCCAACAATGAATTGCTCGCCATGCGATTCGCACCATGCAAGCCGGTAAACGCTACTTCACCGACGGCATATAAACCCTCTATGTCGGTCCGACCCCGCAAATCAGTCATCACTCCACCACAGGTGTAGTGCGCGGCAGGTACCACCGGCAACGGTTCCTGAGTCATATCGAAGCCATATTCGAGGCATTTGGCGTAGATGGTCGGGAAGTGCGCATGGATAAACTCAGCCGACTTATGGCTAATATCGAGGTAGACGCAAGGAATGCCAAGGCGCTTCATTTCATGATCAATTGCCCGCGCTACGATGTCCCTTGGCGCGAGTTCCAAACGCGAGTCGAACTGTTCCATGAAGCGACTACCATTGGGCAATTGCAAATGCCCCCCTTCACCGCGTATCGCCTCGGTGACCAAAAATGATTTGGCTTGGGGGTGATAAAGACAGGTGGGATGAAATTGCATGAATTCCATATTGGCTACGCGGCACCCTGCTCGCCAGGCCATAGCGATACCATCACCCGTAGAGCCATTTGGATTGCTCGAATAAAGGTATACCCGGCTAGCTCCCCCGCTAGCCAATACCACAAAGCGGGCCGCAAACACCTCCACATCGCCGGTTCGTTGATTCAGAACATATGCACCTAAGCAGCGATTGCCGGGTAGGCGCACTTTAACGGTGGTAATCAGATCGATTGCGCTGTGATGGTCGCAGAGCGTTATATTAGGATGTTGCCGGGCACGCTCCTCCAAAGTGGTTTGAATAGCTTGGCCCGTGGAGTCAGCGGAATGGATCACGCGACGATGGCTATGTCCTCCTTCGCGAGTCAGATGATAATTCACCGAGCCATCTGCGCGCGCTTCGGTAGTGAAGGCTACGCCGTGTTGAATTAACCAATCGATAGACTCTTTTGCATGCTTCACAGTGAAGCTCACGCTATCGGTATGGCATAGACCTGCTCCAGCGACTAGGGTATCCTCCACATGTGACTCAAGGGAGTCCTCGGCATCCAACACTGCAGAGATACCACCTTGAGCATAATAGGTGCTGCCCTCCGAGAGCGTTCCTTTAGCAAGCACAGTGACACGGGCAACACCGGCGAGACGCAATGCTAAGCTTAAGCCTGCAGCGCCACAGCCAACTACTAATACATCACTTATATTACCGGGCGAGGTGTTCGTCATAGCTTGTGAGTAGTTCCACGAATAGGTTATGGTTAATTAAAGAACCCGCTCGGGCATGAGATATGTCAATTTTTTGCAATATAACCGACTCGTTCATCACAGTCATGCGAACTAATGATTCGGGCTTGTGTCTACCCCAAAGAATTCGCATGGAACTCGCCGTTAGAGTCAGGAGAGGCCAGCCCGGATGGGCGAACGCAATATAGATCGCGAACTGGTCCAAAGAGTACAGAAGGGGGATAAAAACGCATTTGACGTGCTGGTGCGGAAATACCAGCTCAAGATCGTCAAATTGATTTCCCGCTATGTCAATGACCCTAGTGAGGCGCTGGATGTCGCGCAAGAAGCTTTCCTCAAGGCCTATCGCGCCTTACCCAGCTTCCGCGGTGAAAGCGCTTTTTACACTTGGCTCTATCGGATTGCCATCAATACGGCCAAGAACTACCTGGTGGCCCAAGGGCGTCGCCCACCGGGATCGGATATTGATGCTCAAGAAGCCGAGCAATACGATGGGCAGACCTTCCTGAAGGAGTATGAAACGCCAGAGCGCGTATTGCTGAAAGACGAAATCGAGGCGACAGTATTTCGGGCGATCGAAGAACTGCCAGAAGATCTGCGTACAGCCATCACCTTGCGGGAGTTGGAAGGAATGAGCTATGAAGAGATTGCCCAGACCATGGGATGTCCGATTGGTACGGTGCGTTCTCGCATCTTCAGAGCACGTGAATCGATCGACGCGAAATTACGTCCATTATTAGATTGAACTCATTTTGTGGAAAGAGTCATGGCAGATAATATGGTTGAACAACTCTCTGCATTGATGGACAGCGAATGTGCATTGCCTGAAGTCGAAATGGCGATGCGCCGCTTAACCAAAGATGCCGATCTACAAACCCGCTGGCAGCGTTATCATCTGATCAGCGATACACTAAAAAACAATATTCCCGATGTCATTGATCTCAACTTGGTTGACCGCATCAACCAAGCCATCGCTACTGACCCACCATTACAAACCACTGGGCTAGCTAAAAAATCCACCTGGAATAAACCCGTCACCGGGTTCGCATTAGCTGCCTCCGTAGCATTGGTGGCTTTCGCCGGGTTCCGCTTAACTCCATTTGAGGTCACTTCCGAACCTGCGCTGGTAGCCGCAGCAACTACTCCCAGACCCGCTTCGCCTGATCTCTCCCAGCCAAACCCTGCCGACACTACATTAGAAGCAAAACTCAATACTTATTTAGTGAGTCACAATGAACATGCGTCCATGCACAGCGTGCACGGCGTTTTGCCATTTGTTCGTATAGTCGGCTACCAAGCCAATCGCTAGTTGTGGTTATGACCCGGCTTAAGCTATGGCATTGTGCGGTATTGATCGTTGTGCTGTGGCCCATCAAGTGGGAATGGGCTACAGGCGAGGAGCATCATAGTGAGGCGAAGCAGTGGTTGGAACGCATGATGCGAGCCACCAAGACGCTTAATTATGAAGGAAGCTTTGTCTATATTCAGGGACAGCACTTAGAGGCTATGCATATTGAACATAGTAGTGGGCAGGATGGGGAGCGACAGCATATGACTTCCTTAAACGGCCCATTACGAGAAGTCGTCGTGACAAACAGCCAAGTCACTTGTTTAACGCCACAGCAACAAGTTGTTTTCAGTGATGCGCATTACAAGCGCTCGGCATTTCCCATCTCCTTACCTCATGATCTAAACCGCTTAGAATCGTTTTACGCCTTTAAAATGCTTGGCGATGATCGCGTTGCCGGCCAACCCACTCAAATCATCGCTATCCAACCACTGGACAAGCTGCGTTTTGGCTATCGCTTATGGCTAGCGCGCGAAACTGGTCTAGTGCTCCGTTCTGCTCTAATGGATGAGCAAGAACAGATTGTGGAACAAATGATGTTCACTCAGGTTCAGCTTACCCAATCAACTAATCCTATTGATTTACCCGCGTCGCCCACGCAGACGGCAGTGAATCAGCTATCTAACAACAAGAAAACCCCTGATGTTGCACAACCACGCCATTCCCATTGGCAGGTAACCGATCTGCCAGCAGGTTTCGAGCAGATCATGCATAATCGATTAGTCAGTGCACCTGGCCAACATGCGATCAATCACATCGTGTTTAGCGACGGCCTGATTACGGTCTCGGTGTTTGTGGAGCCTTTGAAAGGCGCCGAACCGGTTCTCGAAGGTCCTTCTCGGATGGGTGCCATGAATGCTTTCGGCGCGGTGGTGAATGATCACCAAGTTGTGGTAGTCGGTGAGGTTCCTGCAATGACCGTACAGCTCATCGCTTCTTCAGTGCATTACGATCAGGAAGCCAACCCGTGATTCAGGAACAAGCCCGGGTCGTCGCTATCGGCGAAGGGTATGCTTGGGTTGAAACCCAACGGCAAACGAGTTGTGGCGCGTGCAGTGCTAACAAAGGTTGCGGTACCGCAGCGCTGGCCAAAGTTTTAGGGCAACGCCGCACACATATTTACGCGCTCACTCAAATACCTCTCAAAGTCGGTGACGAGGTCATCATCGGCATTGCTGAGCAGGCCCTTCTACAGAGCTCGCTTGCTGTCTATTTAGTCCCTCTGTTGACCTTCTTTACAGGGGCGGTTTTGGGCCGAGTTATTTTTTCCTTCGACAGTGAGCCCATGATCATTACCTTCGGTTTGTTGGGATTGATTGTGGGATTCGTTTGGTTGTGGTTTTTTAACCGCCAAATTCGCGCCGATAACCGCTTCCAACCCTTGATACTAGGCCACACCTCCTTATAATCATCTCTCCTACCGTACCTTTGGCTATTTAGCGGGTATAATGCTCGCCGGTGCCTGAAAACACCGGATAACAGCGGGTATTTTCCGACGCCCGAATCATGGTGTTCAGAGTCAGGCAAGCCGTCGAAACAACCCAACCCCTGTCATGCTCAAAGCTAACCCGATGCTGGTCTTGATCAACATACTATGAAACATATTCGCAATTTTTCGATCATCGCCCACATCGATCATGGGAAATCCACCTTGGCTGATCGGTTCATTCAGCATTGTGGTGGCCTGAGCTCCCGAGAAATGGCTGAGCAGGTTTTAGATTCAATGGATCTGGAACGGGAACGCGGCATAACAATCAAAGCGCAAAGCGTCTCTCTCCAGTATCAAGCTCGGGATAACCAAGTCTATCAACTCAACTTCATTGATACTCCGGGGCATGTAGATTTCGCGTATGAGGTATCCCGATCCCTTGCTGCTTGTGAAGGCGCGTTACTCGTGGTAGATGCTGCTCAAGGGGTGGAAGCGCAAAGCGTGGCGAATTGCTACACGGCGATTGAGCAAGGCCTCGAAGTGTTGCCGGTGTTAAATAAGATCGATTTGCCGTCAGCGGAACCGGAACGGATCGCCCATGAGATCGCGGACATTATCGGCATTGATGCAAGCGATGCGATTCACGTCAGCGCCAAAACCGGTATCGGGGTCACCGATCTACTGGAACAAATCGTTCAACGTATCCCTCCTCCGCAAGGCAATCCAGAAACCACCCTCAAAGCGTTAATTATCGATTCCTGGTTCGATAATTTCGTGGGTGTGATCTCGTTGGTACGAGTAGTCGATGGGTACATCCGTGTCGGTCAAAAGATCCAAATCATGTCAACCGGACGCAGCTTCCAGGTCGATAAAGTCGGCCTTTTCACTCCCAAACGCAGCGATCGGCCGCTGTTGGAAACCGGCGAAGTGGGTTACGTCATCGCTGGCATCAAAGAGATCAACGGGGCTCCGGTCGGAGATACGCTGACTAGCGTCGATGATCCGGCTTCCACCCCATTACCGGGTTTTCAGCAAATCCAGTCACGGGTTTTTGCCGGCTTATTTCCTATCTACTCCGATGACTATGAAGACTTTCGCACGGCGCTGCAGAAACTGCGGTTGAACGACGCTGCCTTGCATTTCGAACCCGAAACATCACAGGCGTTAGGTTTCGGGTTCCGCTGTGGGTTTCTAGGCATGTTGCATATGGATATTGTGCAGGAACGGTTGGAGCGTGAATATCAACTGGAATTAATTACCACCGCACCTACGGTTATTTATGAACTCATCACCACCGGTGGTGAGACGCTGCAAATCGATAATCCCGCCAAGTTACCCCCGTTGAATCAAATCGCCGAAATTCGCGAACCGATCATCGTGGCCAATATCCTGGTGCCGCAGGAACATCTAGGCGCAGTCATTAACCTATGTATCGAAAAACGCGGTGTCCAGCGTAACTTACTCTATGTCGGCAAGCAGATCTCGCTTACGTTTGAATTGCCCCTGAGTGAAGTGGTGCTGGATTTCTTCGATCGGCTCAAATCAGTAAGTCGCGGCTTTGCTTCCTTTGATTATTCCTTTGAACGCTTCCAAGCTGCGCATCTAATTAAATTAGATGTTCTGATCAACGGTGAACGTGTCGATGCATTGTCACTCATCGTCCACCGGGATCAAGCACAACACCGCGGCCGTGATTTGATTGAACGCATGCAAAAAATAGTCCCTCGACAAATGTTTGATGTTGCCATCCAAGCAGCTATCGGCAATCAAATTATTGCTCGTGCTAACGTTAAGGCGTTGCGCAAAAATGTGACGGCCAAATGTTATGGCGGCGATGTGACTCGTAAACGTAAATTGTTGGAAAAGCAAAAAGCTGGAAAAAAACGCATGAAGCAAGTCGGTAAGGTGGAAATTCCTCAAGAAGCGTTCTTAGCTGTATTGCAAGTGGATAAAAAGTAATGTTTTCTGATCAATCGAACGGTTATGCCCATGCATTTTGATTTCGCCGCTGTCTTAGTGTTACTCGCTACTGTTACCGGCAGTATTTGGGTGCTAGACATCTTTGTTCTTGCTCCTCGACGTGCGTCGTCCAAATCTGCTGGGGAACCGGGTAACAATCAGCAACAACCTGGGCGTTCCGCCACTGCTGAACTACCTTTAAAAGAGGCCTATCAGGTATTGGGGGTCACCCCGAATGCCTCTGACAAGACCCTGAGGAAGGCTTATCTGCGCCTGATCAATCAAAAGGATCATGTCCCAGCGAGTCCCAGCAGCGAAAGAATGCAGAAAATTCAAACAGCCTACGAACGGATCACAACTGAACGAAAGTTACCCTGGTACGTTGATCTTGCGCGTTCTTTTTTTCCGATTATCGTCGCGGTTTTAGTCTTACGCTCTTTCATCATAGAGCCGTTTCGTATTCCCTCGGGATCTATGGAACCTACCTTATTGCCGGGGGATTTTATTCTAGTTAATAAATTCACCTACGGTATTCGCCTACCGGTTCTCAATACCAAGATTATTGCTGTGGGAATGCCCCAGCGTGGCGATGTCGTGGTCTTTCGCTATCCTGAAGAACCATCAATCGCTTATATCAAGCGGGTCGTTGGTTTGCCCGGTGACCGGTTGGAATACCGCGACAAACAGCTTTATATTAATGGCGAACCTGCAGTGCAGAATAAACACGCTGCCGAAAAAGCAGAGAATCTCTATGAGCAACGGACAGAACAACTGGGAGACGCGAACCATTTGATTAAAGTCAGCAGAAACTGGGCGCTCAACAGTCTCTGGCCTGGGCTTAATGTTCAGCGGGATTTTGCCGGGCGGTTAACCGGCTGGCGATACCAGGTACCGCAAGGACACTATTTCGTTTTAGGCGATAATCGTGATAACAGTCGCGACAGCCGGTTCTGGGGACCTCTGCCGGAGCAGAATCTGATTGGCAGAGCCTTTTTGGTTTGGATGAATTTAGACTGTATAAAATTCAATGGTCACTGCAATCGCATTGGAGATAATATTCAATGAAAATTAATAAAAAAATCTTATCGGGATCTCATCAGCAGCGCGGTATCACCGTGATCGCGTCGGTATTAATTTTGATCATCATTGCCTTTGTCGCGTTGATTGGGATGCGAATTATACCCATTTATTTAGAGTATTCTTCGATAGTGAGCATTCTTGATGATGTAGGTCAGGAAACCAATGCTAAGATGGCTAACACGAAAATAAATAGAGCTATTGAAGCACGATTTGACATCGACTATGTCACGGTCATTAAATCCAAGGACGTCAAAATCAAGCCCAAAGGTGGAACCAAAATTCTCGAATTGATTTACGAAGATAGACGCCCTTTGATCGGTAACTTGGACATCGTCGCCAAATTTGAAAAAACCGTGACGTTAAATCCGTGAGCCCTGCGGTCGGCAATCTTTGCCATACTTTGCAATACACATTTCACAACCCACACCTATTGGAAGAAGCGCTGACCCATCGCAGCGCGGCGGGTCACAGTAATGAGCGATTGGAGTTTTTGGGCGATTCCATTTTAAATATGGTCATTGCCGCGCAACTTTTCGCCGCCTATCCGCAGGCCAGTGAGGGAGAACTGAGCCGCCTGCGTGCCACCTTGGTTAAGGGTGACACGTTAGCCGAACTGGCTCGGGAACTTGCACTAGGTGATTGTTTGCGATTAGGTGCGGGCGAGCTGAAAAGCGGCGGCAAGCGTCGAGCATCTATTTTGGCTAATGCATTGGAAGCGATTTTTGGGGCTGTGTTTCTGGATAGCGATTTTGTCACGTGTCGTCAGCTGATTCTCAATCTTTACCAGAACTATCTCAACAACCTACCCACAGCAGAAGCGCTCAAAGATCCCAAAACCCAATTACAGGAATACTTGCAGGCTCGCGGATTGCCCTTGCCCGCCTATAAAATTCTGGAAGTCAGCGGTGAAGTTCATGCGCAACGTTTTACGGTGGAGTGTAATACTGGGGCTGTATGCACCATCGCTGTTGGGAGCAGCCGTCGCAAAGCAGAGCAACAAGCCGCCCAGCAAGCACTCGAAGCCATCGGCGAATGAACAAACAACGCACCGGTTATGTTGCTTTGCTGGGCCGCCCTAACGTCGGCAAGTCCACGCTTTTGAATCGTTTGCTTGATTACAAAATCAGCATTACCGCCGCCAAACCGCAAACCACCCGACATGCCATTTTGGGTATCCATACCCTTGAAGATGCGCAAATTGTTTATGTGGATACACCGGGGCTACATCTCAATACCCGCCGGGCAATTAATCGGTATTTGAATCGCACCGCCAACGGCGTTTTAGACTATGTTGACGTAGCGGTATTCCTCGTTGAGGCGCTGCATTGGACTGCTGAGGATGACGCAGTACTGCATAAGCTACTGACGTTCACCGGGCGAGTTATTCTAGCGGTTAATAAGGTTGATCGTGTAACGGATAAAACCCGTTTGCTGCCCTGGTTGGAAACGCTCGCAACTAAACGGGACTTTGCCGAAGTCATCCCGTTATCCGCTAGCCGGGGAGACAATGTGTTGAACTTGGAACAACGTATTGTCGCAATGCTACCCGTTTCCGATTTTCTGTTTCCGCCGGATCAGCTGACTACGGCGAGTCAGCGTTTCCTGGCCGCTGAGTTGATTCGCGAACAACTCATTCAACGTTTGCATCAGGAATTACCGTACTCGCTCACCGTAGAAATCGAA
>JAZBPA010000352.1:0-14220 GCA_036351435.1 Candidatus Competibacteraceae bacterium
GGCCGATCGTTCTGAATCAATCGTGCTATCGCACCCGTCCACAGCAACCCTCTTGGCTCTCTTGCTCGGTTTATGAAACAATCGGGCTAAACCGGTATGTTACCGATTTTTCGTATCCCCATTCTATTGTTGGCTATAGTCAACTGTGGGTGTTTTCCGCTCAAAGCTGGGCCAAGGCTGGCTCACTTCGATCAGCAAGCGCCTGTTCCGGGCGAGTTTGCGCCAAACTTTAGCCTGAGAAACCTGCAAGGACAGGCAGTGACTCTCGAATCATTCATTGGAGATCAACCTGACGATACGGTGGTGACTGCCGGGAGCCCCTGACGCAGTCGCTGTTTTCAGCCATATTGTCATTACCGCAGTGTCAGTAAATCCGCGATGAGGACATGGATTGTCGTCGCGGATTCAGCATCCAGTGGTCGGATACCTCGCTCTTCATTATGGCCACCGAACCCCTGGACAATCGGCTAATTCATCCTCGCCCAGAAATTCTGAACAAATCCGAGTTTTACACCCAACTGCCAGCGTGCGTGCTCAACCAGCGTAATCGGATTATCTTGGAGTTGTTATTGCGCTAAGCGACCTGCGTCATGAGTATCCAGAGTCGGTCAGTGCAAAATCAAGCATAAAAATCCGTCACAGCAGGACAGAAGTGTCATTCGTTGGGTTCCAATGAGAGCGCTATGATTTATCATGGCGTCGAGCAACGCGAATTCGTAATAAAATATAATACCTTCTTTGCCTCGGCGAATACGGTCGAAGCCGGTTGAAAGAGGCTTTCTTGCTGGATCTGTAATGACATCAGAACATCATCTGACTGATTCCGCCGCTGCGCCACAAGAACCGGCGGCTATTGGAACGCTCGATTTAGAGCAACGCCTACTTGCCGAAGCCGTGCGGTTACATGAGGACGCCCAAGGTCCGTTGGAAGAACCCAGCGCGGATACCGCCGGGCGATTAGCCGGCGGGGATTTGGAGCAACGTATCCTGGTCCGTGCCCATGCCCTGTCTATCGCACCAGCTATGGGTACGGCATTGCTGCAACTGCGTAGTGCCTCAACGGTGGTGGTGACCATCGCTTTGGTTTTCGCCACCCTAGCCGGGGCCAGCACGGCGCAGCTGACTTTGGGGTCAGAAATCGCCGGACCGGTGAATTTTTTCTGGGTGCTGGGTGGGATGTTGGGCATTCATACGCTGGCCTTATTCATCTGGTTAGCCATGTTTTTCTTCAAACCCAGCGCGGTCTCCACCAGCTCATTAGGTGGTCTGGCATTAGCCGCAGGACGCCGAATTACCCATTGGTTGCATCGCGGCCCCCTGCATATGGCAGCGATCCGGGCCAGCGCCTTGGTCTATGGCGGTAACGGCTTGGGACGATGGACTATAAGCGCAATCAGCCACGGCCTATGGTTGGCGTTTTTGACCGGTTGTGGAGTAATGGTGATCCTGATTCTCAGCATCAAACAATACAATTTTGCTTGGGAAACTACGATTTTATCGGACCGCACCTATGCTGCACTGACCCGAACCATTGCCATTGGTCCGGATGCATTGGGGTTTTCTACCCCGAGCGCTGAACAAATTGCTGCGAGTCACTGGGACCGGCAAAACAAACCGTCCGGTGAAACTCGCAAAGAGTGGTCAGGGTTATTGATCGGCAGCATTATCGCCTATGGCCTATTGCCCCGGCTGTTACTACTCGCATTCAGTGTGGTGGGTTGGCGGCGGGCCAGCAAACGATTTCGCCTGGATACCAGCAAGCGCGGCTATGCGCGGCTGCAAACCCGGCTCCAACCAGTTGCTCGCGCTATCGGGGTGGTCGATGCTGATACTTTGCCGCATGGTCAAACTTATCCTCAGCGACAGGAACATTCTTTTGTTGTTGGCGATGAGGGGCCCGCCGCCATTGTCGGGTTCGAAATCGATCCCCCTGAAACAGCTTGGCCGCCGCCGATTGATGGAGTGGTCTGGCAGGATTTAGGTTTCGTCGATGATCGTAGCGGACGCCAACGGGTGTTGCATGAACTGACTCAAACAGTAACGCCACCCCGACTGATTCTGTTTGTCTGTTCACTGACGGTTACCCCTGATCGGGGTACACGCACCTTCATTGATGATTTGCAGCAAGTAGCCCAGATTCCGGTTGCGCTCCTGTTGACCGATGGGCAACGCTTGCGTGAGCGTGGCGATCCCGAGCAACTAAAGCAGCGCATCGGTGATTGGCGCGAGCTAGGCATCGGTGCGCAAGTGGCCCCAGAGCGAATCATTGAATTAGATTTCGAACACCTGACGGATACCAGTCGCAAAAATTTAGCCGCCTTGCTCGCTGATTCCGGAACACAGCCTCCGCCCGGTTTACCTCACCAGCTGGAACAAGCCTTTAAGCTGGTTAATAAACAAGTCGAAGGCTGGTCGGCGGCTCCAGATGTTAGTGCACAGGCGGAGCTGCACCGTGCTATCGCGCAACTGTATCAAGGCGAATCTACGTCTTGGCAGACGCTGTTAAAAACCCGGCCATTAGACGGACACACTCAACTAGAGCAACTGAAAACCGGGGCCGAACGGATGGTTGATTTACTTCCGGCCCGGTTGCGCCTCAATCCGCGTTGGCTGGCAGCAGGGGCTATGGCCGGTGCATTGAGTTGTGTCGCCGCCGCTACGATAGTCGCACCAGCAGCAATTGCTGCATTGCCGGCTTGGGCTGGCTTAGGCGCAGCCATAACAACTGTGGTGCGCCCCATCGGCAAGGACTCGACAGCTGAAGCAATGACGCCGACCGCAGATTTTGGGACTGCGGTGCAAAGTGCTGCTTTATTCGCATTGTTATTGGAACTGCAAGGTCGGGATGAAAGCACAATTACTCAGCTGCTCGACCAAATCCTGGCTACGGACGAAGCCGTGCTGAGTGATGCTGAGGCGGTGCGGCACTGGTTGGATGAGTTACATCAACGCTTCGACCGGGTAGTGGCTGCGGAGGGCTTATCATGAAGTTAGCCCCGCTAAAAGTCGCTGTCGTCGGCCATACCAATACCGGGAAAACCTCACTGCTCCGCACCTTAACTCGCGATGTCAGCTTTGGCGAAGTCTCCAATCGCCCGGCGACCACTCGGCACGTTGAAGGAACCGCTTTGCTGATCAACGGTGTGCCTTTGGTCGAATTGTACGATACTCCCGGTCTGGAAGATTCCATCGGGTTGCTCGAACACCTGGAGTCGCTACGCCAGGATCGCCACACCGACTGGGTTGACGTGATTCAACAGTTTCTGGATGGACCGCTGGCGCACAATCGCTTCGAGCAAGAGGCCAAGGTATTGCGGCAAATACTCGCCGACGATGTGGTTTTGTATGTCATTGATGTGCGTGACCGGGTTCTAGGCAAGCATCGTGACGAGTTAGAAATTCTCGGTCGCACAGCCAAACCCATTGTGCCGGTTATGAATTTTATCGCCAGCCCCCAAGCAAAAACCCAACGCTGGCGGGAACACTTAGCGCGGGTCAATATGCATGCAGTGGTCGAATTCGATTTCGTGGTAGTGAATGAATACGGGGAAAGGCAGCTTTTTGAGAAAATCCGCACCTTATTGGACCCGTTTCGCCCCACTTTAGACGCCGTGATTGCAGATCGCGTCAGACTACGCGCCAATTTAATCCGCGCCTCGGTTGATTTGCTCGCAGATCTATTGATTGATGTGGCAGGTTATCTGGTGATCGTACCGAATGATGGTCAACAGCCTGTCGCAATGGAACAACTGCGACAGGTGGTGCGCAAGCGCGAATTGCAGTGCGTTCAGGCGCTGTTGGAATTACATCAGTTTCGCAGCGACGACTATACGGCACAAGAATTGCCCATCGTTGATGGCTATTGGGGTCTGGATTTATTCAGCCCTGAATCACTCAAACAGTTTGGAGTCAGGACGAGTAGTGCAGCGGCGGTGGGCGGAACGACCGGATTAGCTGTCGATGCGATGACCGGCGGTCTATCGCTCGGAGCAGCAGCGGCATTAGGCGCCACTTTGGGTGCATTGGCCAGTTTCTCGCACAGTCATGGCAAACGATTGAAAGACCGCATCAAGGGATTCACCGAACTGCGTATTGATGACGGGACTCTGCGCATTTTAGCCTTGCGTCAGCTGGACTTAATCAGAGCTCTGTTACAGCGGGGCCACGCCAGCCAGGAGAAAATTGATCTCAAGGCACGGGCGTTGGAAGCTGAAAAGAAATGGAAAGGGTGGCGTTTGCCCGAGGTGCTCAATAAGGCCAAAGCAAATCCCGGTTGGTCACGTCTAAACGAAGGAACCGGTTCGTCTACCGGACGATTAGCCGCTAAGGACAAACTGACAAAGATATTGGAAGCGGGTTTTAGGGAAGGATCGTCGGCTGTTAATTAAGTGACCTGAAGGCTCAGGAGTCATTATGAGTGCTGATGTACTGTCTTTCGAAGTCGATAAAGAACTGGATGTGATGGGGTTGGCGTGTCCGTTGCCCATTCTTAAAGCCAAGGCTCAACTCGCCAAAATGAACTCTGGTGAGGTGTTGCATGTGTTGGCCACCGATCCGTTGGCACCACTAGATTTTCGCGCATTTTGTCTACGCAGCGATCATGAAATGCTGCATCTCGTCGAAACCAAGGAGCGTAGCGAATTTTTTATTCGCAAAGCTTGATGGTTAATCGTGGTCGGGTGAACTGCTTTATGGCTAGTGTATCGGGCTATAATACTTACATAACACAAGAACAGAGGAATAGCTTAGATGAAGAAAAAAGCACTCTTTATTTTGCTCGCGGTATTCATTGCCACGCCAGCGTTCGCAGCTAACTGGCGTTATGTCGTTTATCTGGGGGAGACCTTAATATACGACGGTCCGACCCCGCCCCTGGATGTCAACTTAACCTACCCGCCTTTCGGCGAGCCTTTACCGGAGAGAAAACCTGGTGAGGAAGCGCGCGGAGTTCTACTGGATGAATTCCAGTACACGGAGCAACTGCTCCAGCCGCACGTTGTTATTATACCGCCTGGACAAACCGCAGGGGGTAGAGCCAGTAATCAAGCCCCGACATCATCTTCTTTAGGTGAACCTGTTCAACTCGGCTTTTGACCGAAAATTAACTTTCCAGCCTTTTCGATCCGGCCCATTATTAAACCTGTTGGGCCGGGTTTTTATTGCACCTGAATCAACGACTGCTGGCAGAACACGGCTCATAGTTTAAGCATGGGTAACGGTCCATCATCGGCCAAAGTCAGAATCGCCGCTATCAATGTCTGCGGCTCGCTAATCCCACCATGTCGCAATAACCGTTCCGCTTTGCCAATCATCTCGGCTCGGCTGAGCGCCGCTTCTGGATCACCTTTGGCATGAGTGCGGTGTGCGTGCATGCGGCTACCGATGTCATCCACAATTGTCACCGCACTACCCCAACAACCTGGATAGGCCGATGTATAAGGCTCTGCGACATGCAACCTGACCCGAGCACGTAAATCGGCCAGTTCATCACGTGCTCGGGCGTTAAAAGCGGCAAAGTCCATCTCTGCTCGTGTCAGAGCCGCCGCAACACAATGTTGTAAGGAAAATTTGGCTTCATAATCAGTCTGTGGCGCAGGCCGGTCGCACACAGCCAATGCTGCCGGATAGGTTGCTACCTCAATCTGCTGCACGGCATTCCATGCAGGCATTTGCTCGCGCAATTCCTGGGCAGCATCAATAGCCGGATGAGTATGACGGCAGGACGGCCAGGGTTTAATGGAAGTTGCTAATAACTGCCAGGGATCATCTGGATTTCGAATGACCGCTTGCGGTTCAGAATCCGGGCAAGTGGCAGCGAAGAACCCCTGTGTGCCTTCAAGAATAGCGGGCGGCCCGGTAAAGCCGAAACGAGCCAAATCGGCAGCCAGTAAGCCGGATTCAGCGGCACGACCGGCATGGAGATGTTTGGTCATCGCTCCGGTGGCTAAAAATTGCCATAGACCGGACGATTGAGTACCTGCATTACCGAGGGCGTGCACGGTCGCCGTTTCATCCAAACCCAGCAATGAACCGACCGCCATAGCTGCACCATAAGGACCGCAGGTTGCCGTGTTATGCCAAATTCGATAATGAGCTGGTCCTACCGCCATACCGACACGGGTCGCAGCTTCAAAACCGCGCAATACGGCAACTAAAAAGTCCCGACCAGTTACGCCTTCACGTTCGGCAACAGTCCAGGCCGCCGGAACAACCACACAACCGGGATGAACAACCGAGGCCCGATGCAAATCATCAACTTCTAAAATATGGGTTAGCGCACCGAAAATAAATGCGCGTCGTCCCGCATCCGGCCTATCGCCAAGCGTGTGTTGCCAAGCGAGCAACAATTCTCCGGCTGGCGAACAGCGACCCGCCAAAGCGTTGGCGATGGCATCCAGCGTGAATAACGCGGCTTGTTCTAAATCGTCGGTTGTGACCGGTTTAGCGTTGATTAATGCCGTAAGTTGCTGGGTCAGCGTGTTGTTTTCCATCATCTGTTATTGGGCAGCGGTGGGCGCAAAGATTCGATACAGCAGCGGTTGGAAAATCTTACAGAATGCCAATTATATCAAGCTGCCTGTCCAGGTTGACACTGCGCAATCAATCCCCGCAACTCCGGCAAACAGGACCCGCAATTGGTCCCTGCCCTGAGTGTTTCGCCCAACGCTTTGGTCGTCACCAGACCTTGCTCGCGAATCGCCCCCGTCAAGGTATTCAGGCCCACTTGAAAGCAGGAACAGACGATGGGGCCGGCATCATTTTGTGTCGCCGCCCGACCGGCTAACAAGGCAAGCCGTTCTGTTTCTTCCAGCGTTGCTTGCCCAAATAACCCGCCCAGCCATTCACGGGGCGGCAACAGGGGTTGCGGTGCAATAAAAGCGCATAATTGCAATCGTTCCTGAGCAATCGCGGCAGCACGATAACGACCCGCCGCATGATCGGCATAATCCAGCCACTGCCAACCACTGACTTGGCTTAACGACCGCGCCCAATCACCCCAATCAGCAGGTTGGGTTTCTCCGGCCAGTTCATAGCGCCAATAGCCGTCACCGCGAACGCTGACCCGATAGGTCGAATTCGATAAATTCAGCGGTTCGCGGCTGAGCACGAAACCGTACCAAACCGGGCGATACGGCATAATACACACCGGGGTATGCTTCGATTCGGGCTGACCGGAAAACGGATCGGTGACGGGATTGACCACTGCATCAATACAGCCGGTCGCGGCATATTCCTGACTCCAATGCATCGGTACGAACACCGAACCGGGTTGTTGTCCATCGTTCAACCTTGCACGTAACAAGACCTGACCCCATCGGCTTTTTAGCTTTATCAGCTTACCGTCATCAATACCTACCGCATCGACTGGGTGCAATTCGGCGTAAGGTTCGGGAGTATGCGCGCTGAGTCGGGCGGATTTGCCGGTGCGGGTCATGGTGTGCCATTGGTCCCGGATACGGCCGGTGTTCAGTATCAGAGGGAACTCAGCGTCCGGTGCATTGACTGGCTGACGCTGGTCTATGGCGATGAAGCGCGCGCGCCGGTCTGTCGTTGTATAAAAGCCATCGCCGAACAATCTCGTCGTACCGTTGGGTTGATTCGCTGGAACTGGCCATTGCAGCGGTTCTAACGCATCATATTCCGCAGGGCTTAGATTCGCCAAACTGCTAATATCAAAAGCGCGTGCACCATCGTTTTCAAAACCGGACAGCGCGGCATGTTCGCGGAATACTGCGTCCGGGCTTTCATAGGGAAAGGCTTGTTCGAATCCCATGCGCTGGGCAACTTGAGTGACTATCCACCAATCGCTGCGGGCCTCGCCGGGCAGCGGCAGCAGTGCCCGTTGCCGGGAGATGCGTCGTTCCGAGTTGGTTACCGTGCCGTCCTTTTCGCCCCAGGCTAAGGCCGGCAATAGAATATCTGCATAGGCCGCCGTGTCGGTATTAGCGTTGACTTCCGATACGACGACCAATGGGCAACGTTTGAGCGCCGCGCGCACACTATCCGCATCCGGCAAGCTCACCACCGGATTAGTCGCCATAATCCATAGCGCTTTGATCCGCCCCTCGCCAACCGCCTGGAACAAATCGACCGCTTTCAAACCGGGCGTGCTGGCCATGCGTTCGGCTTGCCAAAAGCGGCCTACGCTGTCTATATCTGCGGCGTCGAAATCTCTATGCGCAGCCAAGGTGTTGGCCAACCCACCGACCTCCCGCCCGCCCATTGCATTGGGTTGACCGGTGACTGAAAACGGCCCACTGCCAAGCTTGCCAACCCGCCCAGTGGCTAAATGACAATTGATAATCGCATTGACCTTGTCGGTGCCGTAGGACGATTGATTGACACCCTGCGAATATACGGTGACCGTTTTTTCAGTCTTCGCGAATTGGGCGTAAAACTGCTCTAGCACTGCCGAAGCAACACCACAGCGAGCAGCCGGGGGAATATCGGACTGAGCGCTTGCCAAGGCTTTGTCGAAACCATTGGTATGTGCGGCGATGTAACTCGTATCAAGCTGATCATGCTGGTGAAGATAGTTCAGCAACCCATTAAACAGGGCAGTATCCGATCCGGGTTTGATCGCAAGATGCATATCGGCCAAGTCACAGGTGGCGGTGCGACGCGGATCGACCACCACGACTTGTAGTTGCGGATTACTCTCGCGAGCCGCTCGAATCCGCTGATACAGCACGGGGTGACACCAGGCCAGGTTGGAACCGACCAGCACGATTAAATCCGCTTGCTCCAAATCCTCATAATTGCCCGGCACCACGTCCTCGCCGAAGGCACGTTTATGTCCGGCGACGCTGGACGACATGCACAGCCGTGAATTGGTGTCGACATTGGCGCTGCCGATGAAGCCTTTCATCAGCTTGTTGGCGACGTAATAATCCTCGGTCAGCAATTGCCCGGATAGATAAAACGCCACAGCGTCGGGACCGTATTCGGCAATCACTTGTTGAAAACCATCCGCAACTGCGGCCAGCGCTTGATCCCAGTCCACTTGCCGACCCTGAATCTGCGGGTACAGCAGACGGTTCTCCAAGCTCAGTGTATCGCCCACAGCCGCACCTTTCGAACATAACCGGCCAAAATTGGCAGGGTGCTGCTTATCGCCGGAAAATTGAATCGAACCGTGGTCCTGGGTGGCCGTGATACCGCACCCCACCCCGCAATAGGGACAGGTGGTCCGGATTGAGGTTGTCATATTAATTAGCTCCTGCTCAGGCGGCTTGCTCAACGGGACCGAACATCAGTTCATCGCGCCAGGCAGCAACATCGGTGCCGTCCTTTAATAAGTTGAGATACCAGCCGCTGGCGCGCGCATCGCCGATCAATACCACCCCGACCATGCGGATCGCGCCATCGGACTCGGTGCGCAGCACTAATTTTTTGTAAATACCCGCCGCCGGATCGCGCAACACTAAGGTCTCGGTGATGCTCGTCTCGTCCGCACTATGCGTTTGGAAGTCCCCGGCAGAAAACACATCAATACCGGTGACTTTCAAAGTAGTGGCGGGAATCGCGCCGGTGAATTGCGCATCGGTTTTTCCGGCCAATTGTTCAGCGAACACTTGTGCCTGATCCCATAGTGGGGCTACCAGACCATAACACTGGCCGCGATGTTGAACGCATTCTCCGACTGCATGAATGCGTGGATCGCTGGTCTGCAAGGCATCGTTGACGATAATGCCGCGTTCGCACTGCAGGCCGGCTTGACGGGCTAATTCGATGTCGGGACGAACGCCGACAGCCATAACCACTAAATCAGCCGGCAACACCCGACCGTCCTTGAGTTGTACTGCCGTCACCCGCTCCTGCCCCAACAGTGCCTCTGTTTGCGCGCCCAACGCCAGTTCAATGCCGAGTGTACGCAGATGTCCGGCGAGTAAACAGGCCGCCGGTTCGTCCAGCTGCCGCTCCAGCAGATGCGGCTGTAAATGCACTATGGTGACCGACATGCCGCGTTTGTGCAGACCATAAGCCGCTTCCAGACCCAGCAAACCACCGCCAATCACAACCGCGCGCTGACGCTTGGCAAAAGCTGCCGCTAGCATGGCGCTGACGTCATCAATGGTGCGAAAACTCAGCACGCCCGGCAGATCACGCCCTGGTAACGGCAGCATCACCGGCATCGAGCCGGTCGCTAGCAGCAATTGTTCGTAGGGTACGCTAACGCCTGCCGCATTCCAGACCCGACGGCGTGTGCGATCGATGGTGACCACCGGACTGCCGGTATGCAATTCAATACCGTGTTGGGCATACCAGGCCGGTGGGTGCAAGATGATTTCATCCAGGGTTCTTTCGCCAGCCAGTAGCGGAGAAAGCTGGATACGGTTGTAATTACCGTGCGGTTCGGCACCGAATACGGTGATAGCGTAGCGGTCGGGTGCACGCTTGAGCAGTTCTTCCAATGCGCGCATACCGGCCATGCCGTTACCAACCAGCACCAGCCGAGGTTTTGTCTGATTGAGCGTACAAGTCATCGGATGCCTCGTTCAGTCGGTGATTAATTGGGCCAGTTGGCGAGGAGATACCCGATAATCCTCAATCGCAAAGCTTTCGAGATAAACCGGTAATACATTCGGGTCGAAGCAAGCACTGTCGATAAACCGATCTGCGCCCATTACAATCGGCGTCGCATCTTCCAATAACCAACCGGCTTCATGTACGCCTTCGGTCTTGAGGTCTGATACCGGGCAAGGGATGTTCAGACTATCCGCCACGGCGCGATAGATGTCCGCCCGATAGACTCGCCGCGCGACCGCATGGAGATCCAACGCCGTGCGCAATTGCCCCCAACGATACATTTGAGTGAGAAACCACAGCGCGTGCGAGGTCCAAGGATAATTCGCGGCATAGCGGTGGAATACGTTGAAATCGGGTAGCGACAGTGGTTCTTGTCCGGCGACGTAACAATAGTGCCCGCATAACCCGGCCTCAATGACTGCCGCCGGTGCATCAACGTACTCATGCTTGGCGAGAATGGCAGCGGCTGCGGGTCGGTTCTCCGGCTGATCCAACCAACGGGCAGCTTCCAACAGCGCCAGCAGGACAGCGCGATGAGTCTGTGGATGATGCTCCGCCCAGTGTTCAGTGACTCCGAACACTTTTTCGGGGTGGTTATTCCAGATTTGATGGCTGGTCACCAACACCCGTCCCAAACCGGCGGTCACTGCTTGCGTGTTCCACGGTTCACCGACGCAATAACCGTCGATCATCCCTGCCGCTAGGTAACGCACCATCTGTGGCGGCGGTATCACAATCAGACTGACATCCCGGTCGGGATCAATTCCAGCGCTGCTCATCCAATAGCGCAATAAATAATTATGCGAGGAAAAGGGAAAGACCATTGCGAACGTCATGGGCTCCCGACCGGCAGCCTGACGCTGCTTGATGACTTGGGCGAGCACCTGAGCGGTTTTCAATGGTTCCAAGCCGGGTGACCCGAACTGTTCCATTTCGCGGAACAACTCATTAGAAACGGTGACAGCGTTACCATTCAGCCCAAGACTAAATGCGGTCAGCATCTGCACTGGCGGAGCACCTACCCCGAGACTGGTAGCCAAAGGCATAGCGGCAAGCATATGTGCGCCATCCAGCAATCCATAACTCACCTTGTCCCGGATACTGGCCCAGGAGTTTTCCCTCACCAGCTCTACATTCAGGCCATATTTTGCATAGAAACCGTTTTCCTGAGCGATGACCAACGGCGCGCAGTCAGTGAGGGGAATGAACCCGAGTTGTAATTCGGTTTTCTCTAGTGTGGCTGCCGGATTTGCCACATCAGAATGAGTTGATTGCGTCACGAATACCGTCTCCGCACCGGAAGTGTTCAAAAAAGCTCAAAAAAAAACGTCTACCCCTGGTGCACAAGCACACTGGGATAGACGTCGTTGTCGGTTGGCGACCGCCGTTGGTCGCTATGGCAGTTACCCGCCGGTTGGAGCAGGGTTATTTGCCTCTATACTTCGACTTTAGCAAGAAGCGTACCGATCGCTGGTCGTCGGTTTACCTATCTGAAATCAATAGATTTTTACCATTACCGAAGACGACATAAACATAACGATGGTGAGATTCCGCCTCAGCGTTGGGCAATAGGATACCGGATTGCTTTATCCGGAAGCATGGCTCCCCGACCTATAACAACTTTCAGGCCAACAACTCCATGACGGCAATGACGTTGCGCGCCACCTCGCCGATCCGCTGATTACGATCCATCGCCAATTTACGCAGCGATTGATAGGCATCCTGTTCGCTTAAGCTCTTGTGTTGCATCAATAATCCTTTTGCTTTGTCGACCAACTTGCGTTCCGCTAAACGAGTTTTGGTCTCGTCCAACTCGTGCCGTAGCGCCTGGAACTCACGGAACCTCGCGATAGCCACTTGCATGATGGATTTTAGGCGTTTGGGATTGACCTCATCGACGACATAAGCACTGACACCGGCCCGCATGGCAGCGGTGATGGTTTCGTCATCGCTGCATTCAGCAAACATCACGATGGGTTTGGGTTGATCCCGATTTAATAGGCGCAGATGCTCTAAGGTGTCGCGATCCGGCGATTCCATATCGATCAATATAATATCGGGTTTGATCTCGTCCACTTGGCTCATGATATCGGCGCCGTTGGCTACCCGAACGATGACCTCGTAGCCGTTATCGTTCAGGGCTTGTTCCAGAATGGCAGAACGCCCCGGCGATTGATCAATGAGCATGACGCGAAAAGATGACATGAGTCGGATAGATACCCACCTTAGCTAGCTTAAGGAGGTATTTTGCAATTTATATGCCGCCGGGCTGAGGCCCGGCTTTTGCGGGTATCGACGGTGCTAATAGCCCGTTGATAGAAATGCTTATTTCACCGGGTAATGGAGGACTTCATGCAGCGAATTGTCGGTTTGATTGGGATGCACCATATCTGTGCAATCGAGTAGGACGATCCGAGTTTCCGGGTCCTGATTTCAGCTATCGCGGAACCAAAATCAAACCATGCTTTCATTAAAGCGGGTAAGCATGGATTTGCTTCCGCAACCATTTTCCTGCGCATACGTTCCCTATGAACCCCACAACACCCTTGATTCAAACCCGCCAACTGCGGAAAACCTATGTGGAAGGCGACGCCACCCGCTGTATATTCGAACAACTGGACTTGTCCATTCAACGCGGCGAGTCGGTTGCGTTATTGGGACGCTCGGGTTCGGGTAAATCCACGTTGCTCAACCTCATAAGCGGCATTGATCTGCCGGATGCCGGTCAAGTCGAGGTGAACGGTCAGACCATCAACACGCTCGACGAGCAGGAACGCACTCGGTTTCGCCGCCGTCATGTCGGTTTCGTGTTTCAGTTTTTCAATCTCATTCCTACCCTGACCGTAGAAGAAAACCTGCTGTTGCCGCTGGAACTGAACGGTCTCAACAACGCCGAGCAACGTCAACAGGCTTTGCTGATGCTGGATCAGGTTGGTTTGGGTGCCCGCCGGGCCAGCTTCCCGGAACATTTGTCGGGTGGCGAACAGCAGCGGCTGGCCTGCATCCGTGCTTTGGTTCATCAACCGATGGTGTTGCTGGCCGACGAACCGACCGGTAATCTCGACGCCGAGACCGGTCATCAGGTATTGGAATTATTGCTGCAATTACATCAACAAGCCGGCACTACAGTGTTGATGGTCACTCACAGCCGGGAAGTCGCTGCACGTGCAGATCGGGTACTGTTGCTGGATGCGGGCCGAATTGAGGAGATTTCGTTGTGAAACCACTGCTGTGGCTCAGCCTGCTGCGGCATCTGGCGAGGCATCCTTGGCAACTGGGTTTGTCTATTCTAGGCATCGCACTCGGTGTGGCCGTGGTGCTTGCAGTTGATTTGGCTAACGCCAGCGCCCGACAAAGTTTTCTGCAGTCCATGGAACAAGTCGCCGGACGCGCCACCCACCGGATCGTCGGCGGTCCGCAAGGGATACCGGAATCGTTTTACACCACTTTACGGGTGCGACAGGGTTTGCGCGACACCGCCCCGGTGGTTACCGGCAATGTGACTCTGCCCGCTGAACCCGGTCGGTTATTCCAAGTGTTGGGCGTCGATCCGTTCGCTGAGGCACCGTTTCGCGGTTATTTGGACAGCGTGAGCAGCACTGGCGTCGATCTCGGCGATTTTATGACCGAACCCGGAGCAGCCCTGCTGCCGAGGCAATTCGGGCGATCAGCCGAAGTGCTGGCCGGCGA
>JAZBPA010000353.1:0-12993 GCA_036351435.1 Candidatus Competibacteraceae bacterium
AGAATGGGCGGTTTACAATAACTCGGTATCGCTATGGCACGACACGCTGGACTCCGACTGGTCCGGTCATGTGCCAGGTCAGCCGGTTAACCGGGATACAGCACAAGCCAAGGGATTGGACTTTATCAGCACGACTACGGTCAATCACCCATTCCATATTCACGTCAATCCGTTCTGGTTGAGCCGGCATGAAGTAACGCTAGCCGATGGCAGTTTGGTGAATATTCTGGACGAGCCTCGCTGGCAGGATGTGGTCTGGCTACCGCGCAATCGAGGCCGGGCGGTGTTTCGCTCGCGCTTTCCCGATTATGTGGGGGAATACGTTAATCACTGTCATATCCTCTTGCACGAAGACAACGGCATGATGCAATTGGTTGAAGTGGTCGCCGCAAAGGGTAACAGCAACTATGTACCCCGCGACCAAGTCAGCGAACCGGGTATGGATCCCGCGCAGGTCACGATGATCTACGAACGGGCATCGCTGAATGAAGCATTTACCCAAAACGCCAGCTTTGTTGATCCCAACCCGACCACCGGACAAGAGTTTCCAGGTTTCAAACCTAGGCGCTAAATCGACTAAATTGGGATTTGTGCGACGCCAGTGGGGGGGGGGCAGTGAACCCCACTGGCGCAGAGTGCTGATCGGCGAGAACACTATAGCCTTTTTGCAAGACCGGACCCCATAACTCATAAACCTATCAGCGAGTATGGGTAATAAATTTTTCGTTGTACGCCAGCGTGGCGATTTTTCTGGCCCGCGCCGGCTTATTGCGGTAAATGACCCACTGGTACACCGGTTCGCTCGCCGGTGGATAGTCAGGATGATAACGCGCGCCAAAATTGCCGAGGTCACGTGGTGAGGCTCCCGCCGACCAAGCGGTGGTATAGCGCGGCGCGAACTGTTGACTCGATAACTGATCGACGATGATCAGAATATCGACTCCGACGCTTAGTTTCCGGGGCCCCAACCCGAGAACCCCTTCCATCTCCTGCGGCGTTCGATTGGCTAGGTATTTTAACAGTGTGAAGTAACCGGTAACTTGATAAATTTTGCCAATGTCGCTCACCGCAGCGGCCCCTGTTTGCCGGCGCGCCAGGATCTTTGTCGGCCGGTTGCCACCAGTTTGACTGAAGATGCGTTGCGAAGTTGCGAGGGTTGCAGCCCGCAATTCCTTTAACGCATTTGGCATCGGTTCCACGTTATCGCCTAGGGCGTCGCCCTGATTGTCGATTATTCCGTTCTTACCTACTTTGAGTCGCATTAATCCAGGGTCTATCGGCATTTTAGGTTCTCCCGTAATCAAAGAATCGCCGCTGAATAGCCGTGTACAATGGCTCCTGCTTACTATGCGTTGGCAAACGAGTATTGGATGCAAAAAAGTTTCTTTTTAGTTTTCTGGAGTACCCCGGTAATGAAAAAAGCGTTCTATTCCTGATGAACTACTCATTCTTTATGGGAAAGCCACCGCTCAGTGGGCGAATTCGCGCTGTTCCCGAAGACTTTCAGGTGTTCGAGGAACTCGGCTTTACCGCAACCGGCGATGGTGAGCATGTCCTACTGCGGGTACGCAAACGCGCCGTCAATACCAACTGGGTAGCCAAGCAACTCGCAGCCTTCGCAGGCGTTCCGCCAGCTGCGGTGAGTTATGCCGGTTTGAAGGATCGCCATGCGGTCGCCGAACAATGGTTCTCCGTACATCTGCCAGGTCAGTCCGAACCCGATTGGAGCAGCTGCGGTGCGGAAGATTTCACCGTGTTGGAACACCACCGGCACGCGCGCAAGCTGCGTATCGGAGCGCTTAAAGGTAATGCCTTTCGGATTGTGATACGCGATCTGGACGGTGATCCCGGCATACTGGAGGAGCGTTTGCGTCAGGTTGCTCAGTTTGGCGTGCCGCATTATTTCGGGTCACAACGCTTCGGTCGCGACGGCGGTAATCTGGCCAAGGCCGAAGCGTTGTTTCTAGGCAAAATGCGCGTCAAGGATCGCCATCAACGGGGCTTGTATTTATCGGCAGCGCGTTCGGAAATTTTCAATCAAATACTCTCTCGGCGGGTGGCGGAAGGCTCCTGGAATCAGCCGCTGGCCGGTGATGTGATGATGCTGGACGGGAGTCACAGCGTATTTCAAATCACCGAAGTGGACACTACTATTCAGCAACGAGTGATGGATTGCGATATTCACCCAACCGGTCCCTTGTGGGGCAGGGGTGAATTACTCAGTCAGAATTTAGTGCTCGACTTGGAACAAGCGGTGGCGGCGGAGTATCCCGTGTTGTGTCAGGGACTGCTGGCCGCCGGGCTTAAACAGGAGCGGCGGGCACTGCGGATGCGGGTTCGGGACATGGGTTTGGAAACGCCGGACGATGGGTCCGCTGTGATCAGTTTCCGGCTACCGGCCGGTGCCTACGCAACCGTGGTGCTGCGCGAATTAGTGAACGTCGACGATTAAATCCTGGCTAAACGCAACAATTACCACAGCGGACTGGCCGGCGGCTTCACCCGTAAGTCATGGGCCATTCGTAGGGCGGATTCTCGTCCTTGATAATAATCAGGGACGAGATATAGGTCGTGATAGTCCAACGCCCGGTAAAAATCCTGGGCTGCCGGGTTGTTGGCGCGCACTTCCAGATAAATCGTCGCGATACCGGCGGTGCGGGCAGATTTTTCCAACCACTCCACCAGCTGCCGGCCGACTCCTCGTCGACGAAATGCCGTTTCGACAGCCAACAACAACAGATGCGCCTCGTCCAAACCAAAGTGCATGATGGCGAATCCCACCAACTGTGCCGGATTGCGGGCCGCCAGCACCACGCTGTCCGTGCAACGTATATGGTGCAGAATACGCTGCGAGCGCCATTGCCAGCCTAACCCGGTTTCGATGAAATCACGCGACATGCGCGCCATGATTTCAGCTTCGGATCGTCTGGCGGGTCGGAGTTCGAGAATTACGGACATCAGTGATTGCGCCGCTAATAATACACTCGCTCATCAACCAGCTGTTCTGTGAACAGACCGAGTTCTTGCAATACGACGGCTTCCGTTAACAGTTGAGACAATATGATCGGTTCGGCTTGCGTGCCCTCTGCATAATACACGTAAAGCGGCACGCCGCTGCGTCCGAACTCGCTGAGCACCTGAGTGATTTCCGGATCATAGTTGGTCCAGTCGGCCTTGAGATACACAATGCCCTTCTCCGCGAAGACTGCCGCCAATCGCGCCGAACTCAGTGCAACCCGTTCGTTGACTAGGCAAGTGATACACCACGCTGCGGTAAAATTGATGAATACCGGTCGACCCGCTGCCCGCAGTTCCGCCAAGCGTTGTCGCGAAAACGGCTCCCATACCGGTCCCTGACCGGCTTGGTTCTGTTGGGTAGCAGTGGGGTTCTTGGCGTCCGAGGTCTGGAACACCGGTAATCCCACAAAACTCAATGCCACCACCACCGTGATGACCGTCGCGACGTTACCCACCAGGCGCCCATGCCGGGTAAGCTCTCGGGTACTGCTGAACAACCAAGCGGCAAAAGCAATCGCCACCAAGCCGGTCAATGCGGCTGCAATTCCTGCAGGTCCGGTCTGCAAAGTCAGCACCCAGACTAACCACACCGTTGTACCATACATCGCAAAAGCCAGAAACTCCTTGAAACGTACCATCCAGGTTCCCGGCTTGGGTAGGTATTTGAACACGGCAGGGAAGAAACTCATCACCAGATAAGGAAATGCCAGTCCGACCCCCAATGCCTGGAATATCGACAGCGCCACCGGCCAGGGTTGGGTCAAGGCAAAGCCCAAAGCGGCACCCATAAACGGCGCCGAACATGGAGTGGCCACCAAAGTAGCCAGCACCCCGGTAAAGAAAGAGCCGGAATAACCGCCACGAGCTGCTAAGCCGCTACCGAGCCCCATCAACGAACCGCCAACGGCAAACGCACCGGATAAACTCAAGCCCACGGCAAACATCAGATAAGCCAGCAAGGTCACGAAGATCGGCGACTGCAATTGAAAGCCCCAGCCGATCTGAGCACCGCCTGCCCGCAATGCAATCAGCAACCCGGCGATTATGGCGAAACAACTCAACACCCCGGCGGTGAAGACTAAACCGTGGCGGCGGACCTGCCAGGGTGCTTTACGGCTCTTGTCGATGAGACTGAGCGCTTTAATTGATAAGATGGGGAACACACAGGGCATGAAGTTCAGAATCAGCCCCCCGAGAAAGGCCAAGAACAGCTCTTTCTTGAGAGAACCGAGCGGGGCTTCCGGAGATTCAACCAACGCCCCAGTTTCATCGACAGGCGTTCTTGTAGATTGAACCGGATCGTTTGCTGCAGGCGGTGGTGCAGCTTGCTGAACCAGCGTAACGGCTGCCGGGCTGACTAACGCCGACAAAGGCAAAGCATCGATCCGGAAGGCTTCCATATGCTCGTTTTCACCCTCAACATGCAATACGAGTACGCCTTGCACGCGTTCGAGCGGAATATTGCGAAAAGCGCCTCGTTCAATCGTCAGCGTAAACCCTTTGTCATGTACGTAGGGCGTTTGCGGGGCTGCATATTCGAAAATCCCTTCCTCGAACGGGAAAAATTCAAAATTCTTTACCCGCCCCGCCGACCAGCCCGGC
Source organism: Candidatus Competibacteraceae bacterium (assembly GCA_036351435.1). GTDB lineage: Bacteria > Pseudomonadota > Gammaproteobacteria > Competibacterales > Competibacteraceae > JAAUQA01. The sequence goes on from JAZBPA010000353.1 coordinate 4,621, forward strand.
GTGATGACCTGTAGACGCAGGTCATTTTCAGTGGTGGTAAAGTAGCTTGTCCACGGATTGGTCTTCGGTAACAGTTGGCGGGTTTTCGCAAACGCACTCATCCATTGCTCATCGAATGGCGGGGTAGTTTCGCTAACCGGTATTTCCAGAGTCAACTGCGCTTGTTCAGGAATGCAAATGTCGGCACAGACCAGCCACTTGGCATCAACCTTCAAGGCCACGGGTTCGTTCACGGCCAATTGGTCGGGTGGGGTGATGCGCACCAGCAGATGAACCAGACCGTGATAACCGTAATTGATCAGTTCACCGTAAACGATCCGTTCCGGATAAGGCCATTGGATTTCTTCGGCGGTAAACCCAGCGGGCAATGACCAGTCGAGGGTAGAGAGCATCCCGGTATCTCCGGGATTACGCCAATAGGTATGCCAGCCCTCACGGATTGTCATCCGCAGCGCCACCCAGAAGGGTTGACCCGCTTGAACCGCTTTGACTTCGCTGATGAGTTGTACTTGGGTGTTGTCGGTCACAACCGGATTAGCATGAAGGACTGACGGTAACGCGATAAAGAGAATCAGCAGTACAAGACCGGCAAGCCTTATGGTGGGTTTGTTTATCATACATACGGACCTGTGTGACACAGACCGTGGCTTTGCCCCGCAGCCACCAGTCCGGAAAGCCCTTTCAAAAAAGGGTTCTCACGTGTTTGCTCGGCTCCCCTGCCCTAGAGGATATAGCTATTGCGATCGACTTGTCTATTTCGTAGTCAGGAACAGGCACGGCGATCCAGCATACCCATTCACTATGACTGTCTGTTTATACGCTGGGAAAGGCTTGCGGGATGCCCTCAACGGTACATCCAGTGGTTATTGGTGTTCGGTTACGGAATCCCGACGGCGCGCGCGAAAAAAATCTCGTAGGAGCGCGCTGCATTCATCAGCCAATACACCGCCGGTGACCTCGGCCCGATGATTCAAGACTTCCGATTGCAGGATATTGAATACACTACCCGCCGCCCCTGAGCGAGGATCACTCGCCCCGAACACCACGCGCCCCACCCGCGCATGAATCAGCGCTCCGGCACACATCGGACAGGGTTCCAGGGTAACGTACAAGGTTGTGTCGATCAGCCGGTAATTGCCCAAGTGTGTAGCGGCCTGACGCAGCGCCATTACTTCCGCATGGGCAGTGGGATCGCAAGCGCTGATGGACCGGTTATAACCGGCACCGATTATACGGTTATCCATGACCACCAGTGCACCGACCGGAACTTCGCCGTGTTCGGCGGCCTGCTGCGCTAAAGCCAGCGCTTTCTGCATCCACTGCTGATCCGGCTCAGACACGGTCAGGAGAGGAGGGTTTGGGAACTATTCCACTCGATTGCATACGAGCCATCATTACCTTTTAATATCATTAGCTTAATTGTTGGTGTGGGTGGTAATACCATGAAAAATACCCTGTTCAAAATCCTGCCAATTGCCCGGAAAAATTGCCGATTGAACGCTGCCACACAGCACCCTAGGCCACCTTCCGGGCCTTGACCGGTCCCCGTCCGAAGTAGATCCAATGTATTCAGGAGACCGTACCAGCAAGCGCCATCAGCAACAGATCATGCTCAGCAGCGCGCGCGCCCTGCTCATCCCGACATAGTGAAGCGAACGCAGGGTCTCGCTATGTCCGGGTCCAGGCATATCGACAAGCACAATCACCTCGCTCTCAAGTCCTTTGAAATCCCCAATCTGCGCAAAGCCAATGGTATGACGATTCACGTTACGCGGCGAGGCATCATCCAGAACGGAGATTGAATCCCGCAGATCCGCAGGCAGAAAAGAAGTCCAGGATTGCGCAAACGTAATAGGCGACAGTACGACGATGTCACCCGGGTTGAATCCCTCACCATCCACCAAACTGCGAAGCTCTCCCTCCAGGGCCTGGATAGCACCGTCTACGTCGGCGACACGAACTTCACGTACAGCAGGGCCATCACCAACCCCTGAATTGCCCACATCAGCGTCCAGATCAACTTGTATCCGTTGCAGGATTGGCAACGAGTTCCGGCAATTCGTCTTCAGCGGGATTCGCACCGGGCAAAAACTTTCCAGGTAATCATAGGCATCGGGCACATAGGAGCCGCATAGGCCGGATTGATTGTTGGCGTCGTGAAAAAAACACCAACGTCCTTCGCTTATTCCACCACATAAACAGCTATCCAGCTGGGTCAGCGAATCCATGTTCAATATGTCCTGACCTTCATCGACGATCAATGCATTGAATTTTTCGATGCCGACACGCTTGGCGGCGACATGAATCGACTCCGCCAGGCTGACAATCAGCCCGGGCACGGCGTTCCGTTCCAGGTAGCGCTTGAGCCACGGCGAATGGCATGCTAGCACGGTCTTCATGCCAGATGCGCCCCATCGCTTAGCCAATTCAAGCGCCAGCATGGTTTTCCCTGTTCCAGCACCACCGGAACATATCACCCGCGGATTGGCTTCGACGACATCGATAAGCCTCAGTTGATCCTCTGTCAGTCGAGCGATACGGGTTTCGACATCATGGACAGAAGCGTGCAGTGGTACGACAGCCTCGAAATCGGGGCGCAAGTGTTGCTGCAATACATTCAACTGCGAAGGGCTTGTGGCAGTCTTGCGAGTATCCTTCGCACGCCAGTACCTAATAAATTGTTCCAGCCACTTTTCGAACTGCCTGAAGTCCCGGCCATCCGCGAGAACGGCACGATCCCACTCCGCACTATCGGGAAGTCGCTCGACATCCGGCATGACAACACCGTAACCGACCACGAAAATGTTGGAGAGAGAAACGGGAAGCTTTTCCCGCAAACCATGCAGCGCCCCCTCTGCTTGTTTGAACGGTGACTCCCGCAGTCGCTCGGTTTCACCATACCGGTTCGTAGTTCCCCAGATGCCTTCATGGCAGGAAACTCCGCCGCCTTTGACCTCTAGCACGAAAAGGCCATCAGGTCCGCATACAACAAAATCGATCTCTCCGAACCGTTTGTACTCATGTCGGGGTAGGTTGAGTGAGTGCATTGCAAACCACGCGTTCTGGTCCGGCGAGGAAAATGTCGCCCGCAGCTGGTCAAACACGAGTAATTCCGCTTTGCTGCTGGTAGCCAGCGGTTGGCTGGGAATCATCCGCATGGTTAACTGTGCCTGTTCTCCTGTTCCTCGACGTTTTGCGCGCTGATCAAATTCTTGCGCACGTCGGCTTCGATCTGTGGGTCAACCAGTGGCCATTGTCCCAAACGGTGCAGAAATTTGGCCTTATCCACTTCCGTAACAGTCGTTACCCTACCTGGCAACACGACCTGCAAGTCATTTCGTTCGAAACTCCCTGGATAATCACCTTCAGCCAAAGTGATCCGAGTCTGGATGCAATCGTTCCAATTGCAACTGCTCGCAAGCTCCACGGCTACGTACTTCTGCGTCCTGTTCCATTCACCGCTGTGCGAAGTAAAAAGTTCTCGCAAGGGTTTCGGACGTGGCGGTGCTTCCAGGGTAAGGTTATCATCTTGTTTCCGGTGCTCAGCGTCTGCCATCCGATAAGCCACATAGGCAGACAAATCCGGATCGCGTAACTCCTTTGGAAACTTCAACCAGCTATCTCGCACACCGAACAGAATTCCAGCAAGTATGTACTCGGCATCGTTCAACAGCGGATGTGAAAATTCCAGCAACTCCGTACAATTCTCGCGCAGGCAAAACAGTAGCAAGGGTCTCGATAGCGATCCCTTGTGACGCTCAAGCAGTTCGGTGATTGTTCCACCACCAAGGCCGAGGCAGCCACGCATGTCCGCGATCAATCGCTCCAAACGTGGCCCGAATTCCATTTCCCGCATAAGGTCAAGCTGGCTGTCCAGATACTCCAGCGCCTCATCGACTGGTGTTTGCGGGCGTTCCTGCGTCTGCGCGGTGATCAGCGATTGGGCCACCCCCCAAAAAAGCCGCGCACGGGTATCTGCTTGCCCGGATAACTCACCCCCATACATCCAGTTAGGAAGCTCAGCCAGTATGGGGTCGCTTTGGGCTAGGTCATTATCTTTGTCGCACGCGGCTCCAGTTACTAATCTAAAGGCCGCAAGCCCCAGATCACTGCGATTAGCGGTGTGGTACAGCATCACAAGCACGCCACCAAGCGCCTGTCCAAAAGCAGGGATTGTGTCACCGCCATCCTCAAGCAGCTGCTCTTGTGGTTGCTCTTGTGGTTGCGCTGCTGGCCACCCGACATCCGTGTCGGTGGCAAATACCGACCCCGAATCTTCAAGCTGACGAGACATCAGATCAACATTCGAAACATCGTGGGCGGTGCGCTCGAATGATTGCTTGTCGTCGGGCGAGCGAAAGTTAATGCTGAATAATAAGGTCGTCGGTAATGGCGCTCGGACCAGGATGGCAATATCGTCTTTGCGTTTTCTCGCAGCTGGCGAGGCCACGTCTCGCATACGTCCATCCCGCGACAGCATCCGAACAGGGCCGGACAGATCACTCAAATCGAAAGACGCGATGCAGGGCAACAAATGCTTATGCTCACTGGTGGCTTGATGCAAAGCGGCGGCTGGAATCCTGACCTTGTCCCGGAACAAGGGAATCCAGCCCGGATAGACACTCAACGGATCGGAATAGTGCTTACCTCGAAAACCCGCAGGGCCCATCACCATACCCGCAGCTAGCATGTAAAGCATATTTTGATGGTTGGTTACCAGGCGCCATATGCGCGCGGGTTTTCGTCGGCTTCGTGGCTTCTTTGGAATAGCAATTTTCGTTGTCATGACCTACTTCCTGACAAGAACAGTTGGATCGGTGGGCAGTAATCCATCCACGACGGGACAAATATTGCCAGTACGGAGCAGCATGACCTGTTCTCGGGCACGCGCCACCATGACATAAAACCTTGCCTTGAGCCCATAGGGATCGCATTTCGGTTGGTGCTGGTCGATGTCAGCCAAGATGACGGTATCAAACTCCAGGCCTTTGCAGGATTGGGCGTTTATGATCATGAGGCCGCCCTGACCGAAGTTCGGTAATTCCTGCTGGCCGGAAACAAAGGTCTGGATCGGCGGTTTGTCATTGTCGAGCTTTGGATTGGCACGAAGAAGAACGTCATTGAATTTCGTCCGCACTTTATTGTCGGGAGCAATGATTCCAATCAGCTTGCGTGGATTGCGGTCGCTCAACTGGAGGATGCGATCAGCCATTTGAGCGAGCGTAGGTGTATTTGCCGATCCATAGGTCCACAGTTCCGGTACAGCAGCAGCCGCATTGGCAGAGGGTAAATCAGGCCGTGGACTGGCCGGATCAGCTGGGTAAAAGTGCTGGGCAAGCAACGCAACAGGACGCGTGTTCCGGTAGTTGGTTTTCAGTTCCAGCGTACCGGTCCTTTTGATTCTCAAAGCTTTCTGGATATCCTGGCGTGAACTACATTTGTCGGGGTGAATCTGCTGGTTCTGGTCGGCTGCCACATAGAAATTCCTAAAAGCGAGTTTCCGCAGTGTTTTGTAGAAGGCTGGCGGCATGTCCTGCCCCTCATCAATGACCAGAAATTTATCGCTTTGATTTTCGATGTTATCCAGAGATTGAACCTGTTGTTCGACGGCCTCCCAATCTATTGGGCGATATCCTCTCGGATAATCTGGTTCAAGCGTAGGAACGGATCCGAAAAAATGCCTGTAGATGTTGCGAAACCAGGAATCCCAGGTCTGGGCGGAGAATGTCTGTTCACTACCGAACAAATGACGGTTTGAATGATCCAGCAAGTGATTGTAAACGAGAGTTCTATAGGTCTTGTCGTTCTGCGCGAGGCGTCGCGCCCGTAATAACGCCACCACCGACTTCCCGGTGCCAGGGCCGCCGACGATCAGATGTTGCCCCTCCACTGGCAGCGCCAGCGCCTCATCTTGATCCTTGTTCAGGTCATGAATACCGGGGAGACTGAATCGGCGGGTGCGGTCAACTGGCATATTCAGGTCATCCCAAAGAAAGAAGGCAACCCGTTGGCGGCATCGTCCTTGACGAAACCGCGATCCAGCAAGCTATTGCCGTATTCGCAGGCAGGTTCGGGTACCAGTGCACAGGCATGGCAGGCGGCGCGATTCAGCAAGCCTGGTCCTTGACCTTCATGCTCGCTGCAAACTGGGTCAAGCGAACACCAGCGTGAATGCTCTAGTGCTCGAATCAGGATGCCTAGAAAGCGCCGGGGTTCGGCCAGTTCGGTCAGGCCTCCCAGGGAACCGGCAAGGTCGGGAACGGCGACATGGATAAGGATACCGGCCATGGGCTCTGGTGCGTTGGCGCAATAGAGTCGCTCAATCAGCGACGCTGCGGGATAGCCGCCCTCGGACTCGATTTGTCTCATCAATAGGTGTGACAGCGTATGCAATAACATGAAGCGTGTGGTCACTGGATTGGGGGCATCGCGACCGGATTGGGCAAATCGGGGAAGTAGTCGATTCAGTCGCGAAACAACCGCCGGTGCTTGCTCCCAGACCTTGAGTCGGTCCTCATCAAGTGCGAGGAAGATGCCCTCTCCGTACAATTCGATGGCCGGCAACCAATCGGAATTCCCTACGATGTCCGGTGGCACTATTTCTTCTCCGCCCAAGCGAGTAAAGCCCTTGAATACCTTCACCGCCTTGAGGCGATCAACGCGGACGAGGTGACGTACACCGTGGACAATTTTCCGTTCATCCGTATCCAGGTCGACCGTCATCCCCAATTCACGCCACTCATCACTTCTGTTGCGAGTCACCAGGTCTTCGTCCTCGCGCTGGTCGGGCAGCACCTCCAGGAACGCCTTGAACTCGCTTTCCCGCAATTGCCCAGGCGTCAGGTTCTCGCCATACAAGGGATAGCCGCTGGCAAGATCAGCTAATGCTGCTGCAAATTCATCGACTGTACAATTGTATTCATCAGCCCACCATTCAATGGTCTCTTCTTTCTCAGATTGTGTTTGCGCATCATTGATCTCTGAATCAATCTCCTCACGGTGTCCAGAATTCCGGTACAGACGATCCACGACAGTTCCCTTGCGTACACGGGATTCCGGTGGAATCACCAGCACGGATTCAGCGACTGGCCCGTAGACTCGCGTATCATTGATCACCAGCACTTGCGCGAGGTCGTTGTCAGCCTCTTCCGCGTCATCTCCTGGCGGAACCAGATCGTCTTTGGTCCATGGCTGCATACGGCCCTGGCCAAAGCCCACTCGTTCATCACCACGAAACCGGGCTCCAACGCCGCAGGCGCCGCACCTCAATATGCGCTCTTCGTAGCCACGCTCAATTAACCGTAATTGATCTTGTACTTTGCAGTTACGTTGCGAGGGATCACGGGCCCCCTGATGCGCGAGAAAATGCCACGGCACATCGGCAAGGTACCCCTCTGGATGTGCGAGCACCCAGGTCACCTGCTCCAGCTTCGGGTGATGTTTGCAATCTTGCTGATTGCAATGAGGTGCGTGATCCGGGTGATCTTTCCGCCACGGCCAACGATACATGGAGCCGCAAGACGGACAGCGCATCCAGGATGGAAATCGCGTAGCCGGCAAACTGGTGCCATCTACCAGTCCATTCGCCAGCTCTTTCGCCACAGGCGGCTCGCGCAATTGTTCCTCAATACCTAGCGCGGCACGGACGCGCTCCACATAAGGAATTAGCTTGCCCGCAGATATGCCCTGGCGATCTGTCCATTGTCGGGTGTCCTGCACAACCACAAGCCCATTCGCGCCTCGCACGATAGCCCCGACACCGCTATGGCCGAGCAGGTGTGACAGGCGTATCGGTATCAGTTCATTGGCCATCGTTCATAGCGCCTTGAGCAGGGCAGTGTTTTCGACATTGCGCAGGGATTGCAATGTCGGCCACAGGCCACGAATCCGATCATCATGGTTGTACAACAGGCGATCGCGCCCATTGTCCTTTTCAGGAACTTGATACTCCAATTGCCTTCGCGCTAACCGGCAGCGTTCGACCTCGATATGCCAATCAGCAATTAGGGCGTCGATATGCCCGTTCACATCATCGACCTGATCGGGCGATGACAGTACACAACGTCGTTTGAGTTGTTCAACGGCTTTGGAAACTTGCGAATCGTTCGGATCAAAGTTAGCAGCCGCACCGTTATTCAATAATCCTAACCCACCGTGTCGCATTACGATGACCAGCGCTGCCGGCAGGGCACGCAGACGGGCTTGGTAGGTATAAGGCGTGACGCTGGTAGGCTCGACGAAACGGTAGAAAGCTTCATGGTAAGGGCGGAAACTCTCGTAGTGTGACAGGCTGCGTGCCTGTTCACGGTAGTAGTTCGCGAACACCACGCCGGGCGCCTCGCTGCGCCCGACGCGGCTGCTGGCCTGAATATA
>JAZBPA010000354.1:0-18293 GCA_036351435.1 Candidatus Competibacteraceae bacterium
CAGCAATTCCCGGTCAGCACTTAACTGATTGTTTTGCATAATGTTTCCATCACAACTCTTCGTAACATAAATTATATAAAATTCAAAAACTTATTTGGTTTTCGGTGAAAAAGCTCGGCAAAATTTCAATAAGTTCATAATTGTTAAAGAAAAATATTCGCGAAAAGTTCTGCAAGAATATCTTTGTATTTCATTGGGTTAACCTATCTCCGGGAAGTGCTGGGGCGGTGACGTCGTAAGCATACAGACTACCCTGCGTCCGGCCCAGTAAATCGTCGTTGAGCTGCTCCGGCCCAATCCCCGCGCCAATTGACGTGCCAAAGGGTATCGCCATGCGCGCTCCTCACGCGCCAAAAGCCGCTACCTTACCAGAGCAAAGTACCGTGCCCTCACGAACTGTTCAGCAGCTCCCAAATCTATCAAGCTAATTAAGGGTGCGGAATTTGGGTTTAACCGGTCACAGCATAATGACGTTAAAAGCGATGGTAATTCGCTCGCCCGGTCCGAAATAGGGATGAACTTGATGCTGTAACCAGCCGGGAAAAATCACCATCTGACCCGGAACCGGATTGACGAGAAAGCGACCGTAGAGGTTGGTGAAATCGGAGTAGTTCAGACTGGCTCCGGGACGAGGATCAATCAATTCCAGCTTACCGCTAAACGAATGGTTGGCTTCGGGTTGGGGGTTGCCGTTAACATAGTAAACCCCTGACCAGAATGCATTTGGATGACTGTGCAGACTGTTGTACTGGCCGTGACGCAAAATATTGGCCCAACCTTCCAAGCGAAATGTACTGTCGGCTGGTTCCTCCGGGTTGCGGGCGACCGCTCGGCAGAGCGCCTGCACATAGGTTTGTAAGCGGTCACGCAATTCGCGAACGCAATCACTATCCCACTCGAAGAGATCGGTTGAAGAATGCCAGCCGCCCACATTGCTGCGGCTGACCCCTGAATGGGATTGTTCACGTTGCAGGATGAGTTGCTGCAGCGTTTTGTTGAGCGCATCCGCGTCGGGGAACCGATAGTTCGTAATCGGTGTTGCGAAAATGGGCACGATGGTCTTCCGTATGGCGGAGATCGTGTCATGTATTTCCCGTTTTGAATTGCCCAAAATGGTTTCCCGTACTATTTGCCAGAGAGCATGTGCCACAACCGGTGAGCTTCTGGACGAGATGGCGCGGCTTGATCAAGCTCGACCAGCAACTGGCGAGCTGCGGCTGGATCGACTGGGTACAACTGTTCCGCCATCGTCAGTAACGGCAGATAGGCCGGCATAAAATCGCTGCTGATGCGGACCACTTCAAGCAGCGGCCCGCGTACTTGGGACAACATTGTGGGCATATCTTCTGAAGGTTCGATGCCGAGACCGGCGCTGAGGTAGGCATCACGAGCACGCCAATAAGCATCCAGTTGTCGCTGGAACTCGACTTGTTCCGGGTTATTCGTAGGTGCAGCTGGACCCCTTCGGCTTTCTGCAAGCGCTTTTGCCAACTCAACCACACGTTCGCCATGACCTTGTTGCTGCCGATAGGCAAATCCGGGGGCTTGATAGGTTACTAAGGGATGATCATCGGTATTCAATGCCCCATCGCCCACATACTTGGTAAGCCCAGCTTGATCGGCGAGGTGGCCACCGAACAGTGCCAAGTTGGAATTGAGTCGTAGCTCAACCAGCTGTTGTTGCAGGGTCCGAGAGAGAACATGGTCTTGCAACCAGCTTGGCCCGTATTCGAGCGGCTCTAACGAACCGATTAGGCCAACAATCGGCTGCTGCAGGCTGAAATGCGGCAGTACAACCTGAATATAGGGAAAGCGATCTGCGAAAGTCCGGGCGATCAATTTGAAGGTTCCCAGATCCATCTGAAACAGCGGTAACCACTGGCAAAACAAACCACCTGGAGACAAACGCTGCTTGATGGCTTCGAAGTGCTCGCGGGTGTATAGCGAACCCGCTCCATCCCGCGACGGGTGGAATAAATCGGCGACGATGACATCGAACTGCCGTTGGCTGGAAACCACGAAGCGCCTGGCATCAGATGCCAATAATCGGGGTTCGATGGACCAATCGTTTTGCTCAATAGCGGTACCGAAGTGATGCATCATGGTTAACACTTCCGGCACCAGCTCCACCGCTGTAACTTCCAGCTGAGGATGATACTGTGCGGCATTCAGGCTCATCCCCGTGCCGACGCCGAGGAACAACGCACTGTGCGGCTCGCCATGTAAAAGCAACGGGATATGCGTCTGCCGGTGATCTGCAAAGGTGGACGATGTGCTGCCCATGGTGAAGTGGTTGTTCACCTTGAGATAACGGATTCCGAAGGAATCGTTAACCACCGCCACTGCCGCCATTACCCCGTCACGATAATCCAATAACTCGCTGTTGGCCGGCAAACCCACGAATCGTAGCGGTGGCATGAGGACCAGCGCCACTGAGACCAGAGCAGGACCAGCAACTAAGCGTACAGTGCGCCGATTCCATTCCGGCAACAGGGCCAAATAAGCTAATGAAACCAGAAGCAGGGCTGATTTTGCGCCGATTATCGGTAGCAACAGCACACCGGCTAACAATGGAGCGAAAGCCGCGCCTAAGGTATTTGCGGCAAGCGCTTGGCCAAGCCCGAACTTGGGAATCGCGCATTGGGCCAAGTGACTGAACAGTGCGCCCATGGCGATGGTCGGCAGCAAAAACACCATGAATGCAAGTGCGACTTCTCCGGTCAGTGCGCTCACGGTGGAGTGGGAAAACAGTTGAATAATCCCTTCGTAGAAAGCATCTGCCAGCCACAACGTCATTAAACCCAGCAACGCAGCACCAACCGTGGCGACCAGCAGCGTCGGCAAGAGTTGTTGTGCATCTCTGTGCGCTAGCCAACGCTGATAACAGGCTGCTCCAATGGCGACTCCCAGCAGATAAATACTCAGTATGACGGCGAAAGTGAATACCGTATCTTCCAGTACCTGGCTCAACACGCGAATCACTAGGACCTCGTAACTCAAGCCCAGCAAACCGGTGATAAACAAGATCATTAATAATCGACGATCCCGTTCGGTATTTGGTTTCGTTGCGGCAATCTCGACCGCAGCGCGTTGTTGCGCCGTTCCTCGAATTAACCGCAAAATGCCGATCGCACAAGCCAGATTCACCATCGCGCAAACCCACAGAGTCAGCGAATAACCGAGTGCTGGGGCCAGCACAAATGTCGTGAGAACAGTACCCGTCACCGCGCCGAAGGTATTGGCGGCATAAACGCTACCCACGTGGTTACCGATGCCGAACAGGTGTCCATAAACCCGTTCCAATGCGGGTAAGGTTGCACCCATCGCCGCCGTTGCAGGTAGCAAAAGCGCCAATGTCGCGCTAAAAGCAATGCCCCAATGCGCTAGCGGCGTTGGTTGCTCGCCGATCCAGCGCGGAACCGCTTCGTTAAAAATCGGGATAAGCCAGACTAACGTTATCGCCCAGAGGCCGATGATGAGCTCCAGAATTGCATACCAACGTGCTGGATTTGCCGTACGGCGTAAGCTACTGCCCAAGGCAAACGCACCTAGGGCTAGGCCCCCGAAAAATGCGGCGAGCACAGCCAGGACGGCGCTGAATTCGTGACCAAGTGAAACGGCCAACAGACGGGTCCAAACGATCTCATAACCGAGTCCCGCGAACCCGGATGCCATAACGATCAGATGGATTAATGGACTTGGCGCGGTACGTGATGTCTCGGTGACCGGCCGGGAAAAAGCGGGAATTGCCTCCTTGCTCATAACGCTAGGGGCGGGTGAACCATAGACCAGCGTACATGACCCCGGCAGCGGCAATCCAACTACCTGCGGCACGCACGACGATGACTCGCCAGCCTTGGTCCGAGACCAATGCTTGAGTCGATGCGGAAACGAGGGTAATCAGTACATAGGCGGTCAGTCCTACGCCCAGCCCATACAATAGCCAATCGAAACCATTAAGTTCTGGCGCTGCATTGGCATAACCATGGGTGAGACCGAACAGTCCAACCAGCGACAAAAACGATGCCTTGCTCAGCTCCCATTTAAGCGCCAACAATAAACCGATAACGATGAACGAGGCGATGTTTAGTGCTTGAACAAACGTCGGTACCGGCAACCCATCGGCAAATGCAAGACCGGTTAACACGGCCAACGGAAAAACCAGCAGTGCCCAACGTGCTGTAGTAATATTCTGGGTACCACCGAGCAGGCCAAGCGCCAGCCAGGGAACCAGATGCAGCAAGCTGGTCAGTGGATGCAAGATGCCACTGTACAGCTCACCGAATCGGGTAGATACCAAATGCGCCGTTGCTTGATTCGGCAATAGGCAAAGCAAAACCGCTAGCAGCAGCCACTTGCGCATTTGAATTAGGACGCGGCGAAAAGATTGAGGCCGGTAAAATACACGCCGACTGCCGCGATACCGGCTCCGGAAAAGCGCACCACCCAGGTGCCCATGGGCCAGGCAACCAGTATTCCCAGCAGAATCCCGCACAGGTGCAACAGGCCAGTGGAGACCACAAAACCAACAGCATAAGCTAAAGGATTAGCTGCTTCCGGCAATTCGGTGCCGTGTGCATGTCCGTGCCAGATTGCAAAAAATGCAACCAGCACTCCCGCGACCCACAGCGGGGGACGCAGCGCCATAGCCACCATCAGCCCAAGTACCAGGGCCGAGATTGAGATGCCGACCTCAATCAACGGCAGCGGCAAGCCGACAACCCCCAGCAAGCCACCAAAAGCCATAACGACGGGAAACGTGATAGGCAATACCCAAATGGCTGGTCGGCCCAATTGCGCACCCCATAAGCCCACGGCGACCATCGCCACTAGATGATCCAGCCCGAAAATCGGATGGAGAAACCCGCTGATTAGACCGCCAGCGACGCCGACTTCCGCATGAGCATAGGCATTAGTCACGACAACCATCAACAAGCAGGCCATCAGTAGACGAATAGCGGGAAGCTGTGGGTTATTTCTCATAGCACTGTCCTCGGTATGATGATATTGGCCAGACGATTGATGAACCAGAAGCTCGCCACTGTGCCCATCGCGTAAACGCCGAAGGTTTCGGACCAGCGGGGCAACTCGGCTTGCAACCGGCGATGCGACCACAACAGGGCCAGCACCAGCAATACGAAACACACTTGTCCGATCTCTACACCGACGTTAAAAAACAACAAGGCGGCTGGCACATTCTCGGGTGGCAGTCCGATATCCGTCAGTGCGCTAGCGAAACCGAAGCCATGCAATAAACCAAAGCCGAAAGCCACCGCCCAGGGATAACGACCTGTCCAGCTTGGTTCGCCGCGCCGTTCTTGTATCACTTCCACCGCCACGATCACGATGCTGAGTGCAATCGCGGCATTCACCGGTGCTTCCGGCACACCGACCCAGCCCAAAGTCGCAGCTGCCAACGTGATGCTGTGGGCTATGGTGAAGGCGGTAATTGTCTTAATGAGTGTGCTGACTTGGTTCACCAACAGCATCAACCCCAGCACAAACAGCAGATGATCGATACCAAGCAGAATATGTTCGAACCCCAACGGCACATAAGAAGCAAATACTTGAGACAGTGGCAAACGCCCGTCCGGGGTCAAGACAACGCTGGGTTCAGCTCCGGTCAACGTAATACTTTGGGTTGATTGATTCAGGCGGGTAATTCGCACTACTACGGCCGAGTAACTCAACCCCAAGCGCTCGAAACTCAAGCGACCAAACAAGCCTGTTTCACCACATTCAAGCCGGGGCTCGTCATGCTGGCACTGTTCCGGATACACTGCGGTAGGCGGTTGCATATTAGTCGATGACGAGTAAGTCCAATAGGTAAGGTAAATACCCGGTCGGGTCTCGCGGATTTCCAGCAGGGCAATCGGGGTTTCATGAGACAGGCACCATTGCGGTGCAAACAGCATAAACACCAGCGCGACGGCTGTGATCGGTCGCATATGTGACCGAATCATTCGCTACTTTCCATGGTTAACCGAACAGCCTCAATCTTTTGCGAATCCCATCCTTCAGGAGGGGTGCTCAGTTCAATACGAATATCATAACGCGCCGCGATTCCACGCAATGCTTCGGCCAGTTCGGCTTGCATGGTTTGCGCCTTCCAATCCTCACCCACTTTAGAGCGAATCTGGTCGAAATCCGCTGGCTTACCCGGATACCGCGCGGTAATTCGAGCCAGATGCCAACCGACCGGTGATTGAACAGGTACCCATTGACCATCGGGGCTGTTGATAAGCGCCGATGCGTCAGCTTTTCCAAGCAGTAATTCGATATTATTAGCGGGTCGTTTTTGGTAGCGACGGATTTCACTCTGCCATTCGCTCGAAGGCGGATTATTAGCTAATACAGCGGCTAGTTCAGTGGCTTGTGCAGACGCTTCCAAATCACCAACTTTAAATTGTTCGAAGTCGTACACGTCGGGTTGATCGTAAACGGCGCGGTTTTTTTCAAACCAGGCGAGTAGTTTTTGCTCTGTCGGTGGGCTCACCACTACGCGGTTAAATAACACGTTACGCAATTTTAGAATGAGACGCTGGCGGATCATCTCATCGCCTTTATCGAGTCCCATCAGGCGAGCTTCGCGATAAAGCACCTCGTTTTGCGCCCACTTCACGGTTAGATCAGCCATTTCCTGCTCGCTAGGAGAGCGGCCCTGATTGTCTTCGTAAATGCCTGCAATTTCAGCGTATTTTGAGTCGTCTATCTGAATTTGGCGGGGATCATCCTGACTGCCGACAACGAGACGATCTAAGAAGAAAACAACTATCCCAAGTAATAAAAACTGAATTAGCGGTTGCTTGATTAGATACAAATGCATAAAGAAAAAGCTGGTGGAATATTGCTAAAGATTATCAGTTAAGCAGCGGAGTGTGACAAAAAGATGACAATCATCAACACACACCCGCTAAAAACAAACCAGCTGTAACCGTAATGCAATAATTTTGCGCCTTCTTTGTAATTAATACTCCCTAAATTAGTGCTCTGACTTAAAACCCTACCACCAACAAGTATCAAGCGGCAGAGATCGGCTATCCCAAATACATTTATTTGCTGGAGTTCTCGTGTCTCGCTACTTATTCCAATGCTTAGGAGAAAAATTTATGGGTTGTGACCAAGATAGAAAATTGCTTACGACGGCGGTTATTGCTGCTTTGGCTGCCTCAGGTTCTGCTGTAGCTGACAATAACGAATCACGGCAAAACCTAACTTCCAATATTTCGATCAGTGGCCCTCCAGGCACGATTCCTCCTCCGAGCGAACCGAAGGACGAAGGTGAATACCGCGCCGGCGATTTTCATAACCACACAACCTGCTCCGACGGATCAACCTCAGTGCGCACCCTCACCCGTGAAGCGCTGGCACGCCATGATTGGTTTATTCATGTGGGCCACTCTGGACGTGGCCCGCGTGACTGCCGCGTATCCGACTTTCTTTATCATTCTTTCGGCGGTGGTTCAGGCGTCGGGTTATGGACCAATACCCTAAGCGCTGAAGAAGGTGAAGAAATCAAGGGTGACGAGCGTCTTCGCGATATAACGATCACGAACTATGATGGATCGGAAGTCACGCAAACTGTGCAGGACATGTGGCGTTGGCAGTCCCTACAAGAATTTAACCTCGGCGGAATCCTAGATGAACGGGAATTTCCCGGCAATGATGATAAAGTCGCCTTTCTGGGATTGGAATGGGTGGTTCCCGGTCACGAACACGCCTCTAATTCCATCATTACTGGCCAGTACGATCCTGAACCCCGTTCTGACGCGCTCGCTCAGTTCGAGTACTGCTTCGCGCGCAACTCGGACGACACCAGCCAAGGCGGTGGTCAGGGCTGGACTTGCGAAATTTCTGCAGCAAACAACAATAAGCTAAAGCAGCTGTTCGCAAACCGTCCCGAGGAAGGCACGGCGGACTATAATTCGACTTTGGTTGACGGTATTAATATTGAGGACACTGGCGAGCATGTGAAGTCGGTAGCGGCCATTCTTTGGATGGAAGAGAAGTTTCCCGGTGAGGGATTCTTCGTGCAAGCTCACGTCGAGCGCCAGGGTGCCTATCTGCCCGGACAAAATCGTGGTTGGAACGTCGAGCACATGCGTGACGCTAACACCTTGGTGCCGGATGCTTCGATCGGTTTTGAATCTCAGCCTGGCCATCAGGCTCAACCGAATCGCGGCTCTTACAGTGGTGGTCGACCTACGGCGGGTTTTTGGACTTACGGTGGTACTGGGGCTTACGCAGCTGCCGAAGTTTCCAAACCAGGATTAGACTTTAACGGTAATCCTATCAACCCAGCTACTACCCCAGAATGCCAAAACTCTGAGGTTGACTGCAGCAACATTCCACGCACTGTGCTCAGCCGTCCCGGCATCCGTACCATGTGGGATGCGCTGCTTAGCGAAGGTCGTCGCTTCTGGTTTTTCGGGTCTTCGGACTGGCACAATCGCGGCTCGTTCGGACCGCTGGATTTCGAATCCGACAACGACTTCTGGCCCGGTGAATATCAGGACAACTTCACCTACGTGATTGACAATAATCCGGACAATCCGGCTAAAGATATCGTCGATTCACTGCGTAGCGGTAACACCTTTGTGGTACAAGGCCAGCTGATTGATAAGATGGAGTTCACAGCATGTAGTGGCAGTGATTGCGCTACCATGGGCGAGACGCTGAAAGTACGCGCAGGCGCTTTGGTGCGAGTCACACTTGAGTTGCGCGATCCTGAAGGCCCCAATCGTAGCCCCTACAAGTTCAATAACCCGATCCTGTTGCAAATAGGTACCGAGCAACCTATCAACCAGCCGGAGTTAGCGCATGTCGAGTTAATCACGGGCAGAGTGTTCGGTATGATCCCGCCGACTAGTCCGGAATATTACAATCCCTTAGCGCCCGAAAGCACCAAGATCGCCAGACAATGGACTCTGCCAATTTTGGGCAGCAGGGAAAACAAGCGCCTGACTTACAATTTCCGCGTCGAAGGGGATAGTTACATTCGGGCGCGTGGCTCTAACCTCCCTCCTGGTACGCCTCACGCTCGTGATATGGACGGCAATCCCTTAGCGGACAATTTGAAGGATAATATCGCCTGTAATGACCCACTGTGCCCACCGCATGTCGAGGGCATAGTAGACAAGGACCTTGAGGCTTGGAGCGATATCTGGTTCTACAGCAACCCCATTTTCATTGAGGTCCTGTAATTTGGAATTCCAGCGTTAGCGCTCGAAATTCAGGGGGCCGGTGCGCCCCCTTTCCTATTCTCGGAGTTCTTCAGGAGTTGTTTTCTATGAAAATCCGCACAGTTCTTCTGCTTAGCTATGCGGTCGGCATGTTGATGGCATCTGGAGTCGGCTTTGGCGAAACAGATGGTATCAAGCAAAACCATGCCCTAGCCGTAGTAAAAGCGGTATTCAGTCGGCTTGATTGCGACCTTGACGGTACTATAGACCCATCAGAAGTGGATGATCACTTTGCTCAATTATGGCACCCGATTGATCGGGACCGGTCCAGGACGTTGTCTAAAAATGAATACGCACTTTCGCATCGGTCGGTACCCGATACTATCGGTACTGCGTTATTTCGTGACGCTGACGCCGACACCAATGGCCAAATCAGTGTAACGGAGTATCGCAAGCATCTTGAACGCATGATTCTTACCGTCGACCAGGACGGGGATCGCGAAGTATCGTTAACAGATGTCGGCTTGAAACCCATGCCGACGCCGAAAAACAGTCCTTTCGTCACTGCAAAACCCCAAACCGACGGATCATGACAGACGTCACTGTCAAGGCACTATTCCCTACCCCGTTTATGAAGGTCAGTAGTTTGCTACCGGCCGATTTGGTACAGGCCTGCGTTGAACATATTCTGGCAGCAGATACGCAAATCAATGCGAAATCGTCTTTGCTCCGCCATACAGATATTGCCGACCCTGCTACCGAAAGCCCCTATCAGCGGGTAAACGAATTGGTAACGCCTCATTTAGTTCAATTCGGTCAATTGCTGTTTGGCCAGGAACTCATCTGGCTGATTAAGGAGATTTGGACCAATGTGCTGGAACCGGGTGGCCACCAGGCTATTCATGCCCATTCTAATAGCTTTATCTCTGGCATCATTTACTTGACCGAAAGCCATCCATCAGCCAGGACGGTATTTCACCGGAATATCGGTGGTCGGGAATTTATTTTTAGCAATGACAACCCGAACGCCAATATCGGCCCCTATAACGGCAATAAATGGGTAGGGCCTGAAACCCATCCCGGCGATATGGTGCTCTACCCCAGTTACCTCCTCCATGAAGTACCTCGCAACGAAGGGCAAAGACGCATGACTATTGCCCTCAACGCTATCCCTGATCGCTTGGATACCTGGGGCTATACCATCCGGTTTTCAAGCCACCAAACTGAGCGTTAGCAGCAACAAGATTACTGCATCCGCGTCAGAACGGTAATAAAGATACTGGCGAAGATCGCCGAGGTAATTACCCCGCTGATATTGGCGCCTAGCGCATGAGGCAGGATAATCACCTCAGGCGCTGTTTCAGCGACGGTCTTCTGAGCCACCTTGGCGCAAGTCGGCACACAGCTCACGCCCGCGATACCGATCACCGGGTTGTACTTGCGGCCGCTAAAGTAATACAGCGCGTAGCCGCCTAATATGCCGCCGATACCGGAGAACAGTAAGGCTACAATGCCCAGCACCAATAAAATCAACACCTGCGGATTAAGAATGGTGTTGGCTTCGCAGAGCACCCCCAACAACAATCCCAGGAAAAAAGTCGCGCTGTACAAGATCGGCCCGCTAATAATTTCCGCATAACGGGTCAGCCCGCTTTCCCGGATCAGAACGCCCATAAATAGACTGAAGAACAATGGTGCCGCCACGGGAAACAGTAAACACAGTAGGGTGCAGGCGATAACACAGAAAATGATTTTCTCGTTGGACGAGATCTCCCGTACCTTTTTCGCAGGCATCGGTAAGCTGCGGATATGTTCCGGCACCATGAGTTTGATCAAATAAGGATAACCGCCGTAGGTCAAGCCCAGATACAGATAGGCTACCACGGTGATCGGCACGAATAGCTCTGGCGATAGGATCAGCGCGGTGAATAAAATCATCGGGCCGTCTGCACCGCCGATGGTTGCCACCGCTGCCGCATCATTCAGCGATAAGCCACAGGCGTGGGCGAGCGGGAACACGATTACCGTGCCGAGTTCGGCGCACAACGCAATGAACATGCTTTGAAACGGCCGGGCCATTACAAATCCCACGTCCAACAGCACACCGATACCTAGCAAAACCAGACAGGCGATCAAGCCATTGCTAAAGGTAAAGGTATACACCGGCTGCAACCAATTGATCTGTAGCGTATTCATCAATTGCGCTGGTTCTTTGATCAACGGATCAAGAAACAGGGTGCCTTGCCGACTGTCATCCAGGAACAGTACGGCAGCGTTGATGGTAGTCATCCCCAGGCCCATTGGGATCATCAACAGCGCTTCCAACACCCCTTTACGGCCCAGGTAAATCAAAAACATACCCAGCCCCATCAAAAACAGCCGCATAGCGATAACCGCAGGCTCAGAGGCTGTGAGGGTCGCGATACCTTGGAATAATGTAAAAAAGTCAGTGAATTCCATATCGGGGCCGATCAGCCGATAGTCAGCAAAACTTGGCCGACATCTACGGCATCACCGTCTTTCACCGCAATCGCGGTAACCTTACCGGCCCGGTGGGAGAATACATGAGTGACCATTTTCATGGCTTCCACAGCAACCAGTTTATCCCCTTCGTTGACGTCCTGGCCGACTTTCACCAACACGGTTTGTACCACACCCGCCAGCGGGCTGACCTCATCACCAGGCCCTGCTGCAGGCATAGCTGGCGTAGAGGCAGCATCTGGATTCGGCGTGGCCGCTGTCGGTTCAGGAATATTCATGCTGCCCGGCTCGGGAAAAATCAAGCTGCTACCTTCAGTGATTTCTTCCACAGTGACGGTATACGGTCTGCCATCCACGTTGATTTTAAATTTTCTTTGCACGATTTACGGCTCCTATGACGATATCAACGTCGGCTACGACGGGAAACATTATGAGAAGTGTGGTGCGAAACGCGACCTTCGGCGGTCCAGACTAAACCCCGTCGACCTCGTTCGATATGAACGACCCGATGGGCACCCATAACGGCATAAACCGCAGCGGCAATTGCTGCGATGTCGCCTGCGGGAAACTCAGCGGGTCGAGGCGGTGCTACTGCAGGAGGCGGGATTGGCTTTTCGCTGGTCAGCGCCAGCACGGCTACAATCCCACGAATCAACACTGCAACCAACAACGAAATGATGATTGCTAATCCGTAAAAGGCAAAGGATTGCAAAAACAGCTCACCCATGAATTCCCCCTTTCAATAAATTCGGGTTTATAGGGGAATATCCCCGTGTTTCTTGGCTGGACGTATTTCCCGTTTAGTCAAGAGCTTACGTAGGCTCAGCGCCAATACTGAACGGGTTTCGGCTGGTTCGATCACGTCGGTAATGTAGCCACGACCCGCTGATAGATAAGGTGAGGCGAATTCCCGCCGATAGTCGGCAACCAGCTCCGCCATTTTGGCTTTGCGGTCTTCAGCGGCTTTGAGCTCCTTGCGGTACAGGATATTGACCGCCCCTTCCGCGCCCATCACGGCGATTTCCGAACACGGCCAAGCATAAACCAGGTCGGCGCCCATCTCCTGAGCGCACATGGCCAGATAGGACCCGCCGTAAGCTTTGCGCATGATTACAGTAATTTTAGGTACTGTCGCCGAGGCATAGGTGTACAACATCTTCGCGCCATGCCGAATGATGCCGCTATGCTCCTGCTCAATTCCCGGCATGAAACCGGGGACATCTACCAGCGTAAGCAACGGAATATTGAAGGCATTGCAGAACCGGATAAAGCGTGCCGACTTATCCGAAGCGTCGATATCCAACGCCCCCGCTTTAACCATGGGTTGATTGGCGATCAGGCCGATGACAATGCCTTCAATCCGGGCGAATCCGACCACGATGTTTTTGGCCCAGCCGGCATGTACTTCCAGAAACGAGCCCTTGTCTACCAAGCGGCGGATGATGGGATACACATCCATCGGTTCAGAGGTGGTATCGGGCAGCAACGAATTGATCAGTTCATCACGCGACAGGACGATGTCATCTGTAGGCCGGTGAGGCGGATCTTCGGTGTTATTGGAAGGCAGATAACTCAGCAACTGATGGGCGATTTGTATGGCGTGGCGGTCATCCTCGGCGACGAAATGCACGTTGCCGCTGATTGTGGCATGGACGGTAGCGCTGCCCAAATCCTCCATGCTGATGACCCGCCCGGTTACGGCCTTAATGACTTGCGGGCCGGTAATGAACATATAGGCGTTGTTTTTGGTCATGATGACGAAATCCATCAACGCCGGCGAATAGGCCGCGCCACCCGCGCAAGGTCCGGCAATAATCGCGATTTGCGGCACCATGCCCGACATCAGGACGTTGTGATAAAACACCTCGCCATAGCCTGATAACGCGTCCACGCCTTCCTGAATGCGCGCACCACCGGAATCCTTGAATGCCACCAAAGGAATGCCCATTTTGATGGCGAAACGCATCAGCTCCACTATTTTGTGAGCATGCATTTTGCCCAGAGTACCGGCAGCCACCGTGAAATCCTGACTGAACGCCGCCAACGGGTAGCCGTCCACATAACCGGTTCCACACACCACACCGTCTGCGGGTAACGGCTTGTCGGCCATATCGAAGGACTGCGCGGTATGACGAATATGCGCGCCGATTTCTTGAAAAGTATCGGCTTGAAAAAGCTGCAGCAATCGCTCTCGGGCGGAGAGCAAGCCTTTTTCATGGCGGCTTTTGATTTTATCTTCGCCGCCCCCGGCCAAAATGCTGGCTCGCCGGGTCTCAAGTTCTTCAAGCTGCTCTGGGGAGAGTGTCATAGTGCTACCTCATCTGACGACATCAGATCAAGGTTAGCTGAAAGTGACGTAAACGCTATGACAATGGGTAAAGAAATCTGGCCAGGACGCTCAGAAAACCTTAGCTATCCCGTAAACTCTGTAAAGGTGGTCGCTCTAAAACCGCACGCGCGCCCAACAAACCTGCCAGCCCCACCCCGAACAGCCCGGCCGATCCGCCTAAAATCCAAACCAGCCCATTGACACGATAAGGAAAGCCGAACAAATGCTCGGCCAACACATAGCCCAATCCGGTTGCTGCTAAGGCCGCCAGCAAACCGGCCAATAGGCCCAAAACGGCAAACTCAGCCAACAGGCTCTTGAGAATGACGGTTTTACCGGCTCCGAGGGTACGCAACATGGCACTCTCAAACAGACGTTCATCTTGGGTGGCCTGGATGGCGGCATACAGCACGACAATGCCCGCTGACAAGGTAAACAGGAACACATACTGTACGGCCAAGTTCACCCGCTCCATGATTTCCCGCACTTTGGTCATGATGGCATCCACATCAATCACAGTGACCGACGGGTAATTTCTGACCAAATCGGCTAGCAGCGGCTTTTGCGTCTTATCGAGATGGAAACTGGTGATCCACGTCGCCGGATAATCGTCGAGAACGCCCGGCGGAAACACCACAAAAAAGTTGGCCCGGAAAGAATCCCATTCCACCGTGCGGATGCTGAGCACCTTGGCTTCCAGCTCCTGACCGGCAATCCGAAAACGCATGGTGTCATGCAATGCGATTCCCAGTGTATCTGCCAATCCCTGTTCCACTGATGCCACCGCTTGGCCGTTTTCATCCGCCTGCCACCAACGACCCGCGACAATGCGATTATCATCTTGCGGCTGTGCAGCCCAGGATAAATTGAATTCGCGCTCTACCAAACGTTTGGCACGGGGATTAGCGTAATCATCGGGTCCGACGGGGCGTTCATCAATCGCCATCAAGCGACCACGAATCATTGGGAACAACGGGGTATCGACCAGACCATGGGTTCGGAGAAAATCCTGCAAACCCGGCACGTCTTCGGACTGAATATTGATCAGAAAATGATTGGGCGCATCATCGGGTAAGGTGGCCTGCCAACTCGCCATCAGATCATTGCGCACCAAGGACAGCACCAGCAACACCATGATACCTAAGCCCAAAGCGACGACTTGGACCGAACTCCCGGCGCCACGGCGGGAAATATTAGCCAAGCCGAATCGCCAAGCGACACCGACCCGACCGCGCAATAACGTGAGCGCTTTCACCAATCCTAGAGAAGCGACTCCCAGGATAAGCAACGTGCCCAGTACCCCGGCGAACACGTAAAGTGCCAAGCGGACATCTTGCGCTTGCCAGAGCAGCAAGCTCATCACGGCAACCAGAGCCGGGCCGTAAAGCCCGATAGCACGTTGTTTTAGCGGTGCAACATCGCGACGCAGTACGCGTAATGGCGATACCTCACGCAACCGAACCAACGGCGGGAGCCCGAACCCTAACAACGTGATCAACCCGGTCGCCAAGGCGGGCAAAGCAGGCCACAACGAGGGAGGTGGCATTTCCCCGCCGCTCAATAGCCCACTGAGAATCATACTCAGGCCTTGCTGGGCGGCGTAACCTATCAGCAACCCCACCAATCCGGCCAGCAAGCCCAACGCCAGCATTTCCAACAGGAAAAGCTGCAGCACTGTCGCCTGGGTTGCACCCACACAACGCATGATGGCTACGCTATCCCAATGTCGCGCAGCAAACCGGCGGGCAGCGATGGCGATACCGACTCCTGCCAGAATCACGCTGACCAAGGCCGCCAAACCCAAAAAGCGTTGCGCCCGATTCAACGCATCGCGTAACTCGGGGCGGGCGTCGCGCACACTTTGTAATTGTTCGCCGGGTTGCAACCGGTCTTGCACCCAATCCCGATAGGCAGCAACGGTTTCCGTATCTCCGGCGATCAACAGCCGATGTTTAACGCGGCTACCGGGTTGCAGCAATTCCGTCGCGGGAATATCGGCCAAATTAACCAATAAGCGAGGTGCAATGCTGAACAAATCGCCGCCTCGGTCGGGTTCGTAAGTCAGCACCTGGGCGGCGTTTAATCGGCTGACGCCCAGCTCCAATACGTCGCCGGAACGCAACTTGAGCAATTGCAGCAAGCGCTCGTCCGGCCAAGCGCTTCCGGGTTCGGGTATGGTGCGGGTTGGTTGACCGAGGGTAAATGCCTGAGCGCTGATTTCTACTTGGCCCCGTAGCGGATACCCTGGCCCAACGGCTTTGATTTCGGCTAATGCGGTTTCTTCGCCCGCCAGCACTACACTCCGAAAACTCAGCGTGGCCACGGTTTGCAGACCACGATCCCTTGCATCGCGGATCAGCGCGTCCTGGATCGGCTCCGAAGCTTCGATGACCAAATCGGCTCCCAGCAGTTCGCTGGCTTTGCTCTCCATGGCCACTCGGATACGGTCGGTGAAAAAGCCTACAGCGGCTACGCTGGCCACAGCAATGATCAAGGCTGCCGCCAGTACCCGCAGTTCGCCGCTTTGCCAATCCCGGCGCAGACCGCGTAGAGCTAATTTGAGTAGGGATAAACTATCCATCGGCATTCTGTTCAGGCGCTTTGAGGAGCGACTTCGGCATACGGTGCTTCGGAGGAAGACACCAGACTTCCGGCTTCCAGTTCCAAACGCCGATCGCAGTATTGGGCCAGTTCCAAATCGTGGGTGACCATAATTAACGTGGTGCCGTGTTCGCGGTTCAAGGAAAACAACAGTTCGATGATGCGCCGACCGGTACGTTGATCCAGATTGCCGGTGGGTTCGTCGGCGAATAGCAAATCGGGACTACCGGCAAAAGCACGGGCGATAGCGACTCGTTGCTGTTCGCCGCCGGATAACTGAGCGGGGTAATGACGCGCGCGCGCTGCCAGATCAACCCGCTTCAAGACATCCATCGCGGTGGCTTCGGGAGCAGACTGACCCGCCAGTTCCAGAGGTAACATGACATTTTCTAAGGCTGTTAAACCGGGCAGCAATTGGAAGGACTGAAACACGAAGCCGACCCGCTGTGCTCGCAATTGCGCACGGCCATCTTCATCCAGACAGTTGAGATCGACCCCCGTCAACCAAACTTTCCCGGTGCTGGGGCTGTCCAAACCGGCCAACAGACCTAACAGGGTCGATTTGCCGGACCCCGATGCGCCAACGATAGCGACGCTTTCCCCACGGGCGATGGTAAAATCCACCTGTTTGAGAATGACCAGTTCCCCCTCGGGGCTAGTCACTTGTTTACCCAGGCTCTCTACTCGCACAATAGACTCTGTTGGATTCATGGTCACCGGATCAGCTAAAGGAGACAGACGGGTCTCCAAAGGTTGAAATCATTCAAGCGAACGAAAATAGCTCATCCATGAAAAACACGGCTTGCCTTATCCTTGTATATGCGCTGTTACTGATCGGCTGGCAACCGGTCCGAGCTGAAGAACCTAATATTATGGTGGTTGGGGACAGTCTCAGCACGGGTTACGGTATTGATGCCAACAAAGGTTGGGTAACCCTGCTACAGCAACGCCTTCGCAGCAACGGGTTTCCTCATCAAGTCATTAACGCCAGCGTCAGCGGCGATACCAGTCGCGGCGGATTAGCGCGGTTACCGGCTGCATTGGAGCGCCACCAACCGGCTATCGTCATTTTGGAACTCGGCGGCAATGACGGACTGCGTGGATTGTCGTTAAAATCGCTAGAGGATAATTTAGCCGCCATGATCGAATTTAGCCGGGCCGCTGGTGCTCAAGTAGTGTTGGCCGAAATGCGTATTCCACCCAACTATGGCCCTGTTTACACTAAAAAGTTTCAGACGCTTTACACTGAACTGGCGCAACGCTACGCAATTCCATTGATTCCTTTTCTATTGGAAGGCGTCGCTGGTAATGAGGGGTTGATGCAAAATGATGGCATTCACCCGGTGGCCGAAGCTCAGCCGCGCATTCTAGATAATGTATGGCCGACGCTGGAATCGCTGCTCAACGAGATGCCGAATCAGCAGACGGCGGCAGCTAACTGCTCTAGGCTTAACGCGCAGAGCGGGCTATGCTTTCAGTAATTGCAGTGCTGAGCAGATGACTCTGCGGTGACTGCGTTGTTTAGTCTAAACCACAACTATTCCAATAATTTGATCCGGGAGACAGTCATGGCGGAAACAATACCAGTTGTAGAAGGTTCCCTGAATACCCCCAGGGTGCGCAGGATTACGATGGATCATCCGTGGCAGTGGTTGATGGCAGGTTGGAAAGATACCTTGCGTACTCCATTCGCCAGTATC
>JAZBPA010000355.1:0-2194 GCA_036351435.1 Candidatus Competibacteraceae bacterium
CCCGACGCCTGGGCATGATCGGGTTCCGTCGCCGGCATAAAAAAGCCGCGCGCCACAACCGGCAACAAATAGGCGACATTAAGCAGCGAACTGATCATCAGCACAGCGATAACCAACACATGACCGGTATCAGCAGCGCCCAGCATCAGATACCACTTGCTCCAGGAACCGCCCAGCGGGGGCAGGCCAATGATACTGAGCGCCCCCACCAGAAACGCCCCGAAAGTAAACGGCATTAACCGGCCCAACCCGTCTAATTGGCTGATTTCGGTCTTATGCGCCGCCGTATAAATGGCACCGGCACAGAAGAACAAAGTGATCTTGCCCATGGCATGCATCACGATCTGCAGCGAACCGCCGATCACTCCCATGGATGTCGCCAGCGCTCCGCCTAGAACAACATAAGCCAACTGGCTGATGGTGGAATAGGCTAACCGGGCCTTGAGATTATCCTTGGTCAACGCAACCACGGACGCCAACAGCAGTGTGATTGAGGAGACCACAATCAACCATTCGGAAGCGCCGGTAGTGCTGAGAAAATCAATGCCGAACACATACACGATGATTTTCATGACCGAGAACACCCCGGCTTTAACCACTGCGACCGCGTGCAACAAGGCACTGACCGGAGTCGGCGCCACCATGGCTGCCGGTAGCCAGCGATGAAACGGCATCAGCGCGGCTTTGCCAATCCCGAACATAAACAGTGCTAGCAGTATGGCAACCGTGGGGCCTTGGATTTCGCTATCGGCTAAGATGCCGCCTGGCGTGAAATCCAGGGTACCGGTCGCCGACCAGGTCCAGATAACCGCCAACAGCAGAAAACCAATCGACGTGCTGAGCAGAATGCCCAGATAAGTGCGCCCGGCTTTCATGGATTCCGGGGTGCCCTTGTGAGTCACCAGCGGATAAGTCGATAGCGTCAGCGCTTCGTAAAAGATGAACAACGTGACCAAATTGCCCGCAAACGCAATACCCATGGTGCTGGCGATAGCGATGGCGAAGCAGATATAAAAGCGGGTCTGATGTTGTTCATTATTACCGCGCATATAGCCGATGGAGTACAACGAATTCAACGGCCACAACAGCGCGGCGACACAGGCAAACGCCATGCCCAATGGTTCTACTGTGAAACGCAGCGGGATACCGAAAAATAAAACCGGCAATAAATCTACCGAAGGACGTGCGCCGCCAACCACTGCGGGCACCAGCGACAACACGTTCCACAGCAACAGCAATGAAGTCAGCAGGGTGGCCAACTCCCGCCGATTCGGGTGGGAACCGTTAAACGCAATAAATACCGCACCGATCAGCGGGATCCACAGCGCCAGTAACAGGGTGATGTCATGACTCATGGCGCTACTCCTAACAGACTAGCAGCAGCTTGACGGGCGACCCCGGCATTCAAAGCAGTGTTCAAACCAAAATACAGATTGGCCAACGCCAGGGTCCAGGTCGGAAGCAGCAACTTTAGGGGCGCTTCACGCACCACGGTATCTGCCGGGGCAGGCCGAAAATAAGCGGTTTCCACCACTCGCCAAATGTAAATCACCGCTAACAGCGAGGTCATCAACACCAATAACGCGACCGGCCACCAGCCCTGTTCCAGTGCACCCAATACCAAATACCATTTACTGACAAAGCCGGCGGTCAGCGGCACCCCGATCAAACTGAGACCACCGATGACGAAGGCTGCCATGGTCCAGGGCATGGTATAGCCTAAGCCTGCCATGCGATCAATGGTGGCCGCGCCGACCCGGTAGGTCACACATCCCAACGCCATGAACAAGGTGGCTTTCATCAGCGCGTGATTGAACAAATGCGAGATACCCGCTGTCAAGCCGGTCAAGGACACCATACTGATACCGAGAATGATGTAACCGATCTGCGCAACGCTGGAATAGGCCAACATGCGTTTCACATTGGTTTGAAAAATCGCCACCATCGAAGCGCTGAATATGCCAATCAACGCCAGTGGCAACAGGACCAAATCCAACCGCATGGTGTTAAACGAGAAATCAGCCCCAAAAATGGTGAAGAACATCCGTAATAAGATGTAAATCGCTACTTTGGTCGCGGTGGCAGACAGAAACGCCGTGACCACCGACGGGCCATAAGCATAGGCATTAGGCAGCCAAAGATGCAGCGGAAACAGCGCCAGTTTGAGGCCAACGCCAACCGTCAGGAACGCGAA
>JAZBPA010000356.1:0-13382 GCA_036351435.1 Candidatus Competibacteraceae bacterium
AACCGTGAGTATCTCTGATCGCCTTGTTTTTGCAAAAGTTTATATGCGGTCGCCCTGGGGCAATACCCGCTAGGATGCGCACCAATGTGCCAAAATAGGAGAGTAAGTGACTAAGGTCCATAGCCTTACCCTTTTGTATAATGTCCCGACCAGGTGTTGAGTAACACTTGCAAGCATCGTTGCTCTTGAATCCAATAGCTTGAATCCGCTAATAAGTTTAGCGCATCGCCTGCTAATCTGTAGCTAATACTCGTCCGGTCCGGCGATGGTCAAAATCTTCACTGCTGCAGGAGTGAAAACATGCAACACGAACACGAACATAAGCACATCCATGCGCACAAACATGCTCACGCGCATAATCACGAACATCGGCATGACGGCGTGGTGCATGCGCACCCGCACACCCACCACCATAGGCACGACCATATCCACCAACATGCCCATCCCCACCAACATGGCGGCGAAGCGCATGATCACAGTCATGAGCATGACAAACACGGCATGAAACCCCACGACCACAGCCACTCAACTGAGGAGCTCGAACCGCACGACCATAGTCACGATTAAATCGACGGCGCGTTCAGCTCGGGTTGCAATAACGCTGAGTAGTGGCCGGGTAGGCGTGTCCCAGTATTTTTTGTATCGCGCGCAGGTCGCCACCTTCCTCACGTAACCGTTGCGCAAAACACTGGCGAAAAGTATGTGCTGTAACGTCGTTCGGCAACTGTAACAAAACCCGCAATCGGCGGATTTGGCGTTGCACGACGCCAGGGTTCAGCCGTTTACCACGGGCACCGACGAACAACGGCTGATCGTCGCTTAATGAATAAGGGCAGGCCCGTAAATAATCGGCAACCAACGCGGGTACGAATGGCGCTAGCGGTACGCTGCGTCGACGATTACCGTTACCCACTAAGAGACGGGTTCCTGCGGGTGCTTGGCCGCGAGTCAGCGCCAGTGCCTCACCCAAGCGCAACCCGGACCCGTATAACAAAGCAAATAACGCCTCATCACGTTTAGCAATCCAGGGCGCATCGCTCAATTCGGCGACGATCTGGATCACCTGGCCAGCCTCGGTCTGTGATAGGGACTTAATAACACGGCGGGGGACGCGGGGCGCGGGGAGCTGTTTAATGAAGGGGTTATTTGCCAGTTGTCGCTCGGCAAGAAACCGAAAAAAATTACGTAGCGCCGACACGGCGCGCGCTACGGATGATGGCGCTTTGCCTGCTGTATCGAGATGCGCACAGTAATCGTTAAACTGTTCTAATTCCAAAGCCGCCAAGTGCGATAAGCTGACCCCATTTGCAGAACGTTCCGTTAAATAGTCCAGGAATGCGCGCAAATCCTGACTGTATCCGCGTACCGTGTACTCGGAAGCTTGCTGTTCCTCGCTCAGTGCAGCAAGCCATAATTCCAGAGCAGCGGCTACATGGATATCAATAAGCAGCGGCTGGCGCATGGTTATTAGCTGAAGGGGTGCACAGAAACATTGGACTATTTTTGTTGATCTAAATGTCGATAGATTGTCCAAAAGGATAACATTTCCCCATGATGACCATTCGCTATTACTGGCTCTTCGGATTGGCCGTGATGATGTTAGCCGGGTGCGCTAATTCAGGCGGTTACAATCCGCTTAGAGACACCGCTTTTAAGGGGCCCACATTACAAACAGTGCGCACTGAGCTTGGTCCCGATTCCTATAAAGGCAGCCGCGTTCGCTGGGGTGGTGAAATCGCCAGAGTGGAGAATCAACGCACCGAAACCTGGTTGGAGGTTGTCGAAAAGCCCCTGCAACGCAGTGGTCGACCCCGTGATGTCAATACCAGTGAGGGGCGTTTCATCGCCCGCATCAGCGGATTTCTGGATCCGGCCATTTATGCTGCAGGCCGTCAAATCACTGTCATAGGTAAGCTGACTGATAAAATTCAGCGAACGATAGGCGAGTACCCTTATCAATTTCCGGTGGTTGCCGTCGATAACTATCAGCTATGGGAAGTGCGCCGAGATCCAGAGGTGATTTACTATCACGATCCGTTCTGGGGGCCTTGGTATTGGCCACGCCCCTACTCCTATCGCTACTATCGTCGCTATTGACCGCGTCGTGCCTGAATATCCCTATTGACCAGTTGCAGCTTGGCTCGATTCACGGCATTGTAACTTGAAAAATCTCCATGCCCGTTAGGGGAAACGATGCTGGCAACACTAAAACAATTCGGGCCGGTAATCAGCTTGGTTCCGGAAAGCGCCGTCCAATGCCTGGATTTCGGCTTCAACATCCATGAAATTCGGGCATCTCGCTCGTTTTTGAATGAACCCGACGAACTGGGTGGCCCACCGACCTTGATCAGTCTCTATCCCGACCGCGAAGGCAGTCAACTGGTGGATGCGGGAGGACGGATCCCGGTTCAACAGGAAGCGATTTATTCGTTGACCGGTGCGCGCGCGTTGGAACCGTTCTTGGGTGCTTGGTTACCCGTGCCGTTTTTTCGAGTGCGGGACACCCGCCCGGACGGCACTTACAGCTTTGATCAAGGCCCCCTCAATTGGTCTCGCGTGCGGATTGTGGAACTGGCGGAACCCGATCCGCAAAGTAACACCCATCGGGTTACGCTGGCGTTCGATACCCACCTCATGCCGCTGCGGCAAGGTCGGCCTTATCTCGCTCCCAGTGCGCAGGACATGCAATCTGGAGAGGAATTCAGCCTAGCTGATGAAGAAGCGGACAGCCGCGGGTTTGTTGAGCAAAAATGGATCAAGGAATGGTTGCTGAAGGCGTTTTACGCTTATGAATTGCGTCGTCGCGCGCCACGCCGGATTGATGAGGACGAGCTGCGCGGCGGGGTGGAACACATCGCCCGTTATCTCACTGTCCTGAGTTTGCTGGCTCAAGCCAAGCTGTTCCCGCGCATCCGCTTCGTATTTGTGGACAGCGTAACAGCCCGTAGTCAGTCGGTTGCCGTCGATTTGGTGCTGGATATCGGCAATTCCCGTAGTTGCGGCATTGTGATGGAAACCAGCGGCGACGATCCGCTGGACTTGAACGACAGCTACCGTTTGGAATTGCGCAGTCTGACCCAACCGGAATGGGTGTATGACGAACCGTTTCCCAGCCGGGTAGAATTCGCTCGCAGTCAGTTTGGTGACGATCGACTGTCGCGGCGTAGCGGACGCGCCAGCGCGTTTCTCTGGCCTAGCGTAGTGCGGGTCGGTTTCGAAGCGCAAGCGTTGTCTTATTTCAGCCATGGCAGCGAAGGTAGCACCGGTCTATCTACCCCGAAACGCTATTTATGGGATACCGGTAGGCGTCATCACGAATGGCGTTTCAATCGTGGTGTCGCAGGCCTCACTGGCAGCGGCGGCCCGGTAACTGCTGGTCCCTTCGTCAGTTATCTGCGTGAAGATGGCGAGGAACGGACCGAGGGAGATATGCCGGCGTTGTTGGCGTTATTTTCTCGCAGCGCGTTGATGAGCTTTTTTATCGGCGAGGTGTTGTTACAAACCTTTGTTCTGATCAACTCGCCTGCCAAGCGTTATGAACGCGCCCACGCCGATGCGCCGCGTCATTTGCGGCGGATCATTTTTACCTTACCGACCGCCATGCCTTTGGCCGAGCGCCGCTTATACGCCAAGCGTATTCGGGTTGCCATCCGCTTGATGTGGCGTGCCCTCGGCTTGGATGACGCGCAACAACCGGAAGCCTTGCTGCAATGGGACGAAGCCACCGGTACCCAGGTGGTATTTCTATATAACGAAATCAAACACAATTTCCAGGGCGATGCGGCGTCATTATTCAAGCTGTTCGGGCGTCACCGCGACGGCTATGGTCAAGAACCGTCGCTGCGATTAGCCAGTATTGATATTGGCGGCGGCACCTCCGACTTGATCGTCACGACGTATGAATTGGAGGGCGGCACGGCCCTGAAACCGACCCAGGAATTTCGCGAAGGATTTAATCTGGCCGGGGACGATGTGCTCAATAATCTGGTCGAACGCAATCTGTTACCTAGTTTATTAACCGGGCTTCGGCAAGCGGGGGTACACGAGCCGGCCAGTGTGTTGGCCCGGCTGCTAGGCGGTAATCGCGGCGATCAATCGGAACACGAACGGACCCTGCGCAAGCAGTTCGCCAATCAAATCGCATTGCCGTTGGCGTTGCGCTTGTTGCATCGCTACGAAGTCGCCGATCTGAAGTTAGGCAATGAGGCGATTACCTTGCGCTTCGCCGATGTATTCGATCAGCGCACTCAACCTCATGCGCAAGTTATCGCCTATGTGGAAGACGCCGCCCGAGCTGCCGGTGGGCAAGGTTTCCGGTTGGCTGAACTGCCATTTGAAACCACGTTGATGGCTATCGATACCACGGTACGTCGCACACTTGGTCAAGTGCTCGGCGATTTGTGCGAGGTCATTTATCTATATGACTGCGATTACTTGCTGATTTCCGGGCGTCCCTGTCGGTTGCCGGCGGTGTTGTCGGCGGTACTGGCGAAGTTGCCGGTGTTATCCGATCGGATTATCGCCATGCATCATTATAAAGTCGGTCACTGGTACCCCTTCCGCGCTTTGAGCGGACGGCTCAGCGACCCCAAAACCACTGCGGTGGTAGGTGCGATGGTGTGTGCATTATCTGAGGGGCAGCTGTATAAATTCCATTTACGCAGCCGCCACCTGGGGATGAAATCGACGGCTCGTTTCGTGGGACAGTTGGAACAAACTGGACAAATCAAACAAGATAATCTGCTATTTGCCAATTTAGAGTTGGAAGACCGTAAAACTCGGGTGCCGGAAGCGACCTTCGATTTTTACGCGCCGGTGTTTAT
Source organism: Candidatus Competibacteraceae bacterium (assembly GCA_036351435.1). Classification (GTDB taxonomy): domain Bacteria; phylum Pseudomonadota; class Gammaproteobacteria; order Competibacterales; family Competibacteraceae; genus JAAUQA01. Next base: position 4,824 of record JAZBPA010000356.1, read on the forward strand.
CGGGTTTCGTCAATTGAATGTTGAACGCTGGCCAGCTACTCCCTTGTATCGGGTTAATTTCGGCCAACCCCAGGATGCGCGACGTCTTGCGTTGCCGCTGAAGGTCACTCTGGAGCGCGCTTTGGATGACGAAGGCGAAGAACAGGATTTTCGCATCATTGATACCACCGACGAACAGGGTAATCCGTTACCGCGCGGGACCGTGACGCTGAAATTACAGACCTTGAAAGACGAGGAAGGCTATTGGTTGGATACCGGCATGTTTTCCATTCCGCAGTAACTCATTTCGCACTCGACATCAATTTGCATGAATCCTGTATTAACCGCCTTACTACATGCTGCAAATAAACAGCGTGATGACTCGCTAATCGTCACTGATCCGGCTGAACTTTTCCGTCTGTTGGACTTGGATCCGGCGTTGTTGGCGGCGGCGCAAACCGCTTCTGGATTGTTCTCCTTGCGGGTGCCACGCAGCTACGTGGCGCGGATGCGCAAGCGCGATCCCAACGATCCCTTACTGCGGCAGGTTTTGCCGATAGCCGACGAAACGATACCAACACCGGGATTCACCAGTGATCCAGTCGGTGATTGCCAAGCACTGGTTGCGCCCGGCGTGCTGCATAAATATCAGGGCCGCGTGCTGTTGATGACCACGGGCGCTTGCGGGATTCATTGCCGGTATTGTTTCCGCCGCGATTTTCCTTACGCCCAATCCGTGGTAGGAACGCCCCAGCGGCGAGTTGCACTGGATTATTTAGCCAATCAGCCGGATGTCAGCGAAGTGATTCTCAGTGGCGGCGATCCGCTGTCATTATCCAATCGCCGTTTAGCGGTGTTGCTGGAAGAGTTGGCTGCGGTGCCCCACCTGCGACGATTACGCATCCACAGCCGGCAACCCATCGTAATGCCTGAAAGGATTGACAGTGCTTTGCTGGAACTCCTCAACACCTCGCGCTTCAAAGTGGTGATGGTGGTCCATGTCAATCATCCTCAGGAAATCGACAAGACTGTGCGGGCCAGCCTGGCAAGGCTTGCTGCTGCAGATGTTTGTTTGTTCAATCAAGCCGTTTTGTTGCGAGCCGTGAACGACTCTGTCGATACCCTGGTCGAGCTGAGCGAAGCATTATTCAGCGCTGGCGTAATACCGTATTATTTGCACCTGTTGGATCGGGTGCGAGGAACGGCGCATTTCGAGGTATCGGAAGACCGAGCTCGGCAGCTTATGGAAGAACTGCGCCGTTCTTTACCCGGCTACTTGGTTCCGCGCCTGGTACGTGAACAACCAGGTAAACCGGCTAAAATTCCTATACTATAACGACGACCATAGCGACCAACCGTGCAACTTAACCAATTAAAGGGAGTGGTAGCAGCGTGGCTGAGCATTCTCTGATTACATTACTGCTCGTTGATAATGCGACATCCGATAACGGCTCTATTTTACAGACCCTCCGAGACAAGGGTTATGAGGTCGAAGAGCTCAGATCTACGGACAAAAAGGAAATTCAGAACTTCATAGAATATAAACCGATCAATTTGATCATGTTGCGTCAAGGCAAAGGCGTGCCGACCATTACTCAGATCCGCAAGCGGGTCGAGCGTGCCGACAAAATTATTCCTATCATTGCGCTTATCGACGGTGAGGGAACACAGATTCCGATCGCCTTGTTAGCCGAGGGAGCGGATAACTTTGTGTTGGTGAACGATCCTGCACATTTAGCCTTGGTCGTTGGAAAAGAGTTGGACCAGGCCCGCGCTCACCAGCAGGCACAATCGTTGGACATCCGTTTTCAGGAAACCGACGCCCGTTGCAAAGAATTATTGGAAAACTCTCGAGATGCCATAGCCTATATCCATGAGGGTGCGCACATCTACGCTAACCCGGCTTATCTGAAACACTTTGGCTATGCCAGCGCAGACGACATTCTCGGGGTGGCTTTGTTGGAACTCGTCGACCCTGAGGATCATGACCAATTTAAGAGCTTTCTGCGCCGCAACACCCGTGCTGGCAAGTCAGTAGAACCGGTAGAGATTCAAGCCGTTGATAAGAATGGTGAACGATTCCCGGCTAGAGTCGAATGTTTACCCACGCGCATGAACGAAGAACCCTGTTTGCAGATCGTGTTTCATCCGATCATCGAACGTTCGCTACGTGCGCAGGACTACCAGCAGGTATTAGATGAACGGCTCAAGGAGTTCAGCAAATACGAACCGGTAACGGGACTCTATAATCGTAAATTTTTCACCGAGTATCTGGAGGGTGCACGCGCCCAAGGTGGGGGTGGCGCAGTAATTTATATTTTGCTCAGCGCGTATCGCACCATCAGCGAGCAGCTGGGTTTGGAAGCTGTCGATCATTTAGCCGGGGAACTCGCCGAACTACTGAAAGATTTGATTTCAGAACAAGATGTACTCGCACGGTTTTCCGATGCCGTATTTACTATTTATACTGCGGAATCCGCGCGCAAGAATTTGCTGCAACTGGGTAATCGGATTTGCGCGGCGATCAAGGGGCACACCTCCCATGCGGCGGGTCGGCTGATTACCACCGGCTCCTGCGTCGGCATCTCGGTGCTGCGTAGCAGTCACGAGAGTGCCAATGAGATTCTCATCTATGCTGATCGTGCCTGCGAAAGTGCCCGTCAACAAGGGGGTAACCAAGCCCAGGTTTACAGCCCGCCGGCGGCGTTTTCCGGCTCGGCTGCTGAAGAAGGTCAACTGCTGATCCAATTGCGAGACGCCATTTCGGAACAGCGCATGGAATTGCTCTTTCAACCCATTGCCAATTTTCAGGGCGAGGTGATTGAGCGCTATAAAGTCTACCTGCAGATTTTCGATGAGGAACATACGCCGTTACCCATGGATAAATTGCAGCCGCTGGCTGAAAGTCGCAATTTAATGAGGCCATTGGATAAGTGGATGATCTCCCGGTGTATGGAAATCCTGGCCCAACGTTACCAGCAGGGCCGCGAGCAAACGGTACTGTTTATCAATGTTTCTGCTAATTCGCTGGTCGATGACGGGTTTTGCCCGTGGTTGGGCCAATGTTTCAAGGATACGGGATTGAGCGGCAGCGTGCTGGTATTGGAAGTGTCTGAAGAAACTGCTGAACAATATTACAAACAAATGCAAGTCTTCAAACAGCGCTTGCAAGCGTTGCAATGTGGTTTGGCGATTTCCCATTTCGGTGGCAAACCGCATTCAGAGAAGTTGCTGCAGTCTTTGGAACCCAACTACATCAAGCTTGACGGCGCGCTCATCGAACAGGTGGCCAAAGGTAAAGACGAGGAAAGCCGGGAAGCTGTGGCAAGACTGACCGCACAAGCTCAAGAGAAGCACACTCAAATTGTGGCTGCAAGAGTTTCCAACGCTACGCAAATGGCCGGCATCTGGCAATTCGGGGTGACTCTAATTCAAGGCGACATGGTGCAAGAAGCCAGTACACAAATGGAATTCGATTTCCAACAGTTTGCCGGCTGAACCCTCTCAACTCTTGTCGCGGAGAGCGGCAATACGCGCTTCCAGCGGGGGATGGCTCATAAACAGCTTCTTCAACCCCGTGCCTAATCCACCGTTAATCCCGAAAGCCGCCATTTCCGAAGGTAAACGGGACGGTTCCGAGGCCTGCTGTAATCGTGCCAGTGCGGCAATCATTTTGTTGCGCCCGGCTAGGTCTGCGCCGCCAGCGTCGGCTCGAAATTCCCGATAGCGGCTGAACCACATTACAATCATGGTTGCCAGGAAACCGAGTAAGACTTCGGCTATCATGCTGGTTACCCAATAGCCGATGCCGGGCCCCCGATAGTTCTGGTTGTTGCCGGACAATGCTCGATCAACCATGAAACCGACGACGCGGGCCAAAAAGATGACGAAGGTATTGACCACCCCCTGCAATAGGGTGAGCGTGACCATATCCCCGTTGGCGACATGGCTGACCTCGTGACCCAACACGGCTTCCACCTCGTCCTGATTCATATGCTGAAGTAAGCCTGTGCTTACAGCGACCAGCGCATTGTTGCGGTTAGCGCCGGTTGCAAAAGCATTCGGTGCTGGCGAATCGAAAACGGCCACTTCGGGCATACCGATTCCGGCGCGTTTGGCTTGGATATGCACCGTCTCGACTAACCACCGCTCGGTTTGATTGCGTGGTTGGGTAATGATCTGAGCGCCGGTGGAACGTTTAGCAATCCATTTCGACATGGCCAGTGAAATCAGCGCACCACCCATACCGAAGACAGCGGCGAAGATAAATAAACTCTGCAGATCAAGCCCCGTTGCGCTGATGAAACGGCCAGCTCCAAACAGGTTAACTACAATCCCCAGCACCACCAAAATGGCGAAATTAGTCAATAAAAACAGTGCGACACGCTTCATGATTGTTTCTCCATTCGTCAAGCGTAATGATTAGGCTGAATCAAGATATCAAGGTTGTTGGCGTCGAGTGATGAACATCGCATCACCGTAGCTAAAGAAACGGTAGCGTTGTTCAACGGCATGGCGATAAGCCTGCATTATCGACGAGTGACCAGCGAATGCAGCGACCAACATCAATAAGGTTGATTCGGGCAGGTGAAAGTTAGTAATCATGGCGTCTACACAACGAAAGCGGTAGCCGGGACTAATAAATAACCGAGTCTCGCCGTGAAAGGGTTGAATACCACCGTCTTCCCGGCAAGCCGCTTCCAGGCTACGCACGGTGGTGGTACCCACAGCCACGACTCGTCCACCCCGCGCTCTGGCGGCTCGAATCCGCTCGCAGACGTGATCGCTCACTTGAACTTGTTCGGCATGCATCACATGTTCAGAAATACGTTCGGTCCGCATCGGCTGAAAGGTCCCGGCGCCGACATGCAGGGTAACGAAAACCTGTTCGATGCCCTTAGCGGCTAATTGATCCAGTAGTGTTGAATCAAAATGCAGGCCTGCAGTTGGGGCGGCCACCGCGCCGGGATGACGCGCATAGACAGTTTGATACCGCTCTGCATCCTGGGTCTGGTCAGGGCGGTCAATATAAGGTGGCAGTGGCACATGACCGTATTGGGCTAGCATTTCCAGCATGGGTTGTGCTGTCTCGAAGCGCAATTCAAACAAATCCTCGCGCCGTTCCAGTACAGTGGCGATAACTCGATCATCCGCAAACAGTAGGCGGGCACCGGGTTTAGGGGGTTTGCTAGAGCGTAACTGAGCAAGTACCCGGTGTTCATCAAGCAATCGCTCCAGCAACAATTCTACCCGGCCACCGCTGGTCTTGCGTCCGTACAAACGTGCCGGAATGACACGAGTGTCGTTGAAAATCAGCAAATCATTCGGATTCAACAGATCCAGCAGATCAACAAACTGGCGATCATGCAAGTCTCCGCTGTTACCGTCCAGGCACAACAGACGGCTGAATCCGCGTTGCTCGGCCGGTTGTTGGGCGATGAGTTCGGGGGGCAGTGAGTAATAAAAATCGCTTTTCAGCATCATTGAATGAAGTAAAGGCTTGCTTGATGGCATGGATTCTCTATATTATTCGGTTTCCCTGCCGGGGTGGCGGAACGGTAGACGCAGTGGACTCAAAATCCACCGGGGGAAACCCCATGAGAGTTCGATTCTCTCTCCCGGTACCAAACAAAAACAAATAGTTAGAAGTATTCTCCCAAATTTGCCTTAATCGTCACACTGAGTTTTGTGACAATTTTGTGCCACTCCCAAAAAAAACAGTGCTAGACTATCGTGGATTATTGCCGTTTGTTGTGAGCAATACAACGGCGAGCTGATGAGGTGCGGCGAGCACCTGACTGGCTTTGACCAGGGCTGATAGAGAGCGTCTGCTGATGGCTACCATCATTACCCGTCCTGATGCCAATGGACGCAACCGCTACACTGCACGCATTCGGTTGAAAGGGCACCCTCCGGAAGTCGCTACTTTTGAGCGATTAACCGATGCACGTAAGTGGATACAGCAAACCGAATCGGCAATTCGTGAAGGCCGACATTTCAAGACTGTCGAGGCTAAACGACACACGCTGACGGACCTGGTCGACCGCTACGCTCGTGAGGTGCTACCCCGCAAACGGGATGGTGCACGGCAAGCCCAGCAGTTGACCTGGTGGAAAGAGCAGATCGGTTTTTACCTGCTGGCGGATTGCACCCCAGCGCTGATTGCAGAGCATCGGGATAAGCTCAGCCAAACTCCCGTTTCTGGCAACAAAGCCCGCTCACCGGCGTCTGTTGTTCGCCACTTGGCGGCTTTATCTCATGCGTTCACCGTGGCTGTGAAAGAGTGGGGTTGGCTTGAAGATAACCCCTGCAAGAAAGTATCCCGCCCTAAGGAACCCCGTGGCCGCGTAAGGTTCTTGTCTGACTCTGAGCGGACGCGATTGTTGAGTGCCTGCCGAGAATCCCGCAACCCTCACCTTTTTGATGCCGTAGTGTTGAGTTTGTCCACAGGCGCAAGACAAGGTGAAATCCTATCGTTGCGTTGGAGCCAAGTGGGTTTAAGCGAAGGTGTTATTCGTCTGGAATGGACCAAGAACGGCGAACGCCGTGCTTTGCCTTTGGCTGGCCTTGCATTGGACCTCATGAAGCAACGCGCCAAAGTAAGGCTTATTAACACCGATTTGGTTTTTCCGAACCGCCGCGGGGATGGACCGGCTGATTTGCGGGACGCTTGGTTAGTGGCCTTACGAAAAGCTGACCTCAAAGATTTCCGGTTCCATGATCTACGCCACAGCGCTGCATCTTATCTGGCTATGAATGGAGCAACCCTGGCGGAAATTGCTGAAGTGCTGGGCCATAAGACCTTGCAGATGGTGAAACGGTATACCCACCTGAGCGAGCAACATACTGCCCAGTTAGTGGCACGGATGAACGCCAAGTTGTTCGAGGACATGCCGCTATGAATGATTATGAAACCGACTTTTACGCTTGGGCGATGGCAAATGCCAGCGCGCTACGTTTGGGGCATTTGAACCAGATCGATGCCGAACATATTGCCGAGGAGTTAGAGACCTTGGGCAAAGCTGAAAAGCGGGAGTTAAGCAACCGCCTTGCTGTACTGCTTACGCACCTTCTGAAGTGGGCTTATCAACCCGAAAGACAGGGTAACAGTTGGCGTTACACCATTCAGGAGCAACGCGTACGTGTACGTGATGTGATTCAAGATAATCCCAGCCTGAAGGCCACTCAAGACGAAGCCCTCGAACACGCCTACCGACTTGCGCGGTTACGCGCTGCCCGTCAGACCGGGAAGGATTTAGCTGATTTTCCAGCGGTGTGTCCTTGGATGCTGGAGCAGGCATTGGATGAGGGTTTCTGGCCGGGGAGGTCCTGAAGTGGGAAATACCTACAATCACTCTGAAAAGCTCCCCGCTTGGGCACCTGAGCCCCTAGTGCGGTTACTAAATGCTTTTTTGAAAGACCAGAAAGCCAGCCCGAATCAAGGCCGTGGCCACCGCATAAAATTACTCAAACGTCTTTTAACCGACAATGCAAGCGGCATGGAAAGGGCCTGGCGAACAATAGAAAACAAGCTAACCAATGCTGACAATCCAACGTGGATTTCTCATTTTTATTGTTCACTGTTCTTTTTGATTAAGGAAGCCTCAGAAGGTCACCCTACCAACCTGAAAAAAATCGGGGCAGCGGACGCCAAAAGAATTGGAAGGATGATCGGTAGTTTGCAGCGGGAACTTGAAAAATTCGGTCTAGCAGAACAATCCATGAGTCCTTGGTCAAGCGCTAAGGGAGCGATGAGATTCCCGCGCTCTGATGAATTCTTGCGCTCTGCGAAACTGGATAGATTTGCCCCAGGTGTAGCCCTTTTTGCTTCGGATATCGATAATCTTCCTAGCTGGTCCAAAGTCCTTGAGGGATTGGCCACCACTGTGCAAGAGCACAATAAACAGGCCTTATTCACTTACAATACCGGTAACACAGATGTTCATTATTTTATCGGTGCCATCAGTGATTTTTTTGAGGATACGATCAAAGAAAGCTTGCCTGAGAGTGTTACCGCATTCGCTCGTGTAGCACTCAATAACCCCCAAATCGGGCTTTCTGACATAGAGGCCGCCAAAAGGCGGCAAAGAAAAATTCTGCCTGAATTCCCTGCAATACTCGCTTCTCTCCCCAAAGAATAACTTGTCCAAAATTTTGCCCCGATTTTTGGGGTCAAATTTTTCTTCCAATCTGCTGTAGTTCGGCACGCCACAACAACTGACAATCACCCTCGCAAACCTACCGTTCACGAGGTGATTCGATGTTGCAAGCCACTCAAACTCTTACTGATGACCTGCAAGCCCGTCCAAAGGCACAATCCCGCTCGTTTTTAACTGTTGATCAGTTCAGCAAGAAGCATCCGGCCTTTTCTCAATCATCCCTACGAAGCCTGATTTTTAATAGCCGACCACGCCATAGCTCAAAGAATGGCAAGTTGCCTGCCAATGGTTTGGCTGTGGCGATTAGGCGGATTGGACGCAAGGTCTTACTAGACGAAACAGCCTTTTTTGAATGGCTTGACCGTCAGTCACCAGAAGAATAGGCCGCTTTCATGGGTAACATTTCCAAAATAGACGGCCT
>JAZBPA010000357.1:0-2846 GCA_036351435.1 Candidatus Competibacteraceae bacterium
GCCCAATTAATCTGGTACTCAAACCCATCCCGGTAAGCCGTTGCGACCGGATTCGCCCAAGCCTGCTCCAACAAGGCAGGGTTCTGATAATACGGTTCCTCGGCAATCGAATCGACCGGGATTGTAGCTGGCTGATACGCTACCCATGCTAGCGTTAACAAACCAGCGAACAACAGGAGCCCAGTGAACAACAGACGTCGGTGTGTGCGCATCGCTTGAATCCTCCGTGCACTGGAATACACGGGACGGTACCATAGTCGATAATCGGTTTCAAATGACCCTTTCAACGCTTCAGAGAGGTGCAACCGCAGGCCACCGCGCCATGCTCGCGTTGGTTTTGTTGGTGGTAATGCCCTGGCTATATGCCGCTGAGCGAACGGCTCTCGTAATGTACCCAGTAGCGCCGCCGCCCTACGACGCGGCTTTTGCGCAGATGATCGAGGGTTTAACCCATTCGCTGGATAACCCACCACATACCTTGGCACTACCCGAGCGTTACGATCTGGATGAGATCAGGCAATGGTTGTCCAGTCATCGGAAGCCCGATACCACAGTGGTTGTACTGGGCCAGCGGGCACTCGGCGTAGCTGAGCAACTTAATTCCGGACTGCCGCTCATGGTGGGCGGGGTTACGCAACTGCCGAACCAGAAGATTCAAGCGCCAGGCGTCAGTCTGACAATCGATACCACGCTTTTTCTGAAGATGTTGAAGCGGCTTTTACCAGCCACGAGAACTGTAGTGGTTGTCTACAACGCTCAACAGCCTGGACTGATCCCATTACTCGAAGAGAAAGCCAAACAACAGAGCCTCAATATTGAGCTCGTAGCGGTCAGCGATGCTGCTGATGCCGTGCGCAAACTCACCCGAACTTTCGCCGCCGCTGATCCCAAGTCCACAGCGTTGTGGTTCACCCGCAATACCCTGAGCCTCAACAACGAGCTGTTGTTTCCATTTGTTCTGGAGGAGACGTGGAAGCGGCGATTGCCTGCATTCTCAGAAACTGTGGCGCACACCCGACGCGGTCTGTTGTTTGCGCTGTATCCGGACTATGTCGGTATTGGTGAAGAATTAGGAAATCTGATCAAGGATGCCCCTGAAACGCCAACCGGCATAACCTTCACTCGTGCCGCACAATTGGCGCTAAACACTCGTACTGCCCGGCATCTTGGCCTAATTCTCGACGCTGAGATTCTCAGCCAGGCCGCTGTATTGTTCCCGGCGGTAAGCCAATGACGAGCATCCAATCTGCCATCGGCAAACTCACGCTCCGACAGGTGTTAGGGATGCTTTACTTTTTGGGAACCGCTCTGCTGGCCCTGGTCATTCTGCTACTGGTGGGCGAACAGTTACGGGCGCAATGGCGTGAAGATTTATTGAATGACGGCCTGAAAGTGGCCGAACGACTGGCCCAGGACAGCCGCCTAGCACTCATCCAGCAGACTGCGGAGAACGTACAAAGCGCTGTCGAAATGGCTCGCGATTTTCCCAACGTTGAAGCGGTCGCTATAACGGTAAGCGACGGCACGCCGCTGGTGGGTAAAGTTCCAAACCATCTTGTTCCTGTATTACAGCAGACGATGGACTTCACCTACTCTAGCACTCATCTGCTGCGCGAAGACGAGCAAAACTTGATCATCGTCGCCCCGGTCTTTGTTGAGACCTATCAGCAGCGTGATAATCAATTCGAGCTGCCCAGCACCACTGTTATCCCCACATCCCGGCAAATGCTCGGTACCGTTATGCTGACTGTAAGTAAAGCATCTATGCACCAGGTCATCAGCACTCTGGAACAGCAACTGCTGATTGGGATTTTCGGCCTGGCCGGAATCGTGTTTGTTGTCATCATGCTAGTCATGACCTGGATTACGCAACCATTTCGGCGGCTGGAACAGGTCATGACCGACCAAAATACCGTGCAATGTTACACCCAAGCACCGGTATACGGCGTCCGAGAGGCACGGGAAATGGCGGGCGCATTCAATGATCTTATGGGAGCATTTGCAACTGCACAGAACGAACTGGTAGCTATCAATGCGGAGTTGGAAAACCGCGTCCAGCAACGCACAAAAGACTTACAAGAGGCCCTTGAAGCAAAGTCGCAGTTCCTGTCCAAGATGAGTCATGAAATCCGCACCCCGCTGCACGGCATGATAGCCAGCGCCGATCTGCTGGTAGCTACCCAGCGGGTCGATTCCGCGCAAGTTCCCTATGTGCAGGCCATCCATCACTCGGCTCATCTGCTACTCGGCGTGATTGACAGCGTGCTGGATTGGGCCAAGATTGAAGCTGGCAAGCTGGAACTGGAAACCACGGATTTCGATCTGTACGGCGTGTTGCAGCGCTTGGACATGGCGCTTTCGCTATCCGCTGAGGCCAAAAGGCTTGCGCTCCATCTGGATATCGACCCTGCCGTCCCGTACCAACTGCGCGGCGATCCCACCCGGTTGAGTCAAATCCTCATGAATCTGGCCGGTAACGCGGTGAAATTCACCGATCAGGGCGAGGTCCGGATCAAAGTATCGGTTGTCACCGAAGTGCAAGCCGATGCAACCTTACGCTTTGAGATCATCGATACCGGCATCGGTATTCCTGCTGACGTGCAGGCCCACATCTTCGATGATTTCGTCCAAGCGGATGAGTCTATGACTCGGCGCTATGGTGTAACCGGTTTGGGGACTGCAATCGCCCGGTATCTGGTGGAGCTGATGGGCGGGCACATTGGCGTTGAGAGCGAACCCGGCCGGGGAAGCTGCTTCTGGTTCGAGATCACATTTCCCATTCAACAGGGCAAGAAGCTAGACGCCCCGCGTGAGAGCCAGCCTAGCCTGACAAGAGAGACGGGACC
>JAZBPA010000358.1:0-25779 GCA_036351435.1 Candidatus Competibacteraceae bacterium
CGGAATCGATCCGGGTCGCTCTGCAGGTTTTGTATTTCGGCTTTGCGGGCATCACGGCGTTGTTTGAGTTTGGTGATTTCGTTGTCGATTCTCACCAGTTCTCGGCCCACTGATTGTTCACAAGGCATTAAATTTCCAACGCGTCAAGGTCAGCTAGGCTCTGCTTGAAAGTTTTATTGAGCATCTCTTCCTGCTGCTTGAGCATTTTCTGTCCGATCTGTCCGACCTTATTGGCAATCTTATCCATTTCCGCTTGGCTGGGAGGAGGGATGCGCCGATAGGCCCCAGAGAAGAATAAAGGCCTGGGGGCTGAGTTTGTTTTGAAAGTAGGAACCGGGTCGACAGTATGATTCCGATCATTTCTACCCACACGAATTTCGAAATGAACGTGTACGCCATCACTATTACCGGTGTTCCCTTCCCAGGCGATGTGCTGGTTGCCTTGCACCGTCTGACCATTGCGGACGATGACTTGCCTGCAGTGAGCCATGATGGTCCAAACCGTACACCCACCAATAACGTGATGGATCTGAACAACGTTACCATAGTAACGGTTTAGCCAACCCGCATGAACCACTCTTCCGTCGGCAGGTGCGTAAACTTTGTCTCTTGTGCCGTTCTGGGGCGCGTGCATGTCAATCCCTCGGTGATTTCTGTGACCTCCACCTCTTTTACGGACCAGCCCATAATCGATACCGATACCGATGCCGCGATTGCCTGGCAGGGGATTCCATAATTGCCCCTTGAGTGCTGTAGTCGCTTTTTGTTTATAGAGTTCATTAGACATCAGTAAACGCCTCTAATCGTGGTCATCGCAGAAACGAGTATTACGTCAGTGTGTATGCTATGTTCTTAACTATATATCGACTAGGTCTTCTAAAAGGAATTAAAGCGAAAAGATTTCTCATAAATTGTAAATGCACCCCTTTTCAACAACTTTACGAAAACGATTGCGATCTTCGCCACTGAGCTTTTCAAGCATTGTCTTGAAAACCATACGATAAAGATCAGTGGTATCGTTTTTCGAGAAGTAACGCAAAACGACTTTCACGGAATCGGGATCTATCTTTGATCCGCGTATTGTTATATTGTTACATGCACGACCAGCTTGAGCGACTCCTTGAATCCATGCTTGATGATGAAGCTTGAGATTATCTCCATGCACTCCGTTTCTTTCAAGAAGCTCTGCTAAGTGTTTAGAGAAACCAGGTTTTGCCCGATCATAAACCCAGGCTGTCACGCCATAGCAATAGGCGATAGCACCAGTGACTCTGTGAGCTATACTCAAAACGCCAAATAATGCTAAAATCGAGCTTGCAAATCCCGCTAGAATAACAACTGGACCCGCCGCTATACCCATAGCAACTGAACCGACCAATACAGCCAGCTGCGCAGCGGTTTTTGCGGCTAAAAGTCCCACTGAAATTGCTTTCGATAGCTGCTTGGCTTGCTGGATGGATAAACCACACTCTCGCTGGAAATGCTTTATTATCGCTTGCTGTTTTTTGTAATGAGAAGGGGGAGGGACGTCTATAACCACTCCAGGTATAACCATCTTAACTGTCCGTTGCTGGTATGCTTTCCGGGTAGGGATATGATAAAGCGTCTCGCCTGTGTAAATCAGATCGACATTTTCCACAGGCACCAGTTTCCCATTCTTGTTGCGAAGATACTCATGTTCCATATAAGGATTACCATGAATACACATGGAATACTTATCAAGTGTGTCGCCACGTTTGACATCTATTCCCCCATCTTCATCAACAACGACTAAGTAACGACTACGCCCTTGTTTGGGATAACGATAGATTGTCGGCATTTGAGATCTCTTTCAACAGTTTGTATTGATGGTTGATTAACAACTCAACTAGGTGTCGAAGTAGAGTTTCTTATGGAACAGTAGCTCTGGAGGTGCGGCGATCATGGGTTTGCTCGTCTCCGAATAATGCCGCATGAACTGATTGGTGAAAATACACAATTATTCATGTTCTGCAATCCCTCGTTCGAGGGATTTGCTCTAAAATATAACTGTGAGATCCCATTTTACCGAGCGAGAAGAGGCTAACTAGCCTGATTTGGTACACCACCTTGACGTTTTTACCACTTCCTGCGCTTTAACTTGAAAATCACTTTGCAAATGAACTTAGAAAAAATATTAGAAACCACTGGCGCGATCTACGAAACGGCCCTGCAACCGACCAAGTGGCAAGACGCTCTGGATCAGGTGGCGGACAATGTCGGAGCCGATACCGCCTTGCTCGGGTTGATGGATCCCAATTTTCCTGAAGTACAGCTCCTGGCAGCCAGCAGTCAGTACATGAACGGTGCTGTTGATTACAGTCAGTTACTGGCTGATCCGCAGGAACAACAGCTGATTCAGCTGTTCTCTTCTCAGCCACCGCGAAAGGTTCTCCGCGACACCGATATCTGGGATCGGCGTGAACTGGAAGCCATGCCGGTTACGCAGTGGATTATGGAGAATCTGGGTCAGTTGCATCGCTGCGGCGTGTTGCTTTGTGAACACAGGGCATGGGTGGATTCGATGGTGATCAGCTACTCGAAGGACCGAGGCGGAATGACTGCTGCCGAGGAGCAGATCTTGCAAATGTTATTGCCCCATCTTGCCCGTACCGTCGAGATTCAACGGCCATTGAATATTCTCCGCCACCGCTATAACGCGGTCATGAGCGTATTAGATCGCTTACAAATCGGGGTGGCTATTCTGTTCGATAACGGTTCAGCGATGTTGATCAACCGTGAGGCGGAGCGGGTTTTCTCCGACCGGGACGGTCTTTATTTGGACGCCAAGCGTCGCATCATGGCGCAACAACTTGATCAGACCAAACAACTTCACATCATCATTGATAACGTGGTGGCAACCGCTAATGCTCAAGGCGATACAGACGGCGAGTTGATCGCTATTGCACGCCGTTCCCACAGTCTGCCTTATCTCGTCGAGGTTGCGCCGCTGCGTGACGACGGCCAGGAAACCGGTGAAATGCTGCGTGGCGCGATGGTGTTTATCGTCGATCCCGAGCGCACGGATGTGGTATCGGTCAAGGGTTTAGCCGTCGCATTTGGCTTATCCGACGCCGAACAAGAGGTTTGCCATCGCCTTGCTATGGGACGGACCAATGAGGAAATCGCCGATATGCGGGGTGTGGCTTTGGAGACCGTTAAAAGCCAAGTGAAAGCGGTGTTGAATAAAACCCGCACGCGCAACCGTACTGAACTGGTTCATTTAGCAGTAAAGGTGCTACCGCCTATCGACGTAAGCGGTTAAGCGAGCATACAAATCATACGGTGATATTGGTGTCTAGCCACCCTAAAATCACATCGGCCACTTTCTGCCAATCCCGCTCCAACATCATGGCATGACCCATTTCGGGAAACGTCACCGCCTTAACCCCGTAAGCGTGTGCTGTGTCGCGCACCAATCCCGGCGAAAAAAAGGCGTCTTGTTCAGCGCCCATCACCAGCATCGGCATATCGGGTTTTTTCCAGCGACGTAATGGATTAAACCCCAGCATATCCAGCGACACTCGCTGGGATTCGCCGTTTAGTAGGGGATAGTAATCTTGAATATCGGTTTCTGAGGTATGCTCTGAAAAAAGCGCTTGACGCATCACTGAAGGGTGCGTGAAGTGAGTGCCGAACTGTTGAAGCAGCGCGAGTTGGCATAATAATAAAGGATTGCTCACTCCCATTCCCAGCAATGAGGACAATATCCCATGCGGTGGTGTGGAAGCCATCAACACGGTGCCTAGCACGGAGTGGGTTTCCAAATATTTCTGAATCACCATGCCGCCCATCGAATGCCCGATTAATATCGGCGGACAATCCAGCATCGCAACAATTTGGCTAAGATCATCCACATAATCGGCCAGACTGTGCCAGGGTAAATTCGCATGCCCGGCACTGGCACCGTGACCACGCAGGCTGAAAGCGTAAGCTGGGTAACCGTGGCGAGCAAAGTAAGACAGAAAGTGCACATCCCAAACCGCTGCGCCGGTAAACGCACCATGCACAAACAGCAACGGTACGGCTTTTGTAGAACCCGCCGGTTGGCGACTGATTACTTCCAAATTCATCGGAAACCCGCTTTGGTTATATGATTTATTAACAAATATTACAACACTATGACAATGCACAGATGCCTGGATTGCCTTTTTACACCTGACCCCCTATCCTCAGCGTTCGTTATTTATCCGCAACATGAAGACTAAAACTAATGTCCAGCGCCGTTCCGCAACGCATTCTCTATGTTTTTCCCGGGCAAGGTTCCCAATATCGTGGTATGGGCAGTGATCTATATCAGGACTACCCGATCGCCCAGCGGATCTACCAGGAAGCCAACGAAATACTGGGTTATGATCTGGCGAAGCTGTCTTTCGAAGATCCCGATGATCAACTGAATCTGACTCGCTTCACTCAGCCTGCCTTGTTAACGCACTCTATCGCCTGTTGGGAGGTGTTTCGGGAACTGACCGAAAACCGGATACAACCAATGGCGGCTGCCGGGCATAGCTTGGGGGAGTATTCTGCGCTAGTGGCGGCTGGTTCACTGAGTTTCGCCAGTGCTTTACGGTTGGTGCAACGCCGGGGAGAGTTTATGGGCACTTATGGCGAGGGCGAAATGCTGGCCTTTCCGTTGGATGTAGATACTGTTCGGCCTCTCGCAGAGAAACACTACTGTGGTATCGGCGGGTGCAACTTACCCGAGCAAACTGTGGTGGGTGGCAAGCCCGAAGATGTCGATCTGGTAGCTCAGGAAGCTGCGGCGTTGTTCCCCCGCAAGCGTTCTGTGAGGCTTAAAACAGAGGGTGCGTTCCACACTTACCTGATGGTCGAAGCCGCGCGTCATTTCCGTCCGGTATTGGATGAAGTCGAAATCGCTGAGCCTGCGATCAAAGTCCTATCTAACTATACGGGCGACTACCATCAATCCGATGCGAAAACCATCAAGTCACGGTTGTTTTTTCAATTGTTCCATCCGGTGCGGTGGATTTGGAATCTGCGCACCGCCATGACGGATGGCATCAATACGTTCATCGAATTCGGTGGGGGCATTGGTAGCGGCGAGACCCCGGACGCCAAGCGTCCCAATTTAGAGAGTATCATTAAAAAAGCGACCGGTAGCGTCGACCATCCGGCGACTTATTGTCCGGTTATTAATTGCCGTACTGCGCAAGAAACGTCCCAGTTGTTGCTGAATCAGTAATCGATGAATGCAGGACGACGTGACGACCACTTTCAAGATCCAGCAACCTGACGGATTGAATATTCGTAGTTCGGGCCTTTTAGTCGATTTCAAAGGTGAACTTTTGTGAATTCTTGCCCTCCATCTATGGCGCGCAACCTTTTGTTAATAAAGCAGTTATTTCTTTTCGCCTAATTAACTTTAGGCTGCCACTCTTCTCTGATATACCTTCAAAACACCTTCTGTCAGTTCCAGAGAGATTTAAAATCGCCATATTTATCAGCTAATTGGTGGTTTTTTTCTGATGTTATATGCAGATTTAACGATAATTTCACAGCAATTTAGTCTTTTTTTGACTAGTCCGTAAAACATTGTAATTAGTAGTTCCAGTTTTAGGATTATTGAACGAGTGGGGACTATTCAATGAGTGGAATTATGAACAAGACTATATATAAAGCCGAATATCAAAATTTTGTAAAACTACTGCGAACGACGCGAGAAAAAAGAAGGTTGACTCAGGAACAACTCGCTCAGCGCTTGGGAAAAACTCAGTCATTTATTGGTAAATGCGAGCGAGGCGAAAGGCGGCTTGATGTCATTGAACTGCGCATTTTCTGCATGGCGCTAGATGTCGAGTTGGAGCATTTCATCAGCCTCTTGGAAGTGGAACTTGCAACTGTAAGCTCCGAAGTAGCCTAAGGCGATTATTGGATCTAGCGGTTGCCGGGGCCGAATACCCTCCTCCGGCAACCGCCCGGTTGAGATTGTTAAGAGTTCAGCTTGGTTAGTGCTTGGTTAAATCGTTCACTTATTTGTGCATCCTGCGTTGAGGGGATGCCTAGGGCATACCAGCTTTCTTCGAGCCGACGAGCTTCGTCATATAGGCTATCTTGTGCTTTATTACCCTCTCTATGGATGAGAGATTCAGACAGTCTGGATACTTGGCACTCCATTCTGGCTTGAGCAAACTCAGGCGGTGATTCTACACCAGCTAGAATTTCTATACGTAGGCATAACTGGTGCTTTTCTTCCAAGTTAGATTCTAATTGTTGCATCAGCGCTTCGTGGGTAGCGCCATCTTCAGTCAATGCTTGGCAGACGGCATCGAATCGTTCTTGAATAGGTCCTGCCAAGGCCGTCGGCAATGATGGTAAACGTTGCCATTTACTTCGGGCGGCCTCCACAACAGTCATGGCTTCAGAACTCGGGGTATACAGTAACTCTTCAAGTCGTGTGCACAGGCGGGCTCTCTCCCGCAGATTGTGGATCTCCTGGCGAGTGGCCTGTTGTTGTAATGCTTGGATACGCGTTTCCACGTGATCACCGGCAGTTTCAAACCGGCTTTCGACCACTTTCAAGGCCGTTTTAGGTACCTGACCGATTTGTTTCCACTCCTCCCGGGCCTGTCGTAAGCGTGCGCGCAACTGTTCAATGTCGGGAGTGTCCTCTGCAATTAACGTCTCGATCGCCTCACACAATGCTTCCTTGTTAGTAAGGTTGTTATTCCGTTCTTCATCGGCGGCCTGCTGTTCCTCCTGTCGTCGGGCAAATACCGCATCACAGGCGGTGCGAAACTGTTGCCATAGAGCCTGTTCTTCCCATCGCAAGGCTTGGACGGTGGGTTGCCATTCAGCCTGGGCCCGCTTGGCAGCATTGACCGCCACTTGAATGTCAGGGTTATTGGCTAATTCTTTAACGTGAGTGATTAGGGCCTGCCGCCGCTTGATTTCCCGCTCCCGTTCTGCTTGCAAGTGTTTATCTAAACGTTTCAACGCCGTTTCGAAACGGCGATCCAGTGATTTTTTATCCGCCCGATTGATCGGACCGATTTTATGCCAGCGCTTCTGAGTATCGCGTAACAACCGATCGGCATCGCGCCAATTAATCCGGCTCCAATCCGTCTCACTTTCGAAATGTTCTAGCTGCTCACAAACCGCCTGCTTTTGAGTCAGGTTGTGTTGACGTTCCCGGGTCTTGGCGGCGAAATAGGCTTGGCAGGGTTCATAGGCCTGTTCGCAGGCTTTGTCGAAGCGCTTCCACAGGGTTCTGGATGCGGCTCCTTCCGTACTGTCCAGTTTTTTCCATGCGGCGCGCACCTGCTTTATCCGTTCGGCAATCTCCAACGGCGGCAATTCCACCCCACGCAAATTCTCGGCCTCTTCACACAGGTGCTCACGTGCCTGGTGAGTTCCCCAGCGGCGCCAGCCGCGTAATTCACCCAAGCGCGGAACACATGCTTGCAAGCGCGCATCAACGGTTGTCATTTGTTGGCGGGACAAACCAATGTTCTTCCTCAATCGTTGGCGGGCTTTTTCATACACGTCAAGCGCATGTTGTAATTCACCATCATCCAAGGCTTTTTCTAACGTATCAGCCAATTCGGTTAATTCCTGCCATTCCTGGTCTTGTCGTTCTCCCTGGCGTTGCAACCGCATCTTCAATTTGTCCAACGCTGTATCAAATTCACCCTGTAGTTGCTGCATAAGTTGCCGATTATCGGGCCGCTCTAGACTAGCCCATTGCTTCTTCAAGGTGTTTAGTTCGGTATCCAATACTTGGCTGGCCTGCCGTTGCAGTGTGTCAGCATTACGCAAAACTTGGCGTAGACGTTCCGCCCGATCATGGGCGCGCTGTAAGCTTTTTTCACGCTCCTGAATAATGTGCTGGTTCTGTTTGTAGCGCTGTTCTATGCGTTGCCCTTCGCTATCATTCTCGATAGTGCCGCACTGTTCCCAGGTCTGCTGGGCCTCTTGCAGGGTTTTTTGCAGGGTTGTTGCCAGTTCGGATGTCCACTCCGGTTCGGTTTGCAGACGTTCCGCGCAAGCTTCCAAAACACTGCAAACTTCCTGGCGGGCAATACGCTTTTCCACCCCCTCCTGACGGTGTGCTAGAAACTGCATGCGAGCTTGTTCGTAACGCTCTTGGACAGGCTTGTCGGCAGTAGCCAGTAGCTCTTGCCACTCCAGTTCCAGTTTTGGGAAGCGGGCTGCATTGACACCTGATTCGCCGTCCCAGCTGAGGTTTTCCATTTCTTGACAGAGATTTAGGACCCGTTCTGTCCGCTGCTGCTCAGCTCGAATCGTATCTAACCGTTCCCGTGCGGTGCGATAGACACGTTTATCACGATTGCGGCTGTGTTGAACAATCTCTTCTAATGCCGCCGATTGGTGAACGCGCTCTAGGGCGGCGAGTCGTACACTCGCGGTATGATCATTAATCGCAGCTTGGGCTAAGAAGGTCTCATCCTCAATGCGTTCCAGCGCTGCCAAACGCAATTCTGCTTCCTTAGCATGATGAGCAAGATGGTTGATCAGCTCGGTATCCAGTGAAGGTAGCTTGGATAAGCGCTCTTGCAGGGGCGCTGGCGGCGTGGTTGTTCCAGCCAATAGGGCACGGAAACGAGCCGCAGCGGCTTCCTTCACTGATAAACTGGAATCAGTTTGGCTAATGCGTTGCAATAACTGGAAGTCGGTCAATCGCTCCACCGCTGCACAGCGTACGTTCGGCTCGGCGTCCTGTTGGGCAAACTCCGCTAGCGACGGGTCATCAGGTGGCAGATTTTGGAGACGTTTTAAACGTGCTTGCGGATCATTTTTTTGCGTTTTTGGCTTGAAAAGTCGTTCCAAGAGAGTCATGGCGGTAGGTTCTCGATATTTTATCTAGTGTTTAGGAACCCGTATCACTAGGTACCACATATGGCTAGCAGGTGAGCAGTTAAAGATTAAGTATAAATTGTCTACGATCATTGTGGAAAAGCCGTTTAAGAGTATCACGCTATACAGTCAGAGCGTTAACGGCTGAATTGCCAAGTCTTTACAGGATTTGCCCTGTTGACCGAGTTCCGGTGTCGGACTCAAAATGTAGGCTGTCGAATTAACGTACCGGGAATCCCCGCTACGTTCAGTAAATCGAGATTCACTACAGCGAGAAACGCATGATCAAAGCAGGCATTGTGGGTGGTACGGGTTATACCGGAGTGGAGTTATTGCGATTGTTGGCTGGGCATCCCAACGTGGAATTGGTTGCAATTACCTCTCGCGCCGAATCCGGCAAAGCGGTTAGCGAATTGTTTCCGAACCTGCGTGGGCAGGTGGCGCTGACGTTCGTCGAACCTGATCCAGCCCTACTCAGCGCTTGTGATGTGGTTTTCTTCGCAACCCCCAACGGCACCGCCATGCAAATGGTGCCGGATTTGTTGGCTGCTGGGGTACGGGTGATTGATCTGGCTGCTGATTTTCGCTTGCGTAACTCCGAGGAGTGGCAGCAGTGGTACGGTATTGAACATGCCTGCCCGGATCTACTGGCAGATGCTGTTTACGGGTTACCGGAACTCAATCGGGCAGCGGTTCGTAAAGCTCGTCTAGTGGCTAACCCGGGCTGTTATCCCACGGCGGTACAACTGGGGTTCCTGCCCTTATTAGAGCAAGGTCTGATCGATCCCCAACAGTTGATTGCCGATACTAAATCTGGGGTGAGCGGTGCCGGGCGTAAAGCGGCAGTGCATACTCTGTTATGCGAAGCGGGAGATAACTTAAAGGCTTATGGTGTGGCCGGGCATCGGCATCTGCCGGAAATCCGCCAAGGTCTGCAAGCAATCGTCAACGATGCAGTGAATTTAACCTTCGTTCCCCACCTAATCCCAATGATTCGCGGCATTCATGCCACACTCTACGGGCAATTGACCGATCCCGAAATTGATTTACAGACAGTATTTGAGCAACGCTACGCCAATGAACCATTTGTTGATGTGTTGCCGAGTGGGTCGCACCCCGAAACCCGCAGTGTTCGCGGTGTCAATCTGTGCCGAATCGCCGTTCATCGGCCTCAATCGGGTAATACCGTGGTAGTGTTAGCGGTGATTGATAATTTGGTCAAGGGCGCTGCCGGCCAAGCGGTGCAGAACATGAACCTAATGTTCGACTGCGAGGAAACCACAGGACTGAACGGTATTGCCTTGTTGCCGTGAACTGATCCGCTGTGGGCGGTTACTCGAACTATTCTTGACCTGAACAGTCAACAATCCCATACTTGCAAACGGCCCTTACTTGAGTTATCCCCTAGGAGAATGTTTATGAATGCCGTCACTGAAGCGATTACCGAAGAGTTCCCACCGGCGCTGCTGTTCACCGATGCTGCCGCCACCAAAGTCAAGAGTTTAATCGACGAAGAGGACAACCCCAACTTGATGTTGCGGGTGTTTGTCAGCGGTGGTGGTTGTTCGGGTTTTCAGTACGGATTTACCTTTGATGAGAACCAGGATGATGGTGACACTGCGGTGGAGAATGGTGGTGTCAAGTTACTGATTGATCCTATGAGTTATCAGTATTTGGTCGGTGCCGAGATCGACTACACCGAAGGACTGGAAGGTGCGCAGTTCGTTATTCGCAACCCGAATGCCACAACGACTTGCGGTTGCGGCTCGTCTTTTTCCGCCTAATCAAGACTCTCGCGAGGGGATTCAGTCCCCTCGCTGCGGCTACCGTCCCTGCCTGCTCAACCTGCAGATTCCCGCTGCTTCAGCGTTTAGCTAACAAGGCTAAACGAACCCGCTGATGAACATCCAATTGAGCAACTAGATCCGCAGTCTTGGCGCGAAAATCCGCTAGCTGTGCATGTCCCATCGGTTCTGGACCGGGCAATTTAGCGGTAACCGGATTCACATGCCGACCATCGACGCGAAATTCATAATGCAAATGAGGCCCTGTAGCCAATCCGGTGCTGCCGACATAGCCGATAACCTCACCTTGCTTCACTGAATGGCCTTTGCGTATGCCGGAGTGGAAGCGGGACAAATGCGCGTAGAGTGTCGAATAGCGCTGGCCATGACGCAAGATGATAACCTTGCCATAACCGCTCTGCCGTCCGACGAATTCCACGGTACCATCCCCGGCAGCCCATACCGGTGTACCTCTCGGGGCTGCGTAGTCTACCCCGCGATGGGGTCGTTTTTTGCCCAATACTGGATGCCAACGATTCGCTTGAAAATGCGAACTGATACGACGAAAGTCCACCGGTGTACGAAGAAAGGTGCGCCGGTTAATAGGCTGACCCTCGGCTGTGTAATAGTGGGTTTCACCCTGTTGATTGGTATACCGTAAGGCGCGGTGAATCGTACCTTGATGATCGAATTCAGCTGCGATGATCGCGCCGTTGCCGGTTTTTTCACCCGCTAAGTAGGTCTCTTCATAGAGAACAGTGAAATGATCGTTGCGTTTGATCTCCGAAGCAAAATCGATATGCCATTTTAAAATATCGACTAGCTCCATGATCAGTTCATCCGACATCCCGGCTTTCAAAGCAGACTGATAAAACGAATGCTTGATGAACCCGGTGCTGAATGCTGTACGCGTTTCCAGCGTTGGTTCGGTCGCATTAATGGCGAACCTGTCTTCCTGCCTCACGAAATGCAGTGACCCGGCATCCAAGGTAGAGACAATGAGCTCTTGCAGGACCTGATTTTGATCGGTCAACACCTGCAAAAATTGACCCGGTTGTAACCGTTGTAACTGCTGCTTTTCCTTCGGGCAGCAGGCGAGTAAACTCGCCAACTCCTCAGCGCCCAGATCCAGGCGAGAGAAGACCTGTGATAGGCTGTCGCCCGCCTGCACCTGAACCGTACGCCACTGGTTGTTGGCGTTGTCGGGTCCAGCGTTCTGGTCAGCAGATGGCAAAGCCAAAGCCAGTTCCTGTTCGGGTTCGCTAGAACTTACGCTTTCCTCCGGCAACGCGAGAATCAGCACCAGTACCACGGTAGCGCAGAGGCCGGATAAATAATGACAGTATGAGGGTATTCGCGGGATATTCAGGTCCAGATTCATGCTGTATTGCGGCATTCCATGAAGTGGAAAGCGCCGAATCTAGCGGCTTAACGATCATTAGTCAATGCGAGTTCTGCCGGAATCAGGCAATTCGCGAACGCTAATGGTTGCTGCTGATGAGCAAACCTATTAGGGGTCTACGAGAGATGTCAATGCATTCACCGACTGAAGCGCTGGCGCTGATTAAGCGCGGCGCCGAAGAAATTTTGTTGGAACCGGAGTTACTGGAACGACTTAAAGAAGGACGACCCTTGCGTGTTAAGGCCGGATTCGATCCGACTGCACCTGATTTACACATTGGACATACCGTGCTGATCAACAAACTACGGCAGTTCCAGGAACTAGGCCACGAGATCTTGTTTTTGATCGGCGATTTTACCGGCATGATCGGCGATCCGACCGGCAAAAATGTGACCCGCAAGCCGCTTTCCCGCGATGACGTCATTGCCAATGCCCGCACCTACGAGGAACAGATTTACAAGATCCTTGATCCAGAAAAAACCCAGATCATGTTCAACTCCAGCTGGCTGGGCAGCTTGCAGCCTGCCGAGTTGATTAAACTGGCTGCCCAATACACGGTAGCCCGCATGTTGGAACGCGATGACTTCAGTAAACGCTACGCCAGCGGTCAGCCCATCGCGATTCATGAATTTCTCTACCCCCTGATGCAGGGCTACGACTCGGTGGCCATGAAGGCCGATGTGGAACTCGGCGGCACCGATCAGAAATTCAATCTACTGGTCGGGCGGGAACTACAAAAGCAATACCAACAACGGCCACAGATCGTGTTAACCATGCCTATTCTGGAGGGTTTGGACGGGGTACAAAAGATGTCCAAGTCCTTAGGGAATTTCATTGCGATTCACGACGCGCCAGCCGAGATGTTCGGCAAGTTGATGTCGATTTCCGACCACATGATGTGGCGTTATTTGGACTTGTTGAGCTTTCGCCCGAGCGATGAAATTGCGCTCTGGCAGCAAGAGGTCGCCGACGGGCTGAATCCCCGCGATGTCAAATTTCGTCTAGCCGAGGAAGTGGTTGCAAGGTTTCATAGTGAATCCGCCGCACAGCAAGCCCGGCAAGCATTTATCGAACAATTTCAAAAAGGTAAATTGCCCGATGAATTGCCCGAGGTGCAAGTGGCTACCCGCGAAGGTGTGTTGCCTATCGCCAATGTGCTTAAAGAAGCAGGTCTGACCGCCAGCACCTCAGACGCACTGCGTATGCTCAAGCAAGGTGCCGTGCGCATTGATGGCGAACGGGTGGAGGAACCGCAGTTGGTCTTGTCCACAGGAACATGTCACGTTTATCAAGTGGGTAAACGACGGTTCGCGCGCATCACTTTGGTCTAAATGGCTGGGTTGATTCAAGCTTTCTGTTTGCTGCAGCAAGCTTTTAGCCGCACACTATTGCCGCACTATATTTGTGCATTAGACTACCAATGATCTATTTTAGTGCATCCTGATGTGATGTTTCTCATTAACTGAGGATGCTTGGGTCCGGGCCTATGCCCGTTTTACATTAAATTTTGGCCATTTTTTAGCCTGGTATAAATCATGCTATTACGATTCCATCGCTAGCGCGAATCGAAGTGATACCCATCCCCTTAATCTCGGAGGAAAGCAATTACAATGACTCCCGAAGAAGTTTTTAAATTAATTGAAGAAAAAGACGTTAAATTCGTGGACTATCGGTTCACCGATACCCGTGGTAAGGAACAGCACGTCACCGTACCCGCCAAGTTCTTTAGTGAAGACATCTTCGAAGAAGGTAAAATGTTCGACGGCTCTTCTATCGCCGGTTGGAAAGGCATCCAAGAATCCGACATGATTCTGATGCCTGATCCGGTTACGGCGGTCATTGATCCCTTCTATGAAGAAACCACCCTGAACATTACCTGCGATGTCATTGAGCCGAACACGATGCAGGGCTATGACCGCGATCCACGGTCTGTGGCCAAGCGTGCCGAGGCGTATTTAAAAGCTTCCGGCATCGGGGATACCGCGTATTTTGGTCCTGAGAACGAATTTTTCATATTCGATGACGTCCGTTGGGGTTCGGACATTTCCGGTTCTTTCTACAAGGTCGATTCCCAGGAAGCTGGCTGGAACTCCGAACGGGTTTACGAGGGCGGCAATTTCGGTCATCGACCCGGTGTCAAGGGCGGCTATTTCCCTGTCCCCCCCGTGGATTCCCAGCACGATATCCGTTCCACCATGTGTTTGACCATGATGGAGATGGGGCTGGAAGCGGAAGTCCATCACCATGAGGTCGCCACCGCCGGCCAAGGCGAGATCGGGGTGATGTTCAATACCTTGGTTCGTAAAGCCGATGAAGTTCAAGTCCTCAAGTACGTGATCCAGAATGTTGCTTGCGGTTACGGCAAGACGGCCACCTTCATGCCCAAGCCGATCGTAGGCGATAACGGCAACGGCATGCATGTTCATCAATCCATAGCCAAAGGGGGCAATAATCTGTTCTCGGGCGATCAATATGGCGGCTTGTCCGAGACGGCGTTGTATTACATCGGCGGCATTATTAAACATGCTAAAGCCCTTAATGCCTTTACCAACCCTTCGACCAATAGCTACAAGCGTTTGGTGCCCGGATTCGAAGCACCGGTGATGCTGGCCTACTCGGCGCGTAACCGCTCTGCTTCAATCCGAATTCCCTATGTCAGCAGCCCTAAAGCACGCCGGATTGAGGTGCGTTTCCCTGACTCAACGGCCAACCCGTATCTGGCCTTTTCGGCTATGCTGATGGCCGGATTGGATGGTATTCAAAACAAAATTCATCCGGGCGATCCGATTGACAAGGATCTCTACGATCTGCCGCCAGAAGAGGAAAAAGAAATTCCCAAGGTGTGTTTCTCCTTCGATGAAGCCCTGGCAGCATTGGACGCTGACCGGGAATTCCTCAAAGCCGGCGGTGTATTCTCCGACGATCTGATTGACGCCTATATTGAGCTGAAAATGGCTGAAGTCACCCGAGTTCGCATGACCACCCATCCAGTGGAATTCGACTTGTACTACAGTCTTTAATCAGCAGACTCCGCTGCCCGAGCAACGCCCCCATCCGGGGGCGTTTTTTTTGGCGCATCGGTGTTGAATCGATTATCGAGCCGCACCAGGACAGTGCATACTAGGTGTTGACGATAGCCTAGCAAGCCTGTTTGGCAGCCGATCAATCCTCCAAGCCAAGCGTCGATAGTGCGCACTAAAAGGGCATTCCCACCCGGCAATCCTTATTTGGTCTATTTTTTGCAAATCCTGCTCACACGTATTTGGAGAGAACTCTGTGCAAACCCCTGATCCCCGCCGCATCTTAGATAATTTGACCGTTGCGGTGATCGTACTAGATCGCAAACTGCGTTTGGTGTTCATGAACCAAGCCGCAGAGATGTTATTCGCGATCAGCTTGCGGCAAGCGCGTGGCGTGGGTTTGCACAATTTGGCCACCGGTGCGGATGTCATAATTCACGGGATGCAGCGTTGCCTGGAAAGCGGTCATCCTTACACCGAACGCGAATTGCATTTGTTATTGTCCGGTGAGCGCCCGATTACTGTGGATTGCACCGTTTCGCCTATCGTAGAGCAGGACATGGCGGTTGAACTATTGGTGGAAATGCGTCAAGTGGATCAGCAGTTGCGTATCCACCGAGAAGAACATCTGCTGTCACAACACAGCGTTTCGCGGTTGTTGATCCGCAATTTAGCGCATGAGATCAAAAATCCGCTGGGTGGACTGAGGGGTGCCGCGCAATTGCTGGAACGGGAATTTCCCGATGATAGCTTGAAGGAATACACCCGCATCATCATTCATGAGGCGGATCGTCTGCGTAACTTGGTAGATCGTATGTTAGGGCCGACTCATCTGCCGGTACGCGGCGAGGTGAATATTCACAAGATTCTTGAAAGAGTGCGTAGCCTAGTGCTTGCCGAGTGTGGTGATAGCGTGCAAATCGAACGTGATTACGACCCCAGCATTCCGCCCTTGACCGGTGATACCGACCAGTTGATCCAGGCTATCCTGAATATCGTGCGGAATGCTGTGCAAGCGCTGAATGCTGAGGGCGGTGTCATCGTCCTCAGCACTCGCGTACAACGCCAATACACCATTGGCCACAAACGCTACAAGCTGGTCGCGCGGCTGGATATCGCCGATAACGGCCCCGGAATCCCGGAAGAAATTCGCGACAATATTTTCTACCCCATGATCACCGGCCGCATGGACGGCACCGGCTTGGGTCTGTCCATCGCGCAAGTGCTGGTCAATCAGCATGGCGGCCTAATCGAATGTTCCAGCCGTCCCGGTGAAACTATTTTTACTCTGTTGTTACCCTTGGAGATCAGCGATGGCTAGGAAGGAACACATTTGGGTGATCGACGATGATCACTCTATCCGTTGGGTGTTGGAAAAAGCCTTGCAACGCGAGAACATGACCGTAACGACTTTCGAGAGTGGCCACGGGGTACTGGAGGCGTTACACAAGGGCGAACCCGACGTGGTGGTTGCGGATATTCGGATGCCCGGTATTGATGGGCTGGAGTTATTGACCCGTATCCGCGCCGATTGCCCCGAAATTCCTGTCATTATCATGACAGCACATTCCGATTTGGACAGCGCGGTTTCCGCCTATCAGGGCGGAGCATTCGAGTATTTGCCCAAACCTTTCGATGTGGACGAAGCGGTGGCACTGGTACGCCGGGCCGGCGATTTGCGTCGGCAGCGTTCGGAGCGCATTGAGGTCACGGATCCCTTGCCGGAAATCATCGGCGAGGCGCCGTCCATGCAGGAAGTGTTTCGTGCTATTGGACGTCTATCCCGTTCCAATATCACGGTATTGATTAATGGCGAATCCGGCACCGGCAAAGAGCTGGTGGCTGGTGCTCTGCATCGGCATAGTCCGCGGTCCGGCAAGCCGTTTATCGCCCTTAACATGGCCGCCATTCCCAAAGATTTATTGGAATCGGAATTATTCGGTCACGAACGCGGTGCATTCACTGGAGCGCACACCGCCCGCCAAGGGCGCTTCGAGCAGGCCGACGGTGGCACTCTGTTCCTTGATGAAATCGGCGATATGCCGCAAGAATTACAAACCCGTTTGTTGCGGGTGTTAGCTGAAGGCGAATTTTACCGAGTGGGTGGCCATACTCCGACGAGGGTCGATGTCCGAGTGATTGCTGCCACTCATCAAGACTTGGAGCAGCGGGTGCGGGATGGGTTGTTCCGCGAGGACCTGTTCCATCGTATCAATGTCATCCGTATCCACCTGCCGCCACTACGCAAACGTCGTGAGGATATCGCCTTGCTGATGCGGCATTTCCTCAAGGTGGCAGCGGTTGAACTGGATGTGGAACCTAAAGCGCTACGGACTGACACCGCCGCTTATCTCAGTAAATTAAACTGGCCCGGCAACGTTCGGCAGCTAGAGAATCTGTGTCGCTGGTTGACCGTCATGGCATCCGGGCGGGAAATACATCTGGATGATTTGCCGCCCGATCTACGCGAGCAACCGGTCAGTCAGTCCACTGTCGGTGATTGGGAAGATGCCTTGCGCTTGTGGGCGATGCAGAGCCTAGCACGCGGTGATCATCAAATTTTGGATACGGCGTTACCGGCATTCGAACGTATTTTGATCAATGCTGCCCTGGAACAAACCGGTGGCCATCGCCAGGAGG
Source organism: Candidatus Competibacteraceae bacterium (assembly GCA_036351435.1). Taxonomy (GTDB): domain Bacteria; phylum Pseudomonadota; class Gammaproteobacteria; order Competibacterales; family Competibacteraceae; genus JAAUQA01. The sequence goes on from JAZBPA010000358.1 coordinate 17,700, forward strand.
CAGCCAAGCTGCTGGGTTGGGGGCGTAATACCTTGACCCGCAAGATCAAAGAACTGGAGATTCTTTAGATGGATGATTAACTACTTGCGGTTGCTCTTATTTCGTACCGTATCCTTTAGGAGTTTCGAGTAAGCGGAGTTGAGGATCGACATGGCCTTTGCGTCGTGCCACACCGTATTGTGAGTTCTCTTCCACATCTTCATTGCCCCACTGGTTCCAACCTTGACGAGGGAATCGTGCAAAGATTTCCAGATACGGTCCGGGCGAACACGATTCGATGAGATCGTAAATCTCATCGGGTTTCCGGGAGTGTTCCCTTTTTTGGGTTGAGAGTAGATTGACTTGTCTTCTGCCGGGCGCCAGCGTTCTCATGCTGCCACGTACCCCAAATAGGATTAACTCCGTAACATTGCGAAAATAAAATCCAACTCCACGGCCATCCGGTCCGCCATCTTTGCGGATTTTGTACCAAACCAGATTTGATTTATAGGTAAAGCCCCAAGCCTCCATAACCCTGAGGCCTTCTTGCAATAGGGCGTTGGGAACCCAGAGGTATAAATGGGATTGTGCGGATGCCAGTTTGGAAATCGGTAGTTCCAATATCTCCTTGAGTTGCATCGTGGGATATCTGAGCAAGCGCCTGTGCTCAGGCGCCATTTTTCCAGTTCTATTCTGAAACTGCCAAGGTGGATCGGCCAGTATAGTTGAGTACTGGCCGACCATTTTGGTCAATAGATCTTCCGCAGGATCCGGTTCTGCGATGGTGACAATTTTTCCCGTCATGGGGATCTCCGTAGCGTTTATACGATGACGACTTGCGGGGGAATTCCGATCAACAAAAGGGGGCAAGGATTTCCTACACTGCGTCGAACCCGATCCTCCAACTTACGCCAGTGGGTTGTTGCTTCGCCAAATTTGTCGGATACGAATACATGAGCCCAACCCGCTTCAAATGAACCTCGAGATTTGGCGGCACGTTGGATGAGATCCATTTGACGCCTAGTAGGGGAATAATATTGGGAGAGCGCTGCTGCTTGATTAATTTGGTGCTTACGCGCGAACTGCTCCACAAGCTCACGCAATGAATCCTGCAGTGATGAACCGCGCGTGATGATCGCACCGATTGAGATTACACCGTCAGCATGCAAGCGCTTAAAGTTTTCAAGATCCCGATCATAAAAGGGATCCTTGTTGTTCCACTCAATCTCCAGCGCGAACGTACCGGTCGGAAATCGCTTGATATGGTCAATCTCATGTGAGGTGGATTCCTTTTCTACTCCGTCAATGATCTTCTTGATTTCGAAGATGTGTTTTTTCCAACCAAACCGATCCGAAAGTGAATGCCTTAAACGTTGAGTCAGTTCACCTTCTCCACCGCCACCCCACGAGTTCTACGACAGGAAGTTATACCTCAAGCAGAACTTCTTCAATCTCGGTAACAGCATCTGCCATATCGTATTTCAAGATAGCTTCTGCATGATGCAGAGCCATGACTTGAAAGCCTTTTTCCTTAAGTGTTTTGAACATGAATAATCCACGGGATGGGCAAATGTGCGCGATAGCACTTCCGTTGCATGATGTGATCGTTCAGAGGTGGCGTCGCCGCAAAGATGGTAGCAAAAGAAAGTACATGAGGTATAGGCTGAGCTTGCACAAAGTAATTCATGGACATGGTAGCTACTAAAGTGGACTCCAAATAGTGCGTAGTTCGAAGCGAAAAATCGCGACGAAATAGGCCCATTAATTCTAGCGAGAATCACGCAGCACACTGGATTGAAGCCAAAACAACTACTACAGTTCAAGCGCCGCGCTGGTGACTGTGGACTTTCAGCCGGCAATCAAAATCCATCAGGAGAATCACAATGATTGAAATCCCATTTGAAGGCGGATGTCGCTGTCAAACCATTCGATACCAGTGCTCTGCTGCGCCATTCGTCGCCTACACCTGTCATTGCCTTGAGTGTCAAAAAATCACCTCAAGCGCCTTTGCCACTTGTATCCACGTTCCAGTCGAATCTTTTACGGTTATCACGGGTTCCCCGAGTGCAAATGAACGGATATCCGATGCTGGAAACCGATTGACGACCAGCTTTTGTGGGTCCTGTGGATCTGCGCTGGTTGTTGACAATAGCGCTCGCCCCCGCATGCGCACCGTCATGGTCGGCACGCTGGACCGTGCGCAAGATATTGAGGTGTCTGCGCATATTTGGACATCACGACGACTGCCATGGGTCATGCTGCCCGCGGATCATCGGATTTTCGAGAAAGGCGGTGACTGGCGACCGGATTATGCACATGACCCAACTCGACTTGAGGGCTAAATTGGCCTTCATTACTCCCAATCGGCTAAATCTGCCCGCATGATGCGCAATCGTTGCATAATCGCTTCACGCTTGATATTGAAACCAACCATGCCGACCGTAATCGCAACGCCCAGACCGATTAAAATTAATGCCCGCGACAAACCCTGTTCGGGGTAGTAACGTAGCAATTGACCGGTCACGTTTAGTACCAAAAATGCCACCCCAGCATACAGAAACGCCCGAATCCGCAACGCGATACCCAGGGCGATGCCGAGTAAATTCAGAACCAGCGCCAGCACGAACACCATCAGTCCGGTATGTGCTTGGAACACATCCGCTAGCACGCTGGCATATAAGACGCTCATCGCGGCCAAACGCGCCCCGTTTAACACCGCAGGCCGCAATTCCTGCCGATGCCAATGCAACAAGGCCAACACTGTCACAGAGGCGGGAATCACGTAAAACTGCCACAACCCCGAATCCTTCGCCCAGTGCGGCACCCACAGGTAAATCCCGGCGTTCAGGGCGAGAACCCCGAGATAGATAGGCAATGGACGATGCAAGGTACTGCTCAGCGCTATGTAAAGGACGGCGATCGCCACTAAAATCCCACTGATCGAAACCCGTTCGTCAGCGCCTGTGGTGAGTACGCCCGTCCAATCACCCTGCCAGACGGTTTGCAGGGGCGGCAATATGAACAAAGCCAACAGCGGAATAACTAAAGCAACTCGGTACAGCGGTACCGAACCGGTGAGCCGTTGCAGCATGAAAACGCCATAGCCCACTGCGATCAACACGCCGCTTTCCAGCACCGTAAAAGGTGTCACACCCAGAGTGACCAAGCGCACATAACCCGCTAACGCCAATCCCAGCAATGCACTGGCATAAACCCACTCGGCGCGGTTGGCTTGCTGCCAAGCCAGCCTCACTGTCATGGCTAACAACAACACCCAACCGGCGACAGCCGCACCGGCATCCGCAAGCGAACCAAACAGCCACGGTAATGAAGCCGTCGAATGCAATACCAAATGCCCATAAATTTGCAATGCGTGGGCCGCAAGCATCAGCAAAGGCAAAATGAGTAAAGCCGAGACGGCTTCCGAGAAGACTTGCTGAAGTTGCTCTACCCGCGATTGTAGAACCGAATGCGCCGCTTGCCGCGTCAACCAATGCTCAAAACGACCGCGAAGCAGTGTCAAGAACCAAACGACGACCATCGTCTGTACGGCATACCAAGGCAGTAATTGCGTCCAATCCGTCAACGGCATTAAAGCGGGCCATAGGGCGTAACCGCAAGCCAATAGCAATGCCAACGACAACGTCAGCCAACTGCGCTGTTCCCACCACCAACCTTGCGCGGCTGTTACCATCGCCAAAATCCCCAATGTCGCCGTCCGTTCTCCCCAACCGACTTCAGGTAAAGTCAGCAATAGCACACCAGTCAACAACGGCAGGATGAACAGCCAATTGTTCAGCGCACGGGTAAGGGCTTCTTGCTCCGTCAGGCGGTAGCGCCAGATCAACAGTAAAGCTCCACTCCACAGGGCACTCACCGGCGGCAGCAACGCTGCAGATCCTATGAGAGCTACACTGGCCACCAGAAAAGCATAGAGTCCCAGGACGAATGCCTGCGCCTGAAACCAACTCGGCTGCACCCACAGCGCATGGCCGAATGACGCGATCAGGACCGCTGCCCCCCAAAGCGGGACCGGAAAAGAGGTCGCCGAACTTAGATTGCCATAGGCCCATAACCCCTCCAGCATCAGCAGTTGCGCCAGCGGTATCAGCAATAAAGCGAAGGGCAACCAAGCTAACGGGATTTCCAGGTCATCCCGTTGCCACGCCAACCGGGCGGCGATGGCCGAACCATAACGTCGCCAAAACGGCACAGCCAGAAACAGCAGATTTATCCAGATCAGCGTCGTTAGTTGCCAAACCATTGCGTACAACGCTTCCGCTTCTCCCGTCATAAGCACTGACCAAGGCTCGCCAACGGTCAGACCGGCGACCGCTAGAGCAACAACCGCTAACCAGGGGAATGCGATCAACGCGCTATTGCGAATCATCAATAACAGATACAGCGTCAACCCCAGCATGAAAAAGACGGCGGTGGGTAACATCAAACCGGTGAGAGTACCGAATAGCACAACCAGTAAACCCAACCAGGGCCAAGGTGCTTCAGCCAGCGCCCAAATCGGCCAGCGCGCATTGAAGCGAGCAACTAACACGTTGCCGACCAGCCAAAACACATAGCCCCAAACAATAGCGATCAATAAACCGTAGGGGCTGATCGGACCGACGCGTAAAGTTGCCAGACTGTAAAGCAAAGCCGTCAACAGCGAGGCTACACCGATGCTACGCCAAAAAGGAGCTGCATCCAGCGGCTTCAATAGCGGCAACAAACCCAGGCTGAGCACCGCCAATAAGCCAGGTAAGCGTGAATCGCCTTGCAGGAAACTCAACACAGCCGCCATTAATGCAATGCCATAGGCCAGTCCCGCGACCACGTATAAGGCTTGGCGAATCGCAGCCCAGCGATTGTCGCGATAATCCAAATAATTAGCCAACGCCGCTTCAGTACAGGCCAATACCGCTAATATCAAGCCGCTGTAAGCCGGCCAGGGCATAAAAAGCCAACCGCTCATTAGTCCGTAAACAGCCCAGGTAACGAGGAAAACGCCCAGCACACTCCAATACAAGCGACCAAATGTCGCTAATAACAGTGCAACACCCGCAGTCAACAGCGTCAGACTGTCAGTCCAGCTAACAGGCACGAAACCGAGCAATGGGTACATCAAGAACGGCACATCAACTACAGCCAGTAGAGCCAACACCACAGAAACTGTCCGCAATGGTTGACAGTAGAGGTTGAAACGCCCGGCAATTAACGCTGGTCGTTGCTCCAACATCAGTGCGATGCCGACCATAACCAAACTCAATAACGCATTGGCGGATGCTTGCCCGATCCCCACCCAGATTGGAGTATCTCTCCAGAAATCCAGTAACCACACTGCAGCCGTCAGCGTGGCCAAAACCGCATAACTTTGGATACTGAAGCGGTAATGCCAGGAGCCCAATCCGAAAAATAAGCCGCTGAGGACCAATGCCACGAGCGGCAAAATGCTCAGTCCCTGATCAATACCAACTAGCAAAGAGAACGGCACAGCGGAGCCAGCGATGAACGACGTGCACAGCAACAGACTCTGTTCTACAGTTTGGCGGTTCGCGTTGCCATCCGTAACGAAGTACATCGCTGTTGCCAAGCGGGAAGTCAGCGGATGGGCCAACAGACGAACGCCCAACAGCCAAGCCAGCAACGCATAGAGCGCCGCCGTCACACCGAATAGCGCCGGTGTTACGTTCATTCCCCCCAAAAAACCGAGTATTGATCCCAATCCCAGCAACAGCGGCAGTGGTGTGATCCAAATCAACTTGTGGAAATAGCCGAGCACCAAAACAGTAGCCAATGCCCCCACTGCGGCGCTCCAAGGCCAAGCTGGAGTTAAACCCTGATTAAAGAGATAAACGGTTAACTGACCGAAGCCAATCAACCAAATCAGAATCAATACTTGTCCTAATGGCTGACGAACCACTGAAACGGGATGTAGCGGTTGCGGGGTGAAAAACCGACTTATCCAATCCGTTGAGCCATCTTCATCTTCATCCTCGACATCCTCTGGAGCGACGATCGCTGCAGCGGGCTGTTCCAAAGGAAAGCGGTGCTGCAACCACCAAAGCATTGCCCATAACGGCAACACCAGTAGAAACTGGCTCAAACCAACGCCAGAACTCGGCAGATATACAGCTTTAAATAAAGCTCCCGCCGCACCCCAGCACAACAGCAGACCGTAAAACAACACCTGCTGACGCAGCCGCAGACTCTGCCACAACAACACCCCACCCAGAATAGCCAGCAACAGAATCAAAGCAGGTAGATCATGGGACGACAGCCAACTACTCGCTAAGCCGATTCCCAGCGCCAGCAACACATTAAGCAGTGCGCTCAGGAGAAACACCGGTGCCCGTTGAGGCAACCGCTGGAGGCCACTCAAACCGCGCCAGGTCCATAGCATCGCTAGACCAGCACAGCCGAACGCCCATTGCCATTCGTGAGTCAACACGGCGGTAGCTGGAGAATAAAGCACCGCGACCGTAGCCAGCAGCGTGACCAGATACCACACAGCCGTTTCCGTGCGAGCGGACAGAGCGAGTGGAATCAGCGTTTGCCGGGTTAAAAAATACAAGCCAGCGCTGGCAATCAGCGCGGTGGCCATTCCCGGTAGGCCGGGTTGTGCCCAATACAGGCTCCAGCCAGCCAGTCCGGCCAAGAGCAGGCTAAATACGCCGAAGCATTGCTGCGCGAGATTGCGGGAACGAGGTTGGGCCCAACGGATTACCCCCAACAACCCGACCAGTCCAGGTAGACTCGCCAGAAAATAGAGTTCGTAGGCTAGTGGTTTCAGTACCAACAAGCCATAAGCACCGCTTAAACAGGCCAACATCAAATAAAGTGGTGGCCAAGTTAGATAGCGCCATGTCACCCAACCGTATAATCCGGCCCCCAACCCCAGAGTGATGATACCGGGGATCGTGCCCTGCACACCTACGGCGATGGCCAGCGCCGACAATCCGTACAGGCCGAAGGTAAAGCGGGAAAGCACAGGGTATTTGTTGACCCAGTCCTTGAACGCGGCATCGACCTGGAACAGCAAACCGCTGAGAATCATCAAGAATGGGCCGAAATACCCATCCGGCAGCTTGCCCGGATAGGCCCAAGTCAGATGAAGGAACGACACCGCAGCGGTGTAAACCAACAAGCCGCCAGCATAATAGGCAGTCCGGCGTTGATCGATGAACCAGTTCCGCACCCAGTGACGGGTGAATGCGAATAGTCCGTAGCCCATCAGCGCCAATAAAACGCCATGTAAAGCTGCCAACCAAGTCCAATGCGGTGCGTTCGGCAAAACGGGAACGGCCAGTTGCACAGCTGCCAGCGCTATCACCAGACGTGGATGCAGTCCCTGTAATGATCGATCCATAAGAGTACTGGCCAACGCTACAGCCCAATACAACACCCCTAGCACTAAGCCGGTTAATCCGACGCCTACGATCAGCAATGGACCTTCGGCGGCGGCAATCAAGCGGGCAGCGACCGCCACATTCAATGGCACCAACAACATGCTGATGCTTAACAGCACACCGCTAGCCGTACTTAATTCCGGTCTTTTCGAGCGCAACTGATAACCGGCCCAGAGCAGAAAACCGCTGTACCCCAGCAAACTGGCGAATACCACCAAGGCGAACATAAAACCCGAGGTATTCCGTACCAGGAACACCGTACCCGCAATCAGGCAGAAACCGCCGATAAACCAGCCGATGTTCTGGACCAGAAACGGTACCGCCAGTTGCGGCCAGCCGGATACGCGTTCTAATAGGCGTTCGAAGGCACTTGGTTCGGTGGGTGTCCAATCCGCTTCCGCTTCAAGCGGCTCGGGTTCCGGTTTCGGCTGCTTGGCGACAAATCGAAAAGCCGGTTGCGCGGGAGCAGGTTTTGAAATGACGGGCGGTTCCGGTACCACTGGGGGCGGAGGTATTTCGACCGACTGCTTGGTTAATGCGGCGGGTGTGACTGATACGGCTGGTTGTTGTGTTTCAGGCTCAGGCTGTTGTTGGGGAGCGGTTTGCCAGGGCGGTGGACCGGGCGGCTGGTCAGTCAAGTCGGCAAAGTGGTTCCACGCATCCCTGCGTCGTTCTCGCCAACCATCACTATCCGGCGA
>JAZBPA010000359.1:0-2300 GCA_036351435.1 Candidatus Competibacteraceae bacterium
CCGAGAGTGGGACGCGTATTGGCACGGGGTCGATAACGATGCCGCATGAACCCAAATTTTCGCCAATGCATCACTTTGAATCACACCCTCTTCAATCTCCTTCGTTAGATCATCAAGTTCTGCTTTCGCCGTTTTGATTTTAGCGCGGGTATCAACCTGATCCTCGCCAAGCGTGAAGACACCTTTCAGTTCTGTGGGTTGATGAAAATTCCTATCCACAAAATCACGGTTGTAAACCATCGTCTCCAATTTCGTACCGCCCTTCCAGATAACCTGACAGGATGGAAAGCTATTTTCGTCTGCGATAACACGGCTGACCGTGGTTTTGCCTGTTCCATTTGAACCGAATACGAAATTGAACTGAGACAAACCGTTCAACATTTCGGGAGAGGTGCCGAAAGTTGCTGTGCTTGCAATAGTTATAGATTCAATCATTTCCCGTCCTCCTTCAGGTATCTTGATCAAAAATACTCTCATTGTAACGGATTCTGTTGATGGACTGCTGCCGAGTTGAAAGCTGCCGCCGAGTGAGCGATGTTAGTGAATAGCGAACCCACCGACATCACTTCAACTCGAGGCAGCGATGAGTACTGTAGCGCATCGACCCCAGCGAGGCTATCGGACGCTTCGCGTACCGATAAGTGAGGCGAATTACGAGCGGTTTATGAGGGATAGGGCATTTGCGAAAGCGCAGTTGGAGGAACTGTACCATCGCCATCCGGAACTGTTTCCGGATGATTTCGGGTTGGGGTATGCGTGGTATGGATTTACCGCCGTGTCCTGCAAACAACAGCTGCGTTACCGGCGTCTGCGGCTCACGGCGACCGGGGTCGTGTTTACGGTGGCTCCCGCCTTTGTGATGCCCTACCTGAGTGCGATGGTGACCGAAGTAGAAAAGGCCCTGCTGTTGATGCGCTTTCACGTGCCGTGTTGGGTGATCGCCTATGTGTTCGGGCGAGATGCGATGTATTGGTATCGGTTACAGCAAGGCTTAGGGCGATTGAGTGTGGTCGGCACCACCGTCAAACCCCCCGAGCGCTTACCGAAAGACCTCGTCGCGGATGAGAAACACACGCGCTTAGCCGGCGAGAAAATCTACATTGCCACCACCGCTGGCGGAGAATGCTTGCTGGGAGCGTCGGTCACCGGCTCGGCCTCGGAAGCGGCGTTGACGCCCGCCTACGGCGTATTTGCTGAGGAGGCCACAGCCCTTGACCCGGACTATGCGCCGGAGACCGTCAACACCGATGGTTGGGCCGCGACCCAAGGCGCTTGGCAGGCGTTGTGTCCCACCACTACCCTCATCTTATGTTTCCTGCATGCCTTTCTTAAGATCCGGGAGCACGCTACCCAAGCGCTCTCTGAGGTGTTCGCGCCAGTGCGGGAGAAAGTCTGGCACGCCTATTATGCGCCCACCAAAGCCGCCTTCGCCCAACGCTTGCGCCGGCTGCGGGAATGGGCCGAGCGGGTCTTGCCGGACTCCCCCCTGAAAACGCATACGCTGGCGCTCTGTAACAAGCGCGCCCAGTTCAGCTTGAGCTATGCGCATGAACGAGCCCACCGTACCAGCAACCTCGTCGACCGACTCATGCGATTCCTTGATCGCGCCTGTTTCAACAGTCAGTACTTCCATGGCACCAGGGCTTCCGCAGAATCGCGGGTACGCTCGCTCGCGTTGTTGTGGAACTTCTGTCCTTCGTCACCGGGTACCGTCAAAAAATACCACGGGCAGCGTTGTCCTGCCGAACGATTGAATGGAAAACGCTATGCGGAGAATTGGTTGGAAAATTGGCTCATTTCAGGGTCTATGAATGGTTCCAGATTCCATCAACAGAATCCGTTATAAAGAGAAAATACTTAACTACAAACTCTCCCGCAAAATCACCCGCACTCCGTCGCTTAACTTATCATCAGGATGGGTAACCACCAATTCGCCTGCCGTCAGCCCTTGCCCAATCTCCGTCATCAAGCCACCCCGCTGACCCGGCTGCACCGGTCTTATCACAGCGCGTTCGTTCTGAATCACAAAAACCGCCCAACCATCTTCATGGCGAAACAACGCGCTGGTCGGCACTTGCAACACATCTTCGCCTTCCCAAATCACAAAACTCGCCTCAACCCGATAGCCGTCGCCCAGCCGTTCCCATTGTTTTGACGGTGAAACGATATCGACAATCACCCACACCCGCTGTTCATCAACGCCCAATGCCGAAACCTTAGTAAAACCGGTAGGTTCCACGATCCGTACTCGGCCTTCCAATTCGCCATCGCCACCCCACCGTCTCAAAAACACTTTGGCG
>JAZBPA010000360.1:0-16217 GCA_036351435.1 Candidatus Competibacteraceae bacterium
GGGGAGATGCGGTGATGCGTGATCTTGATACCACAGTCACTTTTCGCAGCGCGATTGACCGGATGATACGCGCTTCTATCGGGCAGGTAACATTAGGCGTGTCGCCCGTCGCGCTGGCTCAGGCTTATCAGGATTGGATCCTGCATATGGCTATGTCGCCCGGTATGCAGCTGGAACTGTCGCAGAAGACCCTGCGTAAACTGGCGCAATTCGCTGTTTACGCCCGGCATGCCGCATTGGAATCCCACACCGAACCCGCTGTCACCCCGCTACCCGGCGACAACCGCTTTCGTGAACCGGAATGGCAAGCGTGGCCTTTTAATCTCTACTATCAGTCATTTCTGTTGGGACAGCAGTGGTGGCACTCCGCCACAACGACGCTGCGTGGTCCTTCCCAACACCACAAGAACGTCACCTGGTTTACGGCCAAACAACTGCTGGATATCTTTTCCCCGTCCAATCTCCCTTGGACCAACCCGGTCATCCTCAAGCGCACGATGGAGCAAGGCGGGATGAACTTATGGCGGGGCTGGCAGAACTGGCTTGAGGATCAGGAACGCTTAATCGCCAATGAAAAACCCGTCGGTGCCGAGCAATTCCAAGCCGGCAAAAATCTAGCCATCACCCCCGGCAAAGTGGTTTATCGTAACCGCTTGATTGAGCTGATCCAGTATGAGCCAACCACCGCAGAAGTTCAGGCCGAGCCCATACTCATCGTACCTGCCTGGATCATGAAGTATTACATTCTGGATCTGTCGCCGCACAACTCCATGGTCAAATATTTGGTGGATCAGGGGCATACGGTGTTCATGATTTCCTGGAAGAATCCGCAGGCCGAGGATCACGATTTGGGCATGGATGAATATATGCGCTTGGGGGTCAGAGCGGCCTTGGACGTGGTCTCAGCCGTTGTCCCCGGCCCCAAAATTCACACCGTCGGCTACTGTCTGGGCGGCACGCTGCTGTCTATCGTGGCTGCCGCTATGGGCCGTGATGACGATGATCGTTTGCAAGGTATGACGCTGTTCGCGGCTCAGACCGATTTCAGTCAAGCCGGCGAACTCCTGCTGTTCATCGACGAAAGCCAGCTCACTTTTCTTGAAGACATCATGTGGGACAAAGGTTACTTGGATACCACCCAGATGGCCGGCGCTTTCCAACTACTCCGTTCCAACGATTTGATTTGGTCGCGCATGGTGCGCGAGTATTTACTGGGCGAACGCGCCCGCATGAACGATTTAATGGCTTGGAATGCCGATGCTACCCGGATGCCCTATAAAATGCATAAGGAATATCTGCGGCGGCTGTTTTTGCACAATGCGTTGGCTAATGGTCAATATCAGGTCAATGAACGACCGGTCGCCATCAGCGATATCCGGGTGCCGATTTTCGCAGTGGCTACTGAACAAGACCATGTGGCTCCCTGGGAGTCAGTGTACAAACTGCATCTACAAGCCGATACGACACTCACCTTTTTATTAACCAACAGCGGACATAACGCCGGCGTAGTCAGCGAGCCCGGTCACCCGCACCGGCATTATCGGGTATCATCCACAGTGGATAGTCAGCACTATCTGGACCCGCAGGCTTGGTTGGAGCGAACCCCTGTCCAAGAAGGTTCCTGGTGGCCCCATTGGCATAACTGGCTTACTGAGCATTCATCAGGCATGATTGCTCCCCCCGCCATGGGCAACCCGAAGCGCGGTTATGTGCCGTTGGAATCTGCTCCCGGCAATTATGTACTGCAACCCTGACTTTGGCTCAAGGCCCGGAGAATAGCATGGAGTGTCTGGAAAACCGCACCTTCGATGAAATCCAAATCGGCGATTCCGCCAGTTCGGTGCGTACTCTGAGTCAGCGAGATTTCGAGCTATTTACCGTGCTGTCGGGCGGCGATCCCAATCCAACGCATTTGGACGAAGTGTACGCCACTGAAGACATGATGCGTCAAGTGGTAGCCCCCAACCTGTGGGGTGGTGCGTTGATTTCCTGGGTCATTGGTACCCGGCTACCCGGTCCCGGTAGTATTTATCGCGGTCATACCCTGCATTTCCACAAGACTATGGGGGTGGGGGATTGGCTCAAGGTCACAGTGACCGTAACCGATAAACATCCTTCAGATCACAGTATCACTTTGGATTGCGAGTGTATTGATATAACCGGTGATCGGGTACTGAGCGGTACCCTCTGGATTGTCGCGCCAACCGCTAAGGTTTGTAGTCTCCCGGTCGAATTGCCGATCGTTCATTTCGAAGAGCATGGCGCTCGGCATAAGAAGCTGGTAGAAATGACCGCCCAGTTGGAACCGATCACCACGGCGGTGGTGCATCCGGTCGATCCGGTTTCCTTAGAAGGTACCATAAGAGCCGCCGAAGCCCAGCTGATTCATCCGTTGTTAATCGGTCCTGCGAGTAAAATCCACGCTGCTGCTGAAACCGCCAAAATCGACATCTCCCCCTATGAAATCATTGATGTACCTCATAGTCACGCCGCCGCTGCCCGTGCGGTGGAGTTGGTGCATTCCGGTCGGGCGGAGATTATCAAAAAGGGGAGTTTGCATACCGACGAACTGTTAACTGAGGTAGTTCGATCTGGCCGAGGGCTGCGTACCGAACGACGTATCAGTCATGTCTTCGTGATGGATGTGCCAACCTATCCGAAGCCATTGTTGATCACTGATTCGGCCGTTAATATTGATCCTACCTTGTGGGATAAACGTGAAATTGTCCAGAATGCTATTGAGCTGGCTCAGGTCATGGGTGTCGAGCACCCCAAGGTGGCGATTCTCTCAGCGGTGGAAACGATTAACCCCAAATTACAATCGACCATGGATGCGGCGGCGTTATGCAAAATGGCCGACCGAGGGCAGATCATCGGTGGTATTTTGGATGGGCCGCTGGCGTTCGATAACGCGATTTCCAAGCAAGCAGCGCAAACCAAAGGCATTATTTCTCCAGTTGCCGGGGATGCGGATATTCTGCTAGTACCCGACTTGGAAGCGGGTAACATGCTGGCCAAGCAATTAGACTATATGGCCAATGCTTCGGCAGCCGGCATCGTACTAGGTGCGCGTGTGCCGATTGTATTGACCAGCCGGGCAGACGGCGTTTTAGAGCGCATGGCGTCGTGCGCCGTGGCGGTGCTGATGGCCCAACGCAAGCGTGAACAAATACAGTCCGTATAACCCCCAAAACACGAGGCCATGACAATTAAAGGAATCATTCTCGCCGGGGGTTCCGGCACCCGGCTGCATCCGTTGACCATCTCGGTCAGCAAGCAATTGATGCCGGTTTACGATAAACCCATGATTTACTATCCCTTATCCACGCTCATGCTGGCTGGGATTCGGGATATCCTGATTATCACCACACCCCGGGATTCGGAAGCCTTCCAAGCTTTGCTGGGTGACGGCAGCCAATGGGGAATCAATCTGCACTATGCAGAACAACCCAACCCGGATGGGCTGGCGCAGGCGTTCATCATCGGCGCTGAGTTTATCGGCGGAGACCCGGTGTGCTTAACGCTGGGGGACAATATTTATTACGGCCAGGGCTTGTCGGCGCTGTTACGGCGTGCGGCCGGCCGTGAGCAAGGGGCTACTGTGTTCGGCTATTACGTGCGCGATCCGCAACGCTACGGCGTGGTCAGTTTCGATGCGACCGGCAAAGCCGTCGATATTCAGGAAAAGCCTGAACATCCCCAATCACATTACGCCATCACCGGGCTGTATTTTTATGATAATGCCGTGGTCAGCATCGCTAAGACTATCCAGCCATCGGCGCGGGGCGAGCTGGAAATCACCGATGTCAACAAAGCGTATTTAAACCGCAGTGGATTGGTTGTGGAATTATTGGGCCGGGGGTTTGCTTGGTTGGATACCGGCACCCACGAGTCGCTGCTGGCAGCCGCTAATTTTGTACAAGTGGTCGAACAACGCCAAGGGTTAAAAATTTCCTGTCCCGAGGAAATCGCTTACCGAATGGGCCACATCAATGCCGAACAATTGGTCCGTTTGGCCGAACCCCTGGTCAAGAACGGCTACGGTCGGTATTTATTGGAATTATTGCAAAAAGAGCCTTCGTCATGAATGTGGTCGCGACCGAACTTCCCGGTGTATTGATATTAGAACCTCGCGTGTTCGGCGATCATCGGGGCTTTTTTCTGGAAACCTACCATCGGGCGCGTTATCGGCAAGCCGGCGTTAGCGAAACCTTCATGCAGGACAATCACTCCCGTTCACGGCAAGGCGTGTTACGTGGCTTGCATTATCAGTTGGTACAGCCACAAGGCAAACTGGTTGCAGTCACCCGCGGCGCAGTGTTCGATGTGGCGGTCGACATCCGGCGGGGATCACCCACGTTTGGCCGGTGGGCGGGTGTCACATTAGATGACGAGAATCACCGGCAATTCTATGTCCCGCCCGGCTTTGCGCATGGCTTTTGCGTGCTCTCGGACGAGGCCGACTTCGTCTATAAATGCACCGATTATTATCATCCCGAATCGGAGCACGGCATTGTCTGGGACGATCCCGCAATCGGTATCGAGTGGCCTGAAATGGACTTTACTTTGTCGGAAAAAGATGCTCAATTACCACGTTTAGCTGAACAATCGTTCGACAAATTGCCGGTATTTGAGGGTTGAACCATGCGGATAATGCTGACTGGAGCCAACGGCCAGGTCGGCTGGGAGCTTGCCCAGCGCACAGCAAAGCACGAGATCTTTGCGCTGGATCGTGCGGCGTTGGATATCACTCAACCCGCTGCTGTGCAACAGGCAGTCACCGATAGCGCTGCGGATCTGGTGATCAATGCCGCCGCCTACACCGGGGTAGACCGCGCGGAACAGGAACCCGACCTAGCCTTTGCGGCAAATCGGGATGGACCTGCCCATTTAGCAACGGCTTGCGCCCAGTTGAACATTCCACTGTTCCATATTTCCACCGATTATGTATTCGACGGTAAACAGCAAGCCCCTTATCGAGAGGATGATCCCGTGGCACCGCTCGGCATTTATGGCCGCAGCAAGTGGGAAGGCGAGGAAGCGGTTCGCCATACGCTTCCGGCCCATATTATTTTGCGAGTGAGCTGGGTATTCGGCCGACACGGGCATAATTTTGTTAAAACCATGTTGCGTCTAGCGCGGGAACGCGAACAGTTGCGCGTGGTTGCCGATCAACACGGTTGTCCCACCTATGCCGGCTCCATCGCCGACGTTTTACTGACATTGGCCGATCGCTTCGACGCTGACGGTAGCCTTCCCTGGGGCACTTACCATTACTGCGATACCCCGGCGACAACCTGGCACGGCTTCACGGAAGCTATCGTGGCAATGGCCAGTGATTGCGAACCGCTATGTGTGCGCGAGGTCCTACCCATTACGACGCGCGAATACCCAACACCGGCGGCCAGACCAGCTAATTCAGTGCTGAATTGCTCGCGCATTCGGGACCACCTCGCGATAGCTCCTGGCCTTTGGCAAACAGGTTTGAGCGCTATACGATAACCACTTGATCGACTATATCGGCCCAGCGAATCTTCCGGAGCATAGTTTGTGAGTGCAGTCCTAACTGAATCATGGGGAGAACTTCTCGTTACGCGTGGGAAGCTCTCCGATACCAATATGCAGCGGGCGCTGCGCGCTCAGGAAACCAGCGGCGAGGCGCTTGATTCGATCTTATTGAAGCTAGGGTTGGTTTCGGAACGCGACTTGGCTGAAGCGTTTGCGCATCAGTATGGCCTGGAATTGGTTGAAAACCGCCACTTTCCAGATTTGCCGGTTATTGAAGAGAAAGATATTTCAGCACGCTTCTTAAAGGAGCATCGAGTTCTGCCGCTACACGAAGAGGAGCGCGGCATTGTGCTGGCAATGGCTAACCCGGGTGACCAATACGCCATTGCTGCCGTCGAGCTCGCCTGCGGCAAACGGGTGCTTCCCCGGGTCGGAACGCCTTCTGATATAGAGATCGCTCACGACCGCTTGTACGGCAGCGGCAAATCGGCGATGGGACAAATCGTCGAATCGATGAGTTTGGTCGAGAATTCAGTCGACCCGGATGATATTGAACATCTCAAGGATATGGCCAGCGAGGCGCCGGTTATCCGGCTGGTCAATCTAATGATCACTCGCGCGGTGGATTCACGCGCTTCGGATATTCACATCGAACCGTTCGAAAACCGATTGAAAGTCCGGTACCGAGTGGACGGCGTCATGCGCGAGGTGGAATCGCCACCGGCGCGGTTGTCAGCGGCGGTCATTTCCCGCGTCAAGATCATGGCCAGACTCAATATCGCCGAGCGGCGCTTACCCCAGGATGGGCGCATTCAATTGCGGGTGCAGGGCAAAGAAATCGATCTGCGGGTGTCCACCGTACCGACCTTGTACGGCGAAAGTGTGGTGATGCGTATTCTGGATAAGGCCAGCGTGGTATTGAGCTTTGAATTATTGGGCTTTAGTCCGGACATGCTGGCGCGCTTTGTGGAAGTGCTCGAACTACCGCATGGCGTGCTGTTGGTCACCGGACCTACCGGCAGCGGCAAAACCACCACGTTGTATACTGCCCTGCAACAGCTAAATACCCCGGAACGGAAGATACTCACTGTGGAAGACCCCGTCGAGTATCAGTTGGATGGGGTCAACCAAATTCAGATCAAGCCGCAGATTGATTTGACCTTTGCCAATGCCTTGCGGGCTATCGTTCGGCAAGACCCAGACATCATCATGATCGGCGAAATGCGCGATTTGGAAACCGCTGGTATCGCGGTGCAATCGGCGCTGACCGGACACTTGGTATTATCCACCCTGCATACCAATGACGCCGCCAGCAGCGTGACTCGATTACTGGATATGGGGGTTGAGGATTATCTGCTGACCGCGACTATCAACGGTATTTTGGCGCAGCGGTTGGTGCGTATGCTTTGTACGCACTGTCGGCAACCCTACCCGGCATTACCCGAAATGGTCGAACAACTGCGGTTAAACCGGTTTACTGATGCGCAACCCGTACAATTGTTCAAGGCAATTGGCTGCGATCATTGTGGGGGGGTTGGTTATCTGGGCCGGATGGCCATCATGGAATTTCTGGTGATGTCGGATGACATCAGACGCTTGTTGTTAAAACATGCCGACGCGGGTGATATCCAACGGCTTGCGCAACAGCAAGGCATGGACACCATGTACGAGGACGGTCTCCGCAAAGCGGTAGCCGGTCTCACTACAGTGGAAGAAGTGCTGCGCGTGACGCAGGAAGATTGATATGCCGTTGTTTAAATACGAAGCAGCTGACGCCGTCGGCGAAGTGGTAAAGGAAACCCTGGAAGCGCCGAGTCAGGAAGTGCTCATCCAACAGTTACGTGAGCAAGGACTGCTGTTACTGTCCATCCAAGAAGCAACTCCCGGAGTTTTTTCCGCGCTCAGCCAGCCGTTTTCGGGCAAGCGGCACCGAGTATCGCAAAAAGAATTGGTCATCCTCACGGAACAGTTGGCTAATCTGTTGAACTCGGGCCTACCTCTGGACAGGGCATTTACCATCTTGATCACCATTGAAGAAGAAGGACCTGTCCAGAAACTGCTGACCCGAATCCAAGAGCAGGTACGGGGCGGTTCGTCGCTAGCCGATGCGATGGAAGCGCAAACCGGGGTTTTTTCCCGTTTATACCTCAACATGATTCGCGCCGGCGAAGCCGGTGGTTCGCTGGAAGTGGTAATGAGCCGACTGGCGGAATTCATGGAACGCGCTAAAGCATTGCGGGAGTCGGTAACTTCGGCGCTGATCTATCCTGCGATTCTGGTCAGTGTGGCGGCACTTTCGGTGATCATCCTATTGATTTTCGTGATTCCGCAGTTCGAACAATTGTTTGCCGATGCCGGCAAGACGTTGCCTCTAGCCACCCAAGTCGTGATGGCGGTCGGCGAGGGATTTCGGGTTTACTGGTGGATCGGGGTGATCCTCGTCATTGGCGCGGTGCTAGTGATGAAACGGCAATTGCAACACCCCCAAACTCGTGCCCGCTGGGACACTTGGTTTCTAAAAATGCCGTTGGCAGGGGATTTGATCGCCAAAGTCGAAATGGCGCGATTTTCCCGCACGCTAGGCACTCTGTTAGGTAATGGTGTCGCCTTGCTGACCGCATTGGCCATTGTTAAAGACACCATGACTAATCAGGTGATGGCGACTGCGGTGACTAACGTGGCAGATAATTTGAAAGCAGGGCAGGGTCTGGCGGAACCGTTATTGGAGGCGGGTACGTTTCCCAAGCTGGCGGTGCATATGATTCGGGTCGGCGAAGAGACCGGCCAGCTGCAAGAGATGTTGATCCAGGTGGCTGACACTTATGATAACGAGGTACAGGCCACGGTCAAACGGCTGTTGACTTTGTTGGAGCCGGCACTGATTTTAGGACTAGGGGTGATCATCGCCGGCATTATCATGTCTATATTGGTGGCGATTTTAAGCCTTAATGATTTGAGTTTTTAACAGTTAAGTAAATTGAGGAGTAGACATTGATGGTCAACAGGCCAATACACAAAGCACAGGGTTTTACCCTGATTGAACTGCTGGTGGTGCTGGTGATTCTAGGCTTGCTGGCAGGTCTGGTCGGACCACGGGTAATGAAATACCTGAGCACCGCAAACACCGGCACGGCACGCCTGCAAGTTGAGGATTTTAGCGCTGCACTGGACATGTACCGCTTAGAGGTAGGCCGTTACCCCAACTCTAGCGAGGGTTTGGAAGCGTTGGTTCAGTCTCCTTCCGGGGCGAACAATTGGAACGGTCCGTATCTGAAAAAGAACACCATTCCCAAAGATCCCTGGGGCAATGAGTATCAATACCGTTCGCCGGGCGAACACGGGGCATTCGATGTTTACTCCTTGGGGGCTGATAATGCGCCTGGCGGCGATGGTGAAAATCAGGATGTGGTCAGTTGGGAGTAGCGTCGGTCGCTAACTCCTGATTTCGCCACCGCTGATCCTTCCAGAACACTTTATGATTCAGGCGCACCGTAACAGCGGCTTCAGCTTGGTGGAATTGCTGGTAGTGCTGGTGATTGTGGTTTTAGCGGTTGCTGTGGTACCGCCTTTATTCATGGGCGTTGGCAGCACTGCTGAACTACGGGGTGCCGCCCGCCAACTGGCTGCAGGCCTACGTTCAGTACGCAGTCATGCGGTGCTCAAACAAAGTCCAGCGACACTGACTGTTGATCTGGAAGCGCGGCATTTTCGGGTTAGCAGCAATAACCGCTCAATATCGTTACCCACCGATGTGGCGGTCAAGTTGTACACTGCCCAATCGGAGCTGTTGAACGAGTCTTCGGGTAATATCCGGTTTTTCCCTGACGGCAGTTCGACTGGTGGGCACATTACCTTAGCTAACGAACGGCTTGAGTACACGGTCAACGTCGATTGGCTGACAGGCCGGATCGGCATTGACGAGCAGTCGGTGCAGCGCTGATGCAGCGGTTGGCTTCGTGTCGCGGTTTCTCGTTATTGGAAGTGCTGGTGGCATTCGCCATCTTGAGTTTGACTTTGGGTGTGCTGTTACAAGTCTTTGCCACCGGGCTACGCAATACAGCAAATGCGGAAGATTACACTCGGGCAGTTCTACAGGCGGAATCCCTGTTAGCCCAGGTGGGCATTAACCTGCCTGTAGAGTCGCAACAAGGAGAAATCGATGATCGTTTTCAATGGCGCATTACGGTGACCCCCTTTCCGCTTGAAAATATTCTGGATCCCGAAACTCCGACGGAAAATTTGCGTTTTACCCCCTATCAAGTGGTCGTGGAGGTCTCCTGGTCAGCCACTACTGCTCGGACGCGTTCCGTTACTCTCGAAACCCTGCGTTTGTTGCCCGTAGAGCTCTGAGCAGCATGCGTCGATCCAACGGCTTTACATTATTGGAACTGCTCATTGCAATGAGTTTGATGGGCATCGTTTTGGTCATGGTCTATGGCGGTCTGCGCTTTGGGATGCGCAGCTGGGAGAGTGGCGAACAACACGCCGTCCGTCTAAACGATATTCAACTGGCTCAAGATTTCATTCGCCGCCAATTGCGTCAATCCGTCTCGGTGTTTCGCAACGACCAGCAAGAAGGACGACGAGTTATCGTATTCGACGGGGACACCCAAAGTCTGGGCATAGTCACCCCCATGTTGGAATATCTTGGGCAAGGAGGATTGTATGTGATGCGCATTGACCGGGTGGAAGCCGAAGGAGTGGGCCATTTGCGCTTACGTTGGCACCCTTATCGACCCAACGAGGAGGATGAGCGGGAAAAGGAGGCACAGGAAACCATCATACTAGACGACGTAAGCCGAATTGAGTGGGCTTATTACGGTTTTGAACAAGATGCGCAAGAACCCAGCTGGTTTGACCGGTGGGACAATGATCAACAACGACCGTTGTTAGTGCGTCTGAGTTGGGCCATGCAGGATCAAGTCTGGCCAGATTTGCTGGTGCCGTTAACCGACTGATCATCCATGCTAATTCCACCTACTCGCCAACAAGGCATCGTGTTAGTCATCGTGCTCTGGATCATCACCTTGTTGAGCATCATGGCCGCCAGTTTCTCCTATTCCATGCGCACAGAAACTTTGTTAACCGTGCACAGCGTAGAGCGCGCCCAGGCACGCGCTCTGGCAGAAGCGGGCATCGTTTATGCGATGATGCAGGTGCTCAATCCAAACCCCAACCAGCAGCAGCTCCGCTGGATTGATGGCGAAATACGGGAATGGCGTTATGGGTCCGCGTTGTTGCGTATTAACGCTACCGATGCGGGCGGTAAAGTCGATCTTAATCGAGCGGATCGGAATTTGCTGGGTGGCTTACTGCAACACGCCGGTGTTGCGGAAGACGCTCTGGACAGCGTGTTGGACGCTATCGAAGATTGGCGCGATCCCGACGATTTGCCCCGTCTCAATGGGGCGGAAAGTGCGGCTTATCAAGCGGCCGGACGCGCTGCGGGTCCGACTAATATGCCATTCACCAGTGTCGAGGAATTACAGCAGGTCTTGGGGATCACGGCGGCGGTTTATCATAAATTGGCGCCTTGGCTAACAGTACATGCTTATCAACCTGGAGTTGACCCCACGATCGCCTCGGCTACAGTATTGCGCGCCATGCCGGGAGTCGACCCTGCTGCGGTCGACGAATACATTGCCGCCCGTGCCGAAAGTAGTGCTGAAGGTCTACCGCCTCCACCCCCGCCGGCTTTAGGCCCTTATTTGTCTCCAAGCCGGGGGCTGGCCTATCATATAACGGTCGAAGCCCAACTGGACACCGGGGTGGCTACGTCTATTACCGCCGTGGTATCACTGCAAGGTGCACCGACAGGCAGACCGGTGCCGGGCAATAACGAGCTCAGGCAACGACAGTATTCCCTGCTGGTTTGGCGCGAAGGCAGGCAACCCACAGTATATCGATCAAGTAATTGAAGACACTGCAGATGTTGATGCGTTATTGGCCAGCTGAACTGAATATAGACACTTTTTTGCGTTGGTGGGGGGCCGGTTTGTGGGCGTGTCTTCCCGCTTCACTGCGTCAGCGATTTGTCCGTGTTTCGCGGCGGTGGGTTTTGGAAATCACTGCCGACGAGCTCGTCTTGTGCCGAGAACAAGAAGGAGAAAAGCCTGAGGTATTAGACCGATACCCACTGCGATCACTGAAACAAGAGGGTATCAGCGAAGCCGTACTCAAGAGAACCAAAGGTGAACCTATAGTGATGCGGGTACCTGACGCACACACCTTATCGAAGAGCATGTCCTTACCGCTAGCTGCCGAGAATAACTTACGCCAAGTGGTTGGTTTTGAAATTGATCGGTTTACGCCATTCAATGCGACACAGGTTTACTACGACGTGCGGATTCTGGAACGACAGCCTGCGGCACGCCGTCTACAGGTACAACTGATTGCTGTGACGCGCCCGGTAGTGGATGCGCTATTGGAACAATTGTCCAACTTAGGATTATCGCCAATGGGCGTTGATGTGGCCGGTTGTCCCGCAATCAACCTGCTCCCGCCAGAAAAAAGAACGCGTCAGAGCGCCGCATTACAACGCTTACAATGGACACTGGCGGCACTCGGTCTGATTTTGGTCTTAGCCGCGGTGTTCTTGCCGTTATGGCATCAAAGAAATCTGGTACTGGAGCTGCTCCCTAAAGTGGATGAGGCACAACAAGAAGCCGAGACTATTCTGAAGTTACGTCAGGAATTGGAAAAAGCGGTCGAATCTTCGAGTTTCTTACCACAGAAACGCAAAGATCACCCCTTAGCGATTGAGTTGGTGCGTGAGTTAACTACACTTCTGCCGGATGGAACATGGGTCGAATATCTGGATATACGTGATGGTGAAATGCAAATTCGTGGGCAATCGGTTCAAGCGTCAACTTTGATCGGCTTATTAGAAGAATCGACTTATTTCAAAGAGGTTACTTTCCGTTCGCCAATCACTGCCGATCGTAGAACGGGCAGAGATCGTTTTCATATCTCCGCGCAAGTGGTCGGTCAATCATGACGGTCAGTACACCAAGCCCCTTTCAGCGCCTAATTGCCGTGTTGCTGCTCTTACTGAGCATCGCTGCCCTCGACTGGTTTGTCGAAGATATCGTGCTGGCCAAGTATCAATTCTATCAGCTTCGGATTGAGCAACACCAAGAACGCCTACAACGTGCGAACGCGATGTTAGCGCAACGCCCGGCGTTAGAGAAAAGCATTAATAACATCCAACAAAACGATACGATCAATGCATACTACCTCAATCAATCTTCACCGACCATTGCCGCAACCGACCTGCAGCAACGAGTTAAAACTGCAGTGGAAAGTAATGGCGGTGAGTTGACCAGCGTTCAGATTTTACCGGTAACGACTGAGGGTGCTTTCTCCAGAGTCGCTATTCGGGCGCAAATGACCGGGGATACCGAGGTGTTACAAAAAGCCTTTCATGCTCTTGAATCGAACCCCCCCGCGCTGTTTATTGATAATATTCAAATACGCGCCAGACCCATCCGCCAGCGCCGCAGAAACAGAACCGAACAGCCTACTACGCAAATCAGTTTGACGACGCAATTTGAATTGGCAGGCTACATGCGTGGAGCAGGCAGCTAAATGTCGCGCCAGACCCGTTTAGTTATTACCGCTGTACTGGCACTGTTTTGTTTCGCCATGTCAGCACTGGTCGTCAATGCCATATTGAATCCTCCTAAACTCCCCACTGCTCAGGGGGTTAATCCATCCAATGACTCATCCCCTCTTGCAGAATCGATGCTTTCAGTGCAGGATTTCGCCGTTGCGCCGTTGGATGATTACGCTGATATTATTGAGCGACCGCTGTTTCTGGAAGCCCGGCGCCCTCCAGATCCCGAACAGGAGGAAATAGCAGAGCCCGAGGCCCCAGCACCTAGTGAAAAACAAGACGTCACGTTTCTGTTGCAAGGGGTGCTAGTGACCCCCGAATCTACGATGGCGTTGTTAAGGGTCGAACAAGATAATAAGGTGGTACGGTTGCGGGTCGGGGAAAAAGAAGGTGACTGGCAAGTCGAATCCATACAACCCGATAGCGTGAGCCTGCGCTCGGGTGAAGAAGTGGTCAAGGTGTCTTTAGTGCGCAATAAACCTCGCCCTAAACGAAGTGCGCCAACTGCCAGAAGAAGCGCGAGAGATGCGCGTATACAAGCCTTGCGTGAACGTCGCGCTGAAGCATTGCGGCGCAGACAAGCGGCACGGAATGCGACACAGAAAAATGCAGCACAAAATAACGATACGGTGAATACTTCCAATCCCGCCCCCCAAGAGCAGGCCAGCGAGGCAGATAATCCCCAAGCGGCTACCCCTCCCTCGCAATAGTTATAACCATTGGCTAGCAATAAAGGTGAGCAATTGGCTAACCCATTTTTGTCCGGTTTATCCGGCATTGTGCTGTGCTTAGTTTTAAGCGCTTGCGCTACGACAGAACCTCAGCAGTCCAGTCCTACAGAAGATTGGCTAGCCCAGCAAGTGGCCAACTCTCAACGGGAGCCTGCTGCAACTCCTCCCCGGCTGATCTCCCGACCTGAAGTTTTTCAGGGAGGGACAGATGAATATGAAGAGATTGTTGAGTTGTTTCCTGGCACAGGCCGTTTGATCAACACCGAAGCGGCTAAGAAACCCGTACCGATTACCGAGATTGAGGGTGAGGTCACGCTGAACTTTGAGCAGGCCGACATTCGTGATGTTGTGAAGGTGATCTTTGACACCTTGCAGCAAAATTATGTCATTGACTCACAAGTGCAAGGGGAGGTGACCATTCAGACCAGCCGTCCCTTACCCAAAAATGTGCTGCTGCCGACCTTGGAAGCGTTGTTGAGTACCAATAACGCTGCGTTGATTCAAGCCGAAGGGGTTTACAAGATCGTGCCCGTGGGCAGCGCCTTGCCGGGGAATTTGTCCCCACGCCTAGGCAGTGGGCGGTCTTTGTCCGGCTATAGCGTACAGATTATTCCTCTACGTTATATCAGCGCGCTTGAAATGGAAAAAATCCTGCAACCCTTTGTCCCCGAGGGTTCCATTATCAGCGTTGATATTGCACGCAATCTACTGATGTTGGCTGGTACGGCGCGCGAGCTTGCTAACGCACAAGAAACCATTGAGATCTTTGATGTCAACTGGCTGAAGGGCATGTCGGTGGCCATGTACACTCTGCAGAATGTGGAAAGTGATGTGGTTGCCACCGAGTTGGGCAATCTCTTTGGCGAGGGTTCGAATTTGCCTATTTCGGGGCTGATTCGCTTCGTCCCAATCAGCAAACTCAATGCGGTTATTGCAATCACACAACAGCCTGAATATTTGGAAGAAATCGGCTTTTGGATAGAGCGTTTTGATAGCAACGCTGGGGAACGGCTTTATGTCTATCCGGTACAATTCGGTACCGCCGAGTATATTGCTTCCCTGTTGAGTGAGATCTTTGGCGGTGAAGCCGCAAGCGTGGGTTCTTCAACGGCTGGGCAGGTGGCTCCCGGTTTAACGCCTACGCAACTATCCACATCAGGTAGTTCATCCAGCAGCAGTGGCTTGTCTAATAGTTCATCCAGCAGCGGCCTATCTAATTCAACCCAGCAGAGTAACCAGAATTTCCGGATCAGTGAGCAACAACAGGCCAATGATCAACCCTCGTCGTCTAGCCCATCTTCTTCCGGCTTTCCCTCCGGTTCTTCCTCTGGACTTTCTGCTCGTCCTTCGTCCATTTCACAATCCCCACAGCCAAGCTCAGTAGGGGGTGGAGGAAGTAGCTCGCGCTTCGGTGGTGCCGCCACAGAAGAAGTGCGCATCATCGCCGACACTGAAAACAATGCCTTACTCATATGGGCTAACAAACAAGACTATCAAAAAATTCTTTCCGCACTGAGTAGGATTGATGTGCCTGCTCTTCAAGTGCTGGTGGAGGTCACCATCGCCGAAGTGACTTTGACCGGCAATTTGACTTACGGCGTGCAATGGTGGTTTAAAAATGGAGTTGGCGATTATCTCGGAATAGGTAGCCAAGGCATTAATACCAATGTCAATGTCGATGATCTTGGTAGGGCCGGTGCGGGTTTTGTTTATACCATCAGCGACGAGGCCGGTATAGTACGGGCTTTACTGGATGCGCTGGCGTCGGAAAGCAAATTGAGAGTTCTATCCTCACCTCAGGTCATGGTGGTCGATAATCAGGAAGCCACTATTCGAGTCGGTAACCAACAACCGGTTTTACAGGGTACCAGCACTACCGATGGGGGTACAACAACCCAGAATATTCAGTTTAAAGACACTGGGGTTATTCTAACGGTTGCACCTCAGATTAACGCTGGGGGATTAGTCACCATGGATGTCAATCAGGAAGTCATTAGTGTAGGCCCCATTGATGAAGCGACCGGCCAACGCTCGTTTTTCGAACGCACCGTTCAAAGCAAAGTCGCCATTCAAAGTGGCGAGTCCATTGTGCTCGGTGGACTCATCTCGGAATCCGTAAACGACAGCAGTGGCGGCATTCCTGTGCTTTACAAAATCCCAGTCGTCGGCCCACTGTTCGGTGGAGTGAATAATGAGACGGATCGAACCGAGCTCCTGGTGCTAATCACCCCGCGCATCATTCGGGACAACCAAGAAGCTAAGCAGGTGACTAAAGAATTAAAGCAACGAATGAAGGAAATCGAGCCCTTTATAGATTTCACTTTCGAGCCTAAGGTGATTATCAGCCCTGATCAAGTCAATGA
>JAZBPA010000361.1:0-12766 GCA_036351435.1 Candidatus Competibacteraceae bacterium
GACGAAGCAGTGCTCGAACTGCATGTGGACGACCGGCTGCACAAGCTGGTACTGAGCATGGCTTTGGGCGCGACAAAAGAACACCAGCGGGCCACGACCTATCACGCGCTCTTGGTAGCCAATGGATTGTGGCGCGAAACCGGTGGGCTGCGCTTCGGTCTGGACGCCCCGGATGGCGAAATCGAGCAGTGCCTCGATCTCAATTTGAACGACATTGCCGTGCAATACCTGATCGAAATTCTGCAAGATTTCGTGGATCGAGGCCGAGTATGGCGCGAGATCATCGCGCTACACGGCGGGCTGAACTCGGAGGAGATTGAGCAACAACACCCTGACTTTAACGCCGGAATGCTACGCATTTAGCACCCGCCGTGGTCATGCATTCCAGTTAACTTTACCCCAACGGGCCTTACCACTATGCCTAACAACTACACCCTTAACGTTATGCCGGGGCATGGTATTGCCCACCTTGCGCAACAGCTGCGGGATCAGAACGTTCCCGACCAGCATGTTCACAATGTGCTAGCCAACTTCGAATGGCATGCTGACCAATCGGCTTCAAAGGCAGTGGAGTCGGGCAAGGCCACTAAAATTACCCTCAAACTCCCCCGCGACACGGAGTCCGGCGCGCTGAATCTCCAGCGACAACAAGGCAAAGCCTGGCTCGGTCGCGTGCTGAAACGACACAGTGGCGATTTGCCCAAACCGTTGGAGAGTGCCAAGGATAGGTTGCTTAATCCGATTCATAATCACTACAGTGTGGTGGTCAATGCTGACACCACCCGCGGCGAGTTGGAAAAGGCGCTTGCAGAGCAAAACGTCAGTCTGGACACGTTACAAAAGCAAGGTTTCCATGTCCGTGCTGACCGCAAGAATCTTATCAGTGGTAAGCAGACGCTGACCTTCAAGCGCAATGCTTCTTCTAGCGGAAATATCAAGCAGTCTATAAGCGGCCGAGCAGGCAAACTCGAACGTGGAAAAACGCTGTTAAGCACAATACTGGCCCAAGGAGGAAAAGCACCGGAAAAAGTGCTCAATCATTTCGGTACGACCAAGAGCATCCCTGCGGTTGAGGTCAGCTTCGACGGCACACCGGATTATCGAACGCTGACGGACTCGCTTAAACAGCAGGGTACCTCCCTCGATGAACTGGCACGGCACGGCTACCATGCTCGCGCCAGCGAGAAGGACGGCAAGATTACGCTCACCTTCAAACAGCGTTCTTCCAACGCGGGTGGCGTTGCACGGTGGTTTTCCGGCCATGATAAGAAGCTAAGCAAGGGTGCTGAGGTGTTGCGGCAGATATTCGGCGATGCCTCAATGATTAAGGCTTCCGGCAAGACTATCCAAAATCAGGCCTTGAGCAAGGAAGCAGCAAAAAACTATCTCGATCAGCTGACGACAGAAAGCACTAACCTCAATCCGGCCGATAATATCGAGTGGCCAACCAATCCTACTGTCCGCGCACTCGTCAAATCACCTAACGATCTTTCCTCCCTTTCCGGACTTGACGGTAAACAGGCCCGCCAAGCTCTGGACCAGCTTGCCCGCGTGAGTTTTCTGCTTGATGAGAATTCGGCGGCGGCAAAACTACTCGCCCGGCAAGGCGCTTACCTCGAACTTTTCCAAGAAATGCACGAAGACCAAGACCTTAACGATGCAACTGACGATTACCTGAAGCACGCTATCAATAGTAGCGGTCATTTTGACGACAAGGGTCTGCGCTTTGCAGCCAGTTCCATGCTCCAGCACAAGCTTGCGTTTGGTGTTCAAAAAGCATCCGGATTTGGATCTATTGAGCCGGTGTCCCCGGAAGCGGTGAATTGTTGGAAGGAAAGAAATACCGTTCTACAGCAAGCACTGGAATTGGGACTATATCCGAATGATGTGCAACAGCTACTAGTCAGGTCTGAAGGGCTTTCATATTCAGCAGTGGCTGATCTAATCACTCAGGAACCGAAACAAGACTACGAACGGCAATTGACCCCGTTATTCAAGGCCCGGGATGAGCTTGATGAACAGATCAAAGAACGGAAAGTTTTTAACCAAAAGCTCTACCGGACCCGTACTCAGTTGGATGACGTTGGTAATGAAAAGCTGTTGCTCAATCGCCTGCTGAGTGAGAGTGAAACTCGTTTGAACGCGTTGAAGAATCCGTCCGACGAGTTAATTGAACAACTGAAAAATACCCAACATAATCCGATGGCAGAAGCGGCCAAGTTGGAAAAGAAGATTTCCAGCATAAAGAAGCAGCTTGAATCGCTCAATAAGAGTGAGAGTGACTTACAGTTCGAAGTGTACAGATTAGAAGATCGGGCAGCCGATTTTTCGACAACGCTCTCTGAAATGCAGGACAAACTTGCAATTTATCAGCAACTCGAAACGGAGCATGTGAAGGCGGGTCAGTTGCTGAACCAAATTACCGAGCAAGCCAAAACCCGTATTTAAAACCGGACCTACGCAGCTCGTTCCAGAGGACGCCGCGAATACGTCCTTGTAGTCTTGACGACGGCCTTCCGGGCCGTCGACACCTCTTCCACGAGCTACACAAGCCCGGTTTTTGGGTAAGCTCTACCGTTCACTCCTACTCTGTTCAACTCGTATTAACCTGGATCGCTTACGGCGCCTGCCCTTGCTGATACTGCGCCCACATTTGCCGGTAAGCTGTTTCCAAACAACCGGCAAAGCGCTTGATATCGAATATCGGCGCTTGCCGAGTCGCCAGCCGCTGACGATGCTCGGCCAGACGCGCCGGCTGGCACGCCAGATCGACCGCCGTTTGGACGTAACTGTCGGTATCAGTGCAGATGAGATCCCCAAGACCAGCAGCGGCACACAAACTGGCCCCCATACGTGAGGCATTGCTGACGCCGGGCCTAGTCAGCAGCGGCAACCCGGCATACAAGGCACATACCCCGGTCGAACTGGCGCAATAGCTGAAGGTATCCAGAAATAAATTCGCTACCCGATAACGGGCCAAGTATTCCGGTTCGGGCAGATTGTCAGCAAAGTACAACCGGCTCGGCTCAATGCCCCGCTTGCGCGCCTCGCGGCGTAAGTTGTCCATCGCCGCAGCGGGGCCGGTTTTCAGCCACAATATACCTTCAGGGACTTGTTGCAGGATTTGCATCCAAGCGTCGAATACCGGCGGGTCGATTTTGTAATAGGCATTGAAGCAGCAAAACACTACCGCATCATCGGGCAGACCGCAGTCGCGGCGGTTAGGCACTGTGTCGGCCAGTGGCATAGACGAGCTTACGAACGCCTGCGGCAGATAGACGATTTGCTCGCTGCAATGCTGCGCCAGTTCATCGTTGATCAGCCAGCGGTCGGCGAGTAGATAATCGATGAACTTCGCACCCATAGTATCCGCATAGCCCATGAACTGCGCTTGCACCGGAGCGGGTCGCAGCGCTAGCACGCTGGGCCGTGTGTACATGTTGTAACCGCCCAGATCGATCAGGAGATACCCCGAGCGATTTGCTTGGCAACGGTCAGGCGCTGCGTAACAGGGATAAAGTGTACCGTGGTACAAGCTACTCTTGAAGAACGCCTATATGAGCTAGAGAAAACCTTCGCTAGCATTATTTCCGGCTCGTCTTCCGCCGATGTCAAGAAGCATTGGCGAGATGTCGTCGGTTTTTTTGACGATGATCCTATCGCCAAAGCCATAGATGAAGAAGGCCGTAAAATACGCCAGGCGGATCGCCAACAGAGTGGATCGTGATAATCCTGGACACAGATCACTTAAATGTCCTGAAATACCCTGATAATGCGCTCACCGCCTACTTTTGCGGAACATGGATCGTTCCACTGATCAAACGTTTGTGACAACCATCATCACAGTCGAAGAACAAATGCGGGACTGGCTGGCGTTTATTCATAAAGCCCAGGATATCCAGCAGCAAGTGCCTGCCTATGAACAATTAAAGTCGAAAACTGGTTGACAGGATAGCGGCTTTCAGTAGCCCGTAAGGCGCTATCTGGACTTTACAGACTGAAAAAAAACCAGTGCAATGCCATGCTAATTGACACTTGAGGACGCTAATCAGCCTGCCAAGGGTTAAGCCAAGCTACACCGGTCGGCTCAAAATCGGCGCTGTTACGGGTAACAACCGTCATACCATGCACCGATGCGGTCGCCGCAATCAGCGCATCCCGCTCGGAGCAGGGATTAGGTACATGCAAAGCGGCGCAACGCTGGGCAACCGGAGTATCTATCGCCAGCACTCTTTCCGCAAACGCTGGTAGGAGCCGCTCATTCAGCCAGCGGCGCAACACCTCGCCCTGCGTTGAATCACGCCGTTCAATCAGTAAAACCCCGCGTTCGAGCTCCAAAATCGTAATGACTGACAAGTAAAGGCGACTGGTTTCAACGCCGCTCGCCCAGGCTTTAACCTTCGGGTCGGGCCTGCTTTTGCGCAGTTCCGAAACAACGTTCGTGTCCAGCAAGTACATCAAAGATCAACTACGCCAAGTCCACCGGATGGCTCAACTGATCGCCAAAACGTGGTGGATCAAAGTCAATATCATCAGCCTCGGGCATAGCCAATGAATCAACAATACTGACTGGACTATTGGTGAGGCGTTGATAGTCTTCAATAGTCAATAGCACATGCGATGGTCGGCCTCGATCAGTGATAAATACGGGGCCGTTTTGAGCAGCTTTTTTAGCCTTACTGCTATCTTGGTTGAAAGCGCGGCTGGATAACGTAGTGCAAGCCATGGTTTACCCTCAATCGTAATTGTAGAGAGGTTACTACATGATGTCTATCGCAGCAATTCTAAGCTTAGGAGATCAGTACGGTTCGCAATCTTTCCAAATACGAAGCGCTGTCGATTCCTACTGTGGCCGAGTGGGGCCGTTGGCTAAACTGTTAGATCGGGCACTAGTTGGCGATCATCTAGTATCATAACGATTCTCATTAGTGCTGATGCATTTTGACCGGAGTGCCAGCGCCGCTCAAGTGTGCTGTCCTGCACACATTCGCTACGCACGCCCCCCAGCATGCTGCTTATGGCA
This sequence comes from Candidatus Competibacteraceae bacterium, assembly GCA_036351435.1. GTDB lineage: Bacteria > Pseudomonadota > Gammaproteobacteria > Competibacterales > Competibacteraceae > JAAUQA01. The sequence continues at coordinate 5,024 of JAZBPA010000361.1, forward strand.
CATCCGCTCAATACACCGAAAACCTCGGAAATTGGTATCAGAGGAGTGAAACGTGAACAAAAAGTTCATGGTCTATGCGACGTGGCTACAGATCATACTTGCGGTGGTTGCGGTTTATGCGTTGCGCTGGGCTGATACTGAATCCACCCACAGCGAATTCTTTTTGAGGTATTGGTGGGTTTGGCCTGCCATATTGATGCTGGTCATCAGCGGTGCTATCACGATTCTCAGGAATCGCCACTGATAAGCTGCATGAACGTTTGATCAAGCCCAGGTAGCGGCTTTGGGAAAATAAGGCAGCGCGCTGTCCGGGTTCAGATTAATCACTTTGATTCCGGCCTGGTGGATCAACTTGGCTAATTCTGCGAAGCTGTCACTGAAAGTTTTGACGTAATGATCTACCTCGTTGAAACCCATCGGTGGGGGATACCCGTCATGCCAATGGCTTTGATGGTTATCGTGATCCACCTTCATGTCGTAACCCAGTAAGTAAATCTCCCGAAATCCCAATGCAATCGCCAGGGTCAAGCCGCCTACACCGGAATTGTTGCCGGTGTAGATGCCATCCGTGAGTGAATAGCTCAACGCCGGTTGCTCCAAGCGCTTGATGAGGTGGTAGGACGGATCATCGGCATGGTCCACGAGTTGTTCTTCGCTATTCAGAATCAGGTATTTTTCACCGCTGAACCGCTGCCAGTGCTCGGCCAGTACAGCTCCGTCTTTGTTGTACTCGGGTGAGGTGTGCAGCCAACGATAGAACTTATAATCCATCGCGAAACAGGCCGAAACCGGGTAATAGAGAAAGGCCTTGTTAATTCCCAGCGTGTAATGATCTTGAATCGTCGAAAAGTCGAGCCCCCGCAAACTGGGACCGCCGCCCAGAATGAAGCATTTGACCTTATTCACGGTCACGACTGATCACCGAGAACCCGCTGCCGATGGGTCGAATTTCCCATCAGCTCCTGCCAACTCACCGTGTGCATCGCGGTTTTAGCGGTGTTTGCCCAAGTTTCTCCCCATTCACCATCGGCAATCCCCTCGGTTTCGGTAAAGCAGGGAATACCCATGGTGAAGTGAACGATTTTCGCCTGTGGGTTAGGTGGTTCGTATCCGACCAAATGATTCCACAGTTTCGATAATTCGCCGATTGAGTCCGCCCATTCCAGGTTTTGCGGTGTTTCGTTCGCAATGTATTCCGGGGTCAGCGCCGTGCAACCCGCGCAATTGAATAACATCACCGACGGCCATTCGAAGCGCTCGACGCTTTTCACTACGCAAAGCGGATCACCGCTGTTCTCGGCCAACATCTCCCAAATATCCCCAACCACAAGCACATCGGCATCCAGAAAAATACCGACGCCTTGATAGTCCATCAGCCACGGCACCAGATAACGGGAGAAGGTGAATTCGGTGAGTCCCCGCCGTTGAATGGGCAGTTGGTCTATTATCAACGGCGTGACCGAAACCGGCCGGCTAGCGTTTTGAATGAGCGAGGTCAAGGCTACCGTATGCGCGAGTGGTTGCCGAGAATCGAAGCCGATAAAGATGCGAAGCTCGTTCATGAGCAGTCTCAAAGCTGCTTGCTAAGGGTGTCGACGACTGTTGTGGCCCTTAAGAACAATGAGCCGACCTGTTGCAGCGATGCGTCGCCGAATGCTTCCGGGTCCGTCAGATAATCGGCCATGCGTTCCGCCACCTGTTGCCCATTGTCAGAACCGACCCAGGAGACCAACGCTTCAACGTCCTGCTTGGGCGCTTTGCTGGCGTAAATTAAAAAGGCTTGCGACATGAACCGCATGACATCGTCGGCTCCCTCCACACCGGCCTCTTGTGCTGCTTTGAGCAGCGACCGCCCCATCTCGGTTGCCAACGCAATCTGTCCATCCAGGTCAGAGGTTTTATCCAGCTGAGTCTTGAGTTGCGCGAACTGAGTCGCGGTCTTTTGTAACTGGACAAAATAGTCAGGACTCATCCGCGAGCGGGTGCCCAAAGACTCGGCAATCAATTGATCCTTAGCGTTGCCTTCTGGCAACTTGAGCGCCTCGATCTGATCGAGTTTTTCCCGCTGACGAGTGAAGTAGCGCGTGAGCACCTTATCGACCATGTCCGGCATCTTATCCGTGCCCACCACGCCCTTGGCGTCCTGCATGGCAAAGGTAAAGGTCTCTTCCACGGGACCGAGGTCCATATGTTTGAGGTATGCCGACAATCCCATTTGCTCACACTTCTTATCGAAGGCTGCTTGAAAGGGATGCTGTTTCAAGTAATTGCTGCCCATGCGCTGATTGACAGAGCTCAGGATGGTCTGCCGGACTGCCTGCTTGGCGATCTCGCGAGCTTCCTGCGGATCAAGACGCCGGTACCGGCCCTGCACTACCCCCTGTTGATCCCTGACGACCATCGCCTTGCGCAGCGCGACCTCAATGGCGTGGGATACCCGTGGCATAGTGAACCCGACCCCGATTTGAGAACTGCCAGTGGTGTAACGTTGCAGAAACTCAGCCGCGTCTTTTTGCGACAAGCCCTTGCTCACGGCCTCATTGACGATCGCTTCCGTGATGGGATTTACCACCGAACTCAGCGAAGGCGCGGATTTTTCCGACGGCGGCATGACCGTATGGGCGAATTCGCGGATCAAGCGTTCGTTTTGCAACCAATGTTGCCCGCCGCGCTCCTCAATGGCAGCTAAAGTGGTGCGAATAAGCTTGCCGGTCAGGGGTCCCCCTTTGAGGTTGTCGTAGACCTGATCGCTGGCGATATCGGCAAGATCTTGCCCATAGCTCGCCTTCACACTGGCCAGAAAAGTCCGCACGGTCTGTTTTTGACGCTCTGCCACGGTCGCGTCCTTGCTGACGAAATCGCCGACCCAAACCTTGAACCGTTGCCATTTGCTGGTTGCGACGCCTTGTTGGTCGGTACGCAGATCGATGGTGCTGTCGTCACCCAGTTTGGTGGCCGCGCTGCGGAATTGGTCGATGGAAACCGGCATGGTGATGCTCCTCAATCAGGCCCGTAATCCGAACGAGGGACCGAAATGGGGTGGTTCAGGCGTCGTGTCATCGGCCATGAGCCGACCCTGCCAACTCTCGGCAATGCCTATAAAATTCTCAATCGCCTGACTCAGCCGTGCGAGAGTCAGGGTGACCGTCGGCATTCGCACCGCCAGCACCACATCCCCAGTGCTGCGATTCATCCCCAGGGTTGCGCCTTGGGTACCATAAAACAGGTAGTTGGCGTCGGCGATGCGCTGGGCGGCTTCGCCACGGCGTTCCTCGGGGATGACTGCCAACCATGCTGTCAGGGTTAAGGTCTCGCCATTGGTGGTCAGCTCCATATTCAATATGAAATCGTCCAGACCGATACTGCATAGACCCTCGTCATTGAACGTCAGCTGATTCACGCCCAGCTGAGTGCCTAGCTCAGCCAAGACGGCTTGTGCATTTTCAAGACTCATCGGGCGTGACTCCTAACCATAATGATTTTCTGAGTGTGCAAGCCATGCAGTGCCCCGTCAAATGACCAATTGTTAATTATTACGAAACGCTTGCAGGTACTAAACTAACGACAAGAACATCAGACTTTAACAAAGAGTATGCTCGATGATTGACGAAACGCTGGAAAAATGGGATCGATTACTGATTGAAGTGGCCGAACTGGGCAATTTTGTTGAGCTCTCACGTGTTGCGGATGAGCAATCGGTTTGGTGGCTAGCCGACGAAGACGAAGAGTCCCTGGTCATAGAATGGAATGAAGGGATACAACGCCTCATGCTTAGCACTGAAATCGGCGTGGTCCCCGAACGAAATATGGTCGATGCCCTGAAACAAGCGCTTTACTACAACCTGGTCTGGCAACAAACCGGTGGTGCACGCATGGCGTTGCTGCCCGAAGACGACAGTTTACGGCTCATGATTGATTTGCCGGGTGAACACCTGGAAAGCATCCGGGTAGCTACCGTGGCAAATAATCTCTTGCAAGCAGCGCGGGATTGGCGGTCTGGATGGGATAAAGCGCCTGATCCAAATGATACTTCATCAACCGCTGATGACTCACCCGGCGACGAGCCAATGCCACCTTCAGATTTTATTCGAGTTTGACGCACCAACGAATTCACTGCATAGGAGACCGCCATGCCTCCGATCGGAAGCAAACCATCGATTCACATCAGCCACAGCACAACCCGACAAGAGATTAACGAATTTTTGTCGAAGGTCGACGACGATCATCAGCTGCGCGCAAAAAGGGTGTGGGTGACTGGCAATAATGGCAAAAAGCATCAGGTCTATAAGCTGTACGCTAAGAAAAGCAGCAAGACCGGTGGCAACAGCAATAGTATCTGGGAAAGCAACCGTACTCGACCGGATAAGTTTCTTGATGGCCGTAAAGCCGTCAATATTATGCTGCAAAGACTCGGCCATAGAGCCGATCTATTCAGTGAAAACAACAAGGTGATAAATGGCCTCCAGCTCAAAGCCAAGTTGGATAACGATAAGCTGATTGTCGATAAGCACACCACCCTAAATGATCTAAAGCAAATCGGTGCTCGCATTGGTAACGACAAGGAGGTCCATGGGAAATTAAACGAAGATGGAACCATCACTCTATTTGGCGCTGCCAAAAGCAACAAAATGAACACCAAGCGCAAGCGAGAACTGCAAACCGCTGCCGGGGCTGCGCTCAATGTTATGGAAAACACCGCCAAGAAACAGCACCTGGATGCTTATGGTGTGATGGACAAGATGATCGACAGTTATTTCTACAATAGCCAAAAGAGCACCCGTACTCAACGGGCTTACGATGACCCAAACCGCCCGCTGACCGGTAAACAATTCTCACGTCGGATAGACTCATCTCAGAACGCTGGCCTGGAACATTTGGTCAAGAAAGAAGCCCAGACGTTAACGCCTCATCTCAATCACATCGCAACGAAAATGTTTGATCGCGACGATCTTGACGAGACCCTGAAACCCGGTCAGGGGGGCTCGGTCAATGATCCGCTACGCCAGGACAATAAAGACAAGACCAAAACGCTGAACAACATCAGGAAAATACAGCATGGACAGATGAATCAGGTCACGACGAAGGACATGTTCGACTCATTTAGTCATGTGGCCAAGAACAGCCCGGTCGTGCCTCTCAACAAACTGGCACCGCTCGCTAATTCAAACCATGTTGCCGGCGCGGTCGGTCTCTACAGCGGCAATAACACGTTTGGGAAACAACCTATTAAGACGCCACCTGACCGCAATGCCGCTATGCAATTACGAGATGAAATCAACAACACTTTAACGCCACAGGAGAGGGCACAGCTCAAGGCAAGGGTGGAGTTGATGTCCAAGATGGCGGATGTCTATTCGCAACACCAGCCCAACTTGCCCGGTCTCGGCAATAACAATAAAGCGAAACACACCAAATCCATGGCCGTTAATTACAGTACTTGGGTTGGCCATCCTACGCTGGATGTCAATGCGGCGATTGGCGGCAATGCCCGCACCTCAGGTATTAAAGCCCGCGATCTGATGACGGCGCTGGTATTACACAAGGACATTATTTTTCCACCACCCAATCAGCAAGCAGTAGATGATCATTCAGAGTTTGAGAATGATTCGTCAATTAGTAGCGATGCTGAGAATTCCGACGTGGATGACTTTGCCCTCGAAAACCACGCCAATAAATTGGGCGCCTGGCAACAGCTACTAGGGCAACTAGGCCACCAGATCAATACCTCCAAGCTAGACAACGGTCTCGAAGACCTCACACAAGGACTTAATACTGTTATGAAGGATTTGCAGACCGTGATGAATCAAGGTGGTGATGACGCGTCACCTCAGCCATACAACTCGTTGAATAAGTCGATTACTGCATTGGAAGAAAACCTAGCGACGGTTACGCCCCAAAAGGGGGTTGCGAATTTGCAAAAGGAATTAGTTGCGTTACGCGAAACCCTCGGTTTGGGTTGATGAGCTTCCCAGTGGTGGGCAATGCTTGGTTGCTGCGGCAGTTGACCCTCCATCAAAAATGACTATTTGTTAATTTTACTGTCGCCCGCCAGCACCACTAAAATTGCATCATAAACTAAGAGACACCGCTATGAGTCACTTCGAACAGATACGAACGCTAATGACAGAACTTGGCCCGCTGCTTGAGCTTGAAGAAGTCACCGAGTTCACTGAGGATCAAAGCTTCAGTCTATTGATCGATGACGAAACCCCCGTTACCGCCGACTATGACGAAGCACATCGCAGGATTCTACTCTCCGCTGAGGTGGGAGCACCGCCGGAAGACAAGCGCTATAAAGCCTATGAATTTTTGCTTCAGTACAATCTGCTCTGGTTCGAAACCGGTGGCTTACACATGGCGCTCGATGGTCCTGATGGCAGCGTAGTACAAATGATGGAGATTCCGGCAACCGATCTGGATGTCACGGCCCTTGGTTCAACCTTGTCTCGGTTTGTAGAGAGCTTAAAGGCATGGCAGGTGGTGATCGCTGAGGGTCTGAGTACGGATCAAGTCAAAGCAGAAACTGCCGGGACTAGTACATTAGACCCGGATGGCGGAATAATCCGAGTTTGAGCGAACGCAGCGGCCAGTATGGCTAGCGCGCTGTCGCTGGGTAAACTGGTCAAGGACTTCAGGCGGGATACAGCACATGATCGACATCAACCAAAACTATACCCAAATCCGCAATCAGGCTCTCAGGCAGGCCAACAAAATCAAAGGCGGCCACGATAAGGAACTGCGGACCGCACCAGGGACGAATAATCTTTACTTGAAGACCAATAAAAGCAATATCGTCGGCTGGAACAACTCACTTAGAACCAGCAAGCGCGAGGGCGTAGCTTCCGGACTCAAACAGGCCATCGACCGCGAATTCGGCAATTTAAAAATCGACGGCCGTACGCTAGGCGATCTGGTTTTCGCCCGACTGGAAGATCAGGGCCACGACACCAAGCTCCTCAAAGCCAGCGATTTTAAGCTGATTGATCAGGCGATCGCAGACGAGCTTAGGGATGCTGCATCATCAGCGCCATCCCAGCATGTTACCGACGAGATTAACGCACATGCCGAGCATTTCGAATGGCTAGCACGTAGCGGGGCCACGGGTAGGGGAACGACCCAAATGGAAAGCAAAGCGAATGCTGCGTTGCAGTTCAAAGAAGCGATCGCTAAAGATGCCATGTTAGCCGGAGCAACCCCTGACAGAGCTCGCGAAATCGCCGACGGCCTTCAATCGCATTTATACAACGATGATCTCGACATCGCCGCCGGCGTCAAACCTAAACATATCGACAAAGCCCGGGAGTTAATGAGCTCAGTCGGTATCAACAATACGCCTAACCTCAATGAGATTGCTCATGAGCAAAATCTCAGAACCAAGATGTATTCGACTGGCAAGCAAATGCACACATCGCTCAACCGACTCAGGGGGTCCAACGACAACCAGGTCAAGGCGCTTGCTAACCACGGTGATGCCACGCTCAAGGGATTGAAAAATTACCTCGCCAATCCCAACGGACCGCGCCCAAATTTTGGCGCAGAGTTTACGCGTAATCTCCAACTCGGCCATGCGATTCTGGCGCGGCTTGAGCAGAGTGATAATCCCGACAACCAGCTGATTAACGAGTTGCGAACCTATCTCAATGTGACTTCGGAAATGGCCACGGCCACGCTACCTCCAGAGCAACGCTACAATATTGCCCTCCGCCCGCCACAAGTGCTGGTGTCTAATAATCAAGACCCAAC
>JAZBPA010000362.1:0-2142 GCA_036351435.1 Candidatus Competibacteraceae bacterium
AGCGAATCCTAAAAACCGTTTTACGGCCATTCGCGTGGCGTCGTTGAACGATCCTGAAAAACGATCGCTGCTGGAGCTGGCCTTTGCGGTGCTGCAAGACCTGCACCAGCCGGGTGTCGAACTGCCAAGTCCCAATCACACGCGTGATTATTTGCGGATGTTGTTGGCTGAACGCAAAGCAGAGGTCTTTGGTTGTTTGTTCCTGGATAACCGGCATCGCGTCATCGAGGCCGCCGAGTTGTTTCAGGGAACCATCGACGGTGCTGCGGTGTACCCCCGTGTGGTGGTGCAACAGGCACTGAGCCTCAACGCAGCTGCGGTGATGTTTTTTCATAATCACCCAAGTGGCGTCGCCGAGCCCAGTCATGCGGACGAAGCGATTACCCGACGGCTGAAAGACGCGTTGGCAACTGTCGACATCCGCGTACTGGACCACTTTGTGGTCACGGTCGGCGAGTCGGTTTCGTTTGCCGAACGTGGATTGTTGTAGAACTTTTCACTCAACCCATTGGGGAGTCCCCCTTCCCCAATGGGTAGGAGGTGCTCCCCGAGCTTTGTTATTCATTTCTCCAGGGAGAACCCTTATGAAAAATTCAGAAACTCAATCGTTGGAAGACGTCTTTGGTCCTGTGATCGCGAGCTACAGCCGTGCACAGGCGATCGATGACGGCGTGCTGATCGATGTCACTCCTATGGCGCGCGAAGCTGGATTCAAGTGGCCAGTCGCACTCACACATGCTGCGTGGTGTGACTGTGTTGCCTGGACGGAGCGGGATAACCGCTTTCAGGTCTATCAGGATGAATCCGGCCGCTTGTGGGATGTGTTGTTCATGGCGTTCTACGCCATACGAACAGCTACGACCCCAGGTGATCGGCTGCGATTTTCGTTGTATCGCGTGCCGAAAGACGGGCGGTCCACGGAAGCCCAGGAGGTGAGCTTGAAATTGATGGTCGGCCCCGGTGACACCGGCGAACCGGTCGTTACGATCATGCTGCCCAATGAAGATTGATATCGCCGACGACAATCGGCTCCTTGCCCTGGCCACTTGGGATAAAGTGGCACCTCCTCCGCACCCGTTCGCCTATTTCCTTGAATGCGCTTCCGGTTTGAAGTGCCAACGCCTTTCTTACTCCTCGTTTTGGCTATGGTTCCAGTGTAACCACGTCTCGAACCACCCTGTTTGTTCGACGGCCATGACAGGTTGCAGACCTGGCGTGGGCGTTGATGCGCACGAAGCCCTCGTCACTGCTGAGCGATAGCTAAGGTAGTGACGAGGGCGGCGGAGCCCGGAACGACAACGGCTTGCGCTTGAATAGATGCGTTCGGCGCGAGTTCAGTCTGGCTATACTGCCGGCCATGTACCACAGAGAGCTTCAAACGCGGCCACGGCGGTAACGTGGATGGGGGAAGTTGCCCTCGCCATCCAAAATGGCAAAAACAACAACAGCGTCGCCAGAGCTTCAACGGCGCACAGCCTCGGCTGCAGCTCATCTTCAACGCTTCTTCAATTGCAGGACGTCGTCCTCGCTTCAACCTGGCTATCGCCACATCCAATCCGGCTGGCAATCAGCCGACTTTCAGCACGCCGTTACATCGACGGTTTCTTTCAACATGCGGACCGATGGTTCCGCCCATTAAACAGGAGGTGAAACGCTCACCATCAACGACGGCTCTTCGAGCCCTTGGTTTACCCGGCACCATCTTCAACAGAAGAGCAGCCAGGTTGCCTGCGACCAGGCTTATCAGGTCGAACGGGGAGTAGTGTCCCTTGACCCTTCCGCCTCGGCGGACCCTGTCAGGCTACGTGCCTGCGGTTGGTCATAAACACTTACCAGATATGGAAGTACACGATGAGAGACCTGAACTACCAATTGAAACAATTGTGCAAACGCAACCGCGATGGCAGTTACAGCACGCAAGCCAACCGTGCGCGTATGCTCAACCAGATTGCGAATCAGTTGCAGGAAATGGGGTATCGGCGGATGACCACTCGATCCCTGAAGCCAAAGCATGTGGATGCCCTCGTAAAACGCTGGCTCGGTGATGGCATGGCGGCCGGTACCATCAAGAACCGTATGAACTGCCTGCGCTGGTGGGCAGCGAAAGTGGATCGGCGCAATGTCATTGCCCGCTCGAACGAG
>JAZBPA010000363.1:0-9760 GCA_036351435.1 Candidatus Competibacteraceae bacterium
ACGACGATGATGATGATGACGACGACGACGATGATGACGATGATGACGATGATGACGATGATGACGATGATGACGATGATGGAGGACGAGGATCAACGAGTGCTGCTTCAAGAGGTGGTCTGAGAGGTGGACTAACCGGTGGTGGCGAAGCTTTTGAGCCTGGCGAGGTATTGGGTATCAATCTCAGCCGGGATGTGCTCAACCAGGTTACTTCATTTGGCTTCACAGTGATTGATCAACAATCTTTAGAAAATTTGCAGTTGAATGTGACGCTATTTCGAGCCCCCTGGAGGATGCCTTCCGATGAGGCTTTACGCTGGTTGCAGCGACAAATACCTCAAGGGAATTTTACGCTCAACCACGTCTATCGGGTTGCTGCGCAAGGCTGCGATGCCAATCGTTGTTATGGCCATAATCTGATTGGCTGGCAGGCCGACGGTAACCAATGTGGCCAAAATATTCGCCTGGGTATGGTTGATACTGCGGTAAATACCAGCCATCCTGCTTTGACGGGTCGACGAGTGGAAGCCAGGCCATTCGCTGAGGACGGACGAGGGTCCGATCCCGGTCACGGCACGGCTGTAGCAGCTTTATTAGTGGGTAATCCCAGCACCGGTTTCCCTGGATTGCTCCCAGCAGCGACGTTGTATGCTGCTGACACGTTTTTTCGTACCGATAAAGGTGAAATTCGCACTAACGTTTACGTATTTGTCGAAGGCTTGGAATGGTTATTGAGCAAAGGAGTTACTGTCGTCAATGCCAGCATCGCGGGTCCAGCTAATGACTTACTACAGATAGCGGTGTCGAATATCGCCGCGCGCGGTATTCCCGTGATCGCCGCGGCTGGCAATGGTGGACCTTCAGCACCGCCCGCTTTTCCTGCCGCCTATGAAGAAGTGATTGCCGTCACCGCAGTAGATCAGCGTATGCGCCCGTACTCCATGGCTAATCGTGGAGCTTATGTTGCGGTCGCCGCACCTGGAGTACGCATTTGGACACCCAGTGCACGAGGCGGAGGCATGTTTAATAACGGTACGTCGTTTGCGACCCCTTATGTAACCGCAATCGCTGCTCAATTATTAGCGCTGCAACCGCGAACTTCAGCGCGTCAGCTACCGGAATTATTGGGCGCGACTGCGCGTGATCTGGGAGCACCCGGAAGAGATCCGATATTTGGGTGGGGCTTAGTACAAAGCCAGGGAGTTTGCGGGCGTTAGAGGTAGATTATTCGGACATCCCACTTCTGCAGGATAAGCCGAAAGCGGTTATTGCTTCGGCTTATCCTTGATAATGCGAGTGATGTCTATGATGCGGTTAGTAAAGATAGTCTGGGAAAGCAACCGACCAGGAGGTCTACCTCCCCGGCCCCTAGTTGATCCGTGCTGTAAACGGGCAAGCGAGTCGCTGCATTGGCCTCGCGACAGGCTAATTGTGATTGGGTCATAGCCCCAGACAATCCGCGTAAAGGTAGGCGGTTTTGCCGCAACCATGCGGCTCCGGCCGCCGCGCCCAAAGAATCCTGGGCCGCCATTAAAACCGTGTGGATGTTGTCGCGAAACACACGGGATTTCAGCAAAAAGTCAGTTTCACGCTGATATAACCCATCGGCAATTTCGATGACAATAGCAGTAGCACCCTGAAATTTGAGGTGACTTAGCAATGTTTGTAACACCTGTTCGATCTCCAGCGGATCAAGCAAATAGGTGGTAGGAAATCCTGCGTCCGTAAAATCCACAACCCATTCAGCGCCGGCATCGGTGAGCGAGAAGAAATCCCCAAAGGCGCCAGTACCGGTAATTTTGGCGGCTCCCACCCGATGACCGCGTTTAGCCAAGCCATGTACCGCATGCGCGGCAGTCGTAGTTTTGCCAGAATTCATGCAAGTGCCGACAATCGCCACCACGGGGACATCAATAGTGGCATTCACGAGCGGTAATGCATATTGCCGGAGATTCAAGGACTGGCCGTTGCCGTCTGCGATAACGCCAAGGGGTTGAATCGTGGTCGGTGGGTCCATTCGTCTATGCTGTGACAATACCCGTGATGCAACGCCGCCCGCAGCAACCAGATGGCAACATTCCATGGTTTCGGGCAACTCGGCTTCGAATTGGTCTGGGGCATAGCGGTTGCCATAAGCGACCATGATTTCGTCACCTTCATAGAGCGCCGCCGGGCGACCGCTGTGTAACTGCACGCGCCTATGTTGACTGATGTTTTCAACCCGCGCCAAGATTAAGTCACCGACCCGCGGTGGATAAGGATCGCTGAGCAGTGTGACCATGTCTTTCTCTGCCACGCGACGGGTGGTGAAGCTCCGTTTCACTTTGGCCAAGCGATTAGCGTCTAATGATTGAATTGACATCGTGGTGACCTCACGTTTGGTTACAGGGATGAATAACTTCATTACCTGTGAAAACGACTGGCCACACGATTTATTCCCACCTATGAGAAAAATTTTTAAATTAGAAAATGTGCAACAGATGATAAGGATTGCCGTGTTACTCGTGCTTGTGTGCGCTGAGGCTGTATCGGCGGCAGAGTCTATGCGCTGCCAAACTGAGGTGGCTGGTGTTGGGGATGATGATTTTCCGGCTACGGCAGCGCGAGGAAAACCGCAACTTAACGAGATCGGCGAAGCTATAATACTCGCCGCGAAATATTTGACCCGTTCGATTGATGCAGAAGGTCGGTTTGTTTACCGAATCAATCCCAAGTACATCGATTCCACGAAAACCGATTACAACGTTTTGCGGCATGCCGGCACGATCTACGCATTGGCGAGTTATTACCGGCAATGGCATGCTGCTGTGCCCACCCGATCCGCGTTACTTCGTGCCGGCCAGTTTTTACAGATTTGTTGCATGGGTGCTATCACAACGCATCATGATTTGTTAGGTATTTGGTCGCCGCCGACAGTGACAGGCGCTGATCGTCTCCAACTCAAGCTGGGCGGCAATGGATTAGGTCTAGTTGCGCTATTGAACCTGGAGGCAATCCAGCCCGGCTTTACCTCGAAAGAGGAATTTCTGCGCTTAGGCCGGTTTATCATCTATATGCAGAAACCGGATGGTAGCTTTTTCTCCAAATACATACCCAGTCAGGGGGGTCGGCAGGATCGCTGGGTATCCTTGTATTATCCCGGTGAGGCAGCCTTGGGCCTATTGTTATTGTATGATTACGATCCTGCACCGATTTGGCTGCATTCAGCTGCCAAGGCTCTGGCCCATCTGGCCCACAGTCGCGCGAGCCAAGCCAGCGTGCCGGCGGATCACTGGGCTTTGCTGGCGACGGCTCATCTTTTACAGGGCGACCGGTTGAATAAAACACTTTATGCCACGTGGCATAAAGTGCATCAAGTGAATCTGCGTGAGCTGCTTATCGGTCATGTGGTACAGATTTCCCAAAGCATACTCAATGAACAACTTCGACAGGCAAACGACCCATTATTGCTGGGTGGTTTTACCCCAGACGGTCGGACCGCGCCGACTGCCACAAGGCTAGAGGGTTTGTTGGCAGCGTTGGAAGTCTTGCCCACTGATTGCGTGGAATTACGACAACACATTGAAGCCTCAGTCCATACTGGCATGGCTTTTTTGTTGCGCGCTCAAATTCGCTCGGGCCAATATGCGGGAGCTTTGCCACGTGCGGTGCTCCCAATAGCTATCGAAGAAGCGGCGGAGGCTAAACGCTTCAATCAGCGGGTTAGTGAGATCCGCATCGACTACGTGCAACATGCACTAAGTGCAATGTTGCAGTACGTCAGATACTTTGGTGCTGAGTCAAGTCTGGACCAATAGATAGAGCTGAACACCGTAATCAAAGTAAACTGGTTCAGCTATAGATGGTCAAGAAGCTATCGGAATTCGCAGTTAGGGTGTTAATGGTGATGTCTGTGTAGACATCACCGAGCAGTGAAGAATCAAAGAGGCAAATCTGCCTACCAAGTTCAAGGAAACTGCTGACGATCGGGCTTATGCGATCTCTTCCTTTTTTGCTCCATACACTTCGACAAAACGAGTGCGCGGCAGCAGATCAAAAATCATGTGAATGCGGTCTGCATCGCCGTCGTTGAAGGCCGAATGTATTTGATTGTTATCAAACCACCAAAGCTCCCCAACCTGCATGCGCATCTCCTCATCACCACTTTTTAGGTAGCTACCAAGGGCGCTTTGCAGGATCAAATGATAACGGTCGCGGAAACGATAATACTCACCCTGGTCGGTATGCGGATAGACTTGACGACCGGCTGGTAGACAGACGATTTTTGCCCGCCCCAGTTCGGCATCTTGTTCGGCGGCGAAAGATTCCAGAAACGCTCGCGCGATGGGGAATTGCTTTGAACTGGTGGTATACCGGCTCTCATGCACATCGTAGCGTTTACGCCCGGCAATTTTTGATTTGACTACACCACGTAACGGGATCGCTCGTGCTTCGCGTTGCACAGCAATTTTGTTTTGCCGGCCCGTATTGAGGGACCAGGCATCGGGTATCGACGCAATTTCATCCAAGAACGGTTGTATGTCGAGCCCCTGTTTCATTAAACGGAAGTACTTCATTGTCAGTTCTCCTATGCTATGGCAATTGAATAAGCAGTTATCACGATACGACCCGCAGAGCTTGCGGGTCAGCAGATCTATCGTTTAGCTCCACCAACTCTGATAGCGTGATTTCTGACAGATGGCCCCCGTCGAGCCTCAATATGCGTTGCGCGAGGGCGGCGCGTTGTGGATCATGGGTAATGAAAACGACAGTACCCGTAAAGCGTTCCACGGTATGTTCAAGGGCTCGTCTGGCGACATGATCGAGATTGGCATCTGCCTCGTCGAGCAGGAGTACCCTGGGGGTTGTCAACAAGGCGCGGGCCAGCGCAATACGGGCACGTTCACCGGTCGAAAAACCTTCACCGTTTTCTGATACTCGTGTCTCCAATCCCTTGGGTAGGGTTGCAACTAATGTGTCGAGACCAAGGTCTTCGAGTGTTTTGGTAAAATATTCTGCGTCATGCTGAGTATTGCCATAGCTCAGGTTAAGCCGTAAAGAGCCACGCAATAGCGGCAAATCCGGCGATACCAGAGCGAAAGCGCGGCGCACATCCTGCCAGCGGCAAGTGAGTAATGATTGACCATCTAGCCTGATTTCGCCCGACTGCGGGTGAACCAGGCTGGCCATGATCCGTATTAGTGTCGATTTTCCCGCACCATTCGGTCCGACTAGGGCGACCCGTTCGCCGGCGGCGATGGTAGTGGTAATGTTGTCAAACAGCCCGTCCAGAATGACATTGTGCAGCTCGATTTGCCCGGGGCCAGGTTGGAGTGGGGTGTTTGCCTTGGTGTCTTGGGACCGACTGACTGGCGTGAGTGCTAGCAGCCGTTCCTGCTTCTCGCGAGCAATCACGGCACCGTTCCAATACTCGTAAACACGCCCCAAATCCTGCAAGCGCGGCGCCAGCAAACCGGCAACGACCATAGCCGCAACCACGGCACCGGGGCTGGCGAAGCCCATGCTGACCTGCACAGCGCCGGCAAATAACGCACAAGCACTGGCGAAACTGCCGCTGGCTTCGGTCAATGCGCGCAGCAAACCAATAACCCGTGCGCGGTCGATTAAAGAACGCCTAAGTCGTTGGCTCAAGCGTGCGAAGCGTTTGGATTCTCTTTTCTCTTGTCCGAATGCTTCGACCACCCCAATGTGCGACACTCGATCATTCAACAGAGCAGCAAGTTGGCCACGGCGATTACGGGTTTCCCGGGTGGTGAGGCGCAGCCGAGGACCGATACCTATGGCCAGGAGAGTGGCTGCGACGACGGCGATGGTGACGGCGATAGCGACTACGGGTTCGACCCAGCTTAAAGCACCAATCGCTAGGACAGTTGCCACGCCGCTGACGGTTAGTCGCGCCATACCATAGCTGATCCATTGCCTCAGCGCGCTCAAATCGCCGATAAAGCGCAACACAACAGCACCGCGGCTCATTTGTCGGGTGCCATCGGCCCCAATCCGCGCAACATGCCTAAACAGCCGCATGCGCACAGTGTGGATATAGCTTTGACCCAGCTGTTCGGCATCGACATGACTGCGCCAGCGCAGCCACGCACCCGCCACGATGGTGGCTAGCAGCCCGCCGCCGAACAGCCTGGCGTTAGCCCAGGACAAGGTTTCGCCAGAAGATACCAGCCGATCAAAACCATCCTGCACTAGAAGTGCGGTGGCCACAGCAATTAACGCTTGGCCGACACCGTTAGCGATCAAATAGGTAAAGCGGAGTCGGCGTTTACCCGTCAATACGGGAGGCAGGGACATAGGGAAAACTCCTCAAAAGTTGAACCTTTGAGACCTATAACGTCTGACCTGCCGATTTATTCCCTGGAAAATCCAGTGGCCCCTGCGGGTCCGACGGGCATCTTCCTCGAATTGGACGTACGACTGATGCCGCTGTACAACGTGCGCACCAGCACTTCGTCGGGACCGGGTGGTGATAGCGATTGCGGGCGCAATTCCCCGGTTCTGACGCCAGTAACCCAAAACGCTTGGGCTTAAGGCTGAATCATGGCCTTATTATTGATCAGCACATCTTTGAGAGAACCTTCTCACTAGCTAGGCGGGAACAGCGTACCAAGATCAATGAAGACTTCGGGAAACATGAACAGCGATACCTTACCGGTTCGATGTTCCGTCACTTGGCGATATTCGTCCTCTTGCGGCGCACGGTAAACCTCTAGTCGCTGTTCCGGTAGATCAACCAACCAATATTCAGGGATTCCATAATGGGCGTAAAGCGGAGCTTTGATTCGACGATCAGCTTTGGCTGTTGAATCACTCACTTCAATGATCAGCAAGACATCAGCCGGACGTGGATGATGCTTACGATAGTAGTCGTCACGCCAACGCAATACAGCCACATCCGGTTGGGGTTCGGAGGAATCGGACAATATCACCGGATTTTGCGGCGCAATAACCGCCTTACCGTAGAGTTCGTGCCCCAAAACACTCACCAGGTAATTCAGCTGCCCGGCATGTTCAGAGCCAATCGGTGCCATTGCAACGATGTCCCCCTCAATCAATTCCACGCGCTCATCTTTGCCCAACAAACCCAGCTCGTCCATACGATGGTACTCCGCCACCGTCCAGCGCCGACACGGTAAGGGAAGAGCGAGACCAGCCGGGGTAGGGTCTTTGCGTTCGGGGTGATGGACTTCAGCGATACGACTCATTCGCAATTCTCCTCAATTAGCAAACGCCGTCAGCGCGGTAATGCCTTTAGCATACTTCGGGAATGATCCGCTGTGCAGGAAATTCGGCATGCCGATAGTATAACCCGGCGAGTAGGATGCGCTGAACGAAGGGAGGCGCATCGGTTGCGATTGATGCGCCACCTTCATCGACACAGCCAGCCTATTTTCGCGGATTAGCTACGCCGTCCCCGCCAGCCCAGCATGCCGGCCAACATCAAACCCAAGGCGATTAGCCCCCAGCCGCCCAAGGCAGGAATCGATGTAGGCCCACCGGCTCCTCCCGGCACCAATATTACCGTATGCGCCTCGCCCGCCGAAACACTGGGATTGAAATTAGCATCCCCTGAATAGTTCGCAGTCAGCGTTCTATCCCCCGCCGTATTTAAGATGATCTCGCAACTGCCCGCCGCGACAGTCGCCGTACAGCTTTCGCCGGTGTCGGCCTCAACCGTCACATCCCCCGTTGGTGTTCCGCCTGCCGAGGTCACCGTAAACGCCACGGTCACCACTTGTCCCAACACCGAGGGGTCAGGTAGGCCGCTGCTTATGCTAGTAGTGCTGGTGGCTCGATTAATATCAAAATCATCAAATAACTATCCGCCGCGCACCAACCGGACTCGCCCGGCGACGTCCTTGTTTTCGATGAGATCGTCGCCATTGCTGAAGCACAGGTCCCACGCGAAGCCTGATCCCCCGGCATACCCGGAGGCCGACCAGAAAAACGACCCAGGCGTGTTGGGGAAGAAGATCGTATCGATGGTCGGGCCGGGGAAAGCAATCCCATAATCCACAATAGAACGTAGTTCTTCGCGGGTCGGCATGCGCCAGTCGTCCAAGCTGCATAAAGACGTTGCATTAACGGCAGCAACATATTCCTCCATGTTGCAGTTGGTCAGCGTGCTGCCACAGACCCCCGGATTGGAGATCGGCGTTTCGGTACCAGGACCACCGCCGTTGGTTGCGTCGTTGGTGTCGTACCAGCTATAAGCATGGCCCCGGTCGCGCAACCCATCATCATCGGTCTTAACCTCTCAGATCAAGCCGGTGACGTTGTCGCGGGTGCAAGCCCAGTCGCCGGGATTGGTACCCAATGCAGCGGAATCCGGCAGTTCGGTACCATCATTGGCAATCTTGGTGAAATCAAAGCCCTTACTGCCCGAACCCGTTTTAGGCAGCACGCCAGCGGCGGCTGCGGGATCGCGACCGTATTGGTGATCCGCGCCCAGACCATCATTGCGGGTGACGCCGGTGTCGTTGAGTTGGGCGCTGGCCACCGCAGAAATCCCAATCAACCCGATCAACAAGCCGATACAGTAAACGAAACCTGACCGGTAACGATGAAACTCAGAAAAAAGCATGTTGCCTCCCAATAAGCAGAGCTGATGTCCACATTGTAAGCGGATTATCTCTAATATAACCCACTTATCAAATGACCTTTGTCATTAGGGTTAACAAATATGCCACGTGGCATAGTCCAATGGAAAAGAGTGGACCTGTGCGACGAAAAGCATAGACTTTTGCATAGTCTGTTCATCACGAGGAAACGCAACATGACTGATACCCGCATCGCCAAGCTGTTTAAGAATGGAGCCAGTCAGGCGGTTCGTTTGCCTGCGGAATTTCGCTTTGACTGTGACGAGGTATATATCAGCCGCGATGATGCGACCGGTGACGTGGTGCTGTCCAACCGGCCCGGCGATAAAACCTGGAACGCGTTCTTTGAGCTGCTGCATTCGGTAGAAATACCTGCCGAGTTTATGGCCGTGCGCCCGCTGAATGACTTTCCGCAAGAGCATGGCGTCTTTGATGATGAACCTGCCCCGAATAGCGACGGGAAAGGTTAACGATGCTGCATATGTAGACCGGCCAATCATCGCCTGCACCTTGCAGAGGGCAATTCCTGAAGATCATCCACATCTTGCCGTGGGACGTTGAAGCGGCGGACTGGTATGCCACCATCCGCCATCAACTGATCAGTGCGGGAAAGCCGATCGGCGAAATGGATATGATGATCGCCGCGAATGCGCTGTCCGCTGGTGCGGTACTGGTCACTAACAACAGGCGATATTTCGAGCAGATTGAAGCACCGTTAATGCTGGATAATTGGACTTAAAGGAAGTCCCATACAGATCGATACTACACGTAATGCTGTGTTACACTTAATTATGTGTTTTTAGGAGACTTCCCTGATGTCAAACACAGTAAACTTTACCGGGTCCGTTGATCGGAGTCTGCTGCGCCGCGCCAAGGTGATTGCTGCGAAAACAGAGACTTCGGTAAACGCCTTATTCAACGCTGAGTTGCGCTATTTGGTTGAAACCTATGATGCTGCCGAAGCCGCTGAAAATGATAACTATAAAGCGCTGCTGGACTTTTCTTTAGGGCGTATCAATGATCTAACGGCTATGCAGAGACTGGGGATCGACAGTGAGGAAGACCTGTTCTTGCTGATGGCTCACGCTCATCTGCCAATGCCGCGCTTAGCGGATAATAAGACTCAAGCGATGGTTGCGGAACTGAATAAACTG
>JAZBPA010000364.1:0-8550 GCA_036351435.1 Candidatus Competibacteraceae bacterium
AAATAGTTCACAAGTTGGTGATGCGCCAACATTCCGCAAATCGAAATGATTTAGCCTTTCCAGCGACAACCGAAGCACCCCAGCCTAGGGCTAATTTGCCCACTGCTGAAAGCACCCGCCAAGCAAAACCTAAAGCATTGATTTTATTGCGTTAGGAAAAAAACCGAACGCTATGCGCAGTTGACAATCATTCGCATTATTTCCTAATGGAATGAAAATAGCGTTCTGAATTCTAAAATTCTGCTAATTGGTAGTTAAGTCCAATAAAGAACATTTAGCGTGTTTAGCGGGTTCGCCATATAGGGGTTTTCAGGAAAAATTTCTATCTTTCGTTTGAGGAGTAGCAACTGTAGCAAGTGGGTTGCTACTGTTCGGGCCACTACTTCTGCCAGTGTTTCCGGGGGTTCCACTGGTTGAGTAGCAAAGTCTGTAGGATGAGTATTCTTCAGGAGCTTGCTGGTGGTGAAAACATTGAATGATGATTAGAGGCGACAACTAGCCTGACATAGTGGGCGGGCGGGGGATACTCAGGACTTTATCGCGGGCCAGAAACTGGCATCACCGCTCGACAACGTCACCGATTTCCTCGACGCAATACTATCGAGCCCATCATTGGTCACATGAAAACCGAGGGTTTATTCGGGTACTGATTCCTCCGTGGTGAATTGGGCGATGCGTTCAATATCATCCTCTGCGCGGTCAGCCAGAATCTGCGCAAGCTCTTGCGCCGGCTTATTTGCGCCTAGGGTGTTGTATCGCGCTGCAGTCCAACCGTGCCTCCCAGCGATTAATGTCTCACTAAAATTCGGCTTGGCCCCAGCTTTAGTGGGCCAAGTCGCATAGCTTCAAGCCATTTAATCCCGAATCGCCTTGCTCAGGGTCGATTAATTCGAGATTCCGAGTGGATAATCAAGCTGAAAAATTACGCTCATCCTCCCCACCCAGAAAGAGGAAACCATTGCAAATCGGTTCAGTTATTGACCTTAGTGCCCATTGACCCGCCCGTATGGCTACTGAGTCCTTGAGTGCGCAACTCATCGTAGATGCCTTGAGTGGGTGCAATCCACACCATGCCCGGCCCTTCGAAGGTTTGCAGCAACCCCTCACCACTAACCAACGAGCGAAACAGACTCTTGGCAGATTTCTCAGCCCGGAAGGTGATGCTTTCAGTACGCATAAAAGCGAAATTGCCATCGACGAACAGTTTTTCTCCGGCTGCTAATTCATAGGTGACCATTTCTTCCAGTGGAACCGGCGCCACCAACACCACCGCGCCACTGCCGCGAATGATGGTTTGAAAAAACCCCTCGCCACCGAATAAGGCGCTGGAGACATTGCGTTGTAATACCGCGCTGACCTCAAGACCACCACTGGCGCAGTAGAAGGCACCCTTGTCCACGATCAGCGCATCGTTATCGATATTGAACATCACGAAATGGCCAAAGCTTGGGTCCAGATACACTTCTCCGGTGCCGCGAATCTTGCTCTGAAACAGCGTTTCGCCGCTGAGAAAACTGCGCATGAAGCCTTTTTTGACGCCCTGAGTAGACGCTTCTAACTGAAGCTGACCGCGCATGTAATAAAGTGCGCCCGGCTCGATCTGTATCTCGCCCTTGTCCAGCCGGGCGCGAATATGCTTGAGGCGAATATCGGCCTGATTGGCGAAGAAAACCCGCTCCGCTACGGCTAAATCGCCTGAACCGCGCAATGCGGGATATTGCACAATTTCCAGAGTGACACCGGGAGCGGACTCGCTGCTGAGGACTTCCAGGGCTTCTTGACCCATTGTTTAGTTCTCCGGTTGTGATGGGACGGTAAACAATAGCAAGGAGAATAGCTCAGCAAAACGGATATCGCTCAATCCCATTTCAGGTTTGCGTAGCACCAGGAAGGTTGGACAGGCTGAGGTTTTTCGGCAAATTTTCCGCCAGAAAGTGAGTCACTAGCGGTGTTGCCGATCCTACCTGAAAACGTCGGGCAGCCTCTTGCAATGCCTGATCCGTGACGCTGACCCGCTGGTGTTGACGGAGATGCTCAATCCATGATTCATCCAAAAAATACTCAATATAGCGAGTTGGGTCCGCTGCATCGACGAACAGCCCCGAGGTGATCGCCCCGTTGCGCTTACGCATTTGCTGCAGTTGACTCATCGTTGCGGTAAAGGCTTCCCGATCCTTGGGGTCGATACGATATTCAGTAGTTACCAAGACCGGGCCGCGATCAGTTTCCGGTTCGAAAGCCGTTACCGGCGTCGGCCAATGCTGGGAAGGTGTCCAATCGAGTTGCTCGATTGCGCTCAGCCGCCAGGGCCAAGTGAGTAGCGAACTGATCGCTAGGCCGACTGCAGCGGTCATCAAGGTAATGGGAATACTGGTGAGCTCGGCCAGTTGGCCCCATAACAAACTGCCACCGGCCATGCCACCCATGAACACCGTCATAAATACCGCCAGTCCTCGGGAACGTACCCAGTTGGGTAAGGCCATCTGCGCTGCGACTTGCAATGAGGAAAGAATTGCAATCCAGGCCATTCCGCTCAGCGCCATAACGGCAGCCAGTGGTAACCAGTGTTTGAACGAGGCAAGTGCCAACAGAGTGGCGGCGTAAAGCAAATACGCAGCGAAAATTAGTTGATCCGCGGACAACCGCTCGCGTAATCGGGGTAGCGCAATTGCCCCGGCGACTGCGCCTATGCCGACGCTGGCCATCAAAATACCGTAAGTTTGCGGCCCGCCGCCAACCACTTGCTGCTTTGCCAACAGCGGTAGCAATGCCCACGAAGCGCTGGCGAACAAGAAAAAGCCGAAGCCTTTGATTAACGCAGCTTGTAAGGCGGGCGCGTGGCGGGCGAAACGGATACCGGTGCGCAAAGCAGCGCAAAACCGTTCCGCCGGCAATGGATTCACAACTGGCGTCCGCTGCCAGTACAGCAGAACCCCGATAATGCCGAGAAACGATACCGCATTGAGAACAAACACCGCCGCCGGTCCCGTCTGGGCTACGATCAGTCCCGCGATGGCGGGGCCGATGGCGCGGGCGATATTGATGCTCATGCTGTTCAAGGCGATGGCCGGTTGCAACAGCTCACGCGGCACTAATTCTGGGGTAAGCGACGCCCAAGCTGGCATCATCAAGGCCGTACCGATACCCATTGCGAAAGTCAGCAGCACCAAAGTCCAGGCGCTGGTCAATCCGGCGAAGGTCAGGATTGCTAACAATGCCGCTACGATAGCCAGCCAACATTGCAATACGATGAGATAACGACGTCGGTCGAGAATATCGGACAGCGCCCCCGCCGGCAGTGCCAACAGGAAGATCGGTAGGGTAGTGGCGGTTTGTACCAGCGCTACCATAAGCGGCGAAGGTGCCAACGAGGTCATCAACCAAGCCGCGCCCACATCGTGCATCCAGGTGCCGGTATTCGACATCAGGGTCGCCAGCCACAATAGCCGAAACAACCTGAGTTTGAGAGGACTCCAAGGGCCGACGGATTGGGATGGAGAATCGGTAGCGGTATTCATCAGTAAATGGACAGCCAACCCATTGCTATTGCGTCAACGCCAATATGGCTGCCAGTGATACTGCGGACAATAGGGTGCTCAGCAAAATCGACCCGGAAGCCAATGCCTCGTCGCCGCCCAATTGCCGCACCACCACGAAAGATACCGCCGCCGTCGGGCAGGCCAGCAAAATCAATACGACTCGTGTCCCTTCCGCGCTTAACTGTAATAGCGTAGCCATCAGCAACCCCAACAGCGGCATCATGAGCACTTTGCCCAGAGCGGCACAGACGATCCACAGCAGATTGCCTCGCAATCGAACAGTGACCAGCGTCCCACCCATGCAAATCAATGCCAACGGCAAGGCGGATTGTCCCACCGCATTTAAACTGCGTTCCAGCGCCAGGGGCACCGGCCAACCTTGTAACGCATACAACCCGCCCGCCAGACAGGCGAGCAACAACGGATTAGTCAGTAGCTCGATGCTCAGTTTGCCGAATGCCTGCGCGTTGATCTTGGCGCGACTGACCAGCAGCACTAGCACGGCGCTGATGTTATACAGCACCACCATAGGCCCGAAAATGACCAGTGCGGCTTGAACCACGGCGTCACCCTGCGCCAAGCCGGTGAAGGCGTAAATGATCACCGGCAATCCCACAAAGGCCAGATTGCCACGAAACACCGCTTGCAAGAACGTACCGATCCCGGTTCTCGGTATTCGCAGTCCGCGCGCCAGTCCATAGGCCAATACCGAACCCAATAGGGTCGCACCCACCAAAGCCAGCAGAATATCTGCGGCTCGACCTAATGCGGGATCAGTAGCCGCTATTTTGTTGAACAAAAATGATGGCACGCCGATCCAGTAAGTCAACCGGGCCATGCCTTGCAGAGCGGTGGGGGATAAGAAGTTCTTATAACGGAGTAGCCAACCCATAGCCATCATCAGGAACACGGGGGTCAGCGAATTAATTACGGTAATAAACAAACGTCACCCGTCAGCGATTGTCCGGTACTCGGTAAAAGGTCATCGCGTTATGGTAGAGCACTTTTTCAGCAATCGCGCTACTTAGCGTGTCGCGTATCAGCGTTATGTCCTGGTCCTGAAACGGACGAAGGGCACGGGTTGACGGCAAATCGGTGCCGAACAGCAGCGCATTGGGATTGATGGAAACGATAGCCCGTATCGCCTGCTCCGGCGCGAAATCGATGCGACCGAATCCGGTAGATTTGACGTATACGCCGTGTTCGACAAGCCTCAGTAGCGTGTTCAAACCTTGTTTGGATAATCCTAGATGGTCGATACAAACTGCCGGTAATTTCCGCATAACGTCGAATAGATCAGGCAGATCACGGGAGTCGATGTAGAGTTCTACGTGCCAACCAGCCAGCTCATGGACCCGCCGAGCGAAATAATCCAATTGCTCGACGGATTCCGAACCACCCCGTTTCAGATTAAAGCGCAAGCCGCGTATTCCGAGTTGCGCGAGTTCGCGTATTTTCTGGTCGCTGGTTGACGCGGGTAACTGGGTGACACCGATAAAAGTGGGACCGAGTTCTACAAGAGCGGCGCGCAGATAAGACTGGTCAAAGGCCTGGATAGAACCCGAAACCACTGCACCGCCAATGATGTTGAGCGGTTCAGTACGGGTACGATAGTGTTGGCAAGTAAATTCGTCAGGAAGATAGCCGTTGTTAGGAACTAACGGAAATCGTTGGTCGATGATGTGCAGGTGGCTGTCGAATAGTTTCATTCAGCCACCCATTTGTCCTGGCCTAATTTATTAATGTGTCGCAGGGCTTGGACAGCTCGTTCCAGAGGACGCCGTGAACACCTCCCTGTAGGCTTGACGACGGCCATCCAGGCCATCGACACCTCTTTCACGAGTTACCCAAGCCCTACTCGTGCGTTACCGCATCCTATAACAACAACCGCCGCACATCTGTCATCACCTGGCACAAATAGCTGACAAAACGCGCTGCTTGAGCGCCGTCGATGACCCGATGGTCATACGATAGAGATAGTGGCAGCATCATCCGGGGCGTGAATTCCTTGCCGTTCCAGACTGGTTTCATGGCGGAACGGGTCACGCCGAGAATAGCGACTTCAGGGGCATTTACGATAGGTGTAAACGCGGTGCCGCCGATGCCACCCAAGCTCGAAATAGTGAAGCAGCCGCCCTGCATTTCACCCGGTTTGAGTTTGCGTTCGCGGGCTTTGGCGCTCATTTCGCCGATCTCTACCGACAGCGCGTAGACGCTTTTTTGCTCGACATCGCGGATCACCGGCACCACCAAACCATCCGGGGTATCGACCGCTACGCCGATATGGACGTAGTGCTTGAGAATCAGGCTTTCACCGCTAGGATCAAGTGACGAATTAAAGGTCGGAAACTCCTGCAAGGCCGATGCGCAGGCTTTCAACAGGAAACTCAATAGCGTGACTCGGACGCCTTTCTGCTTAGCTTCCTCGCTCAGCGATTTACGAAACGCTTCGGTATCGGAGATGTCCGCTTCGTCGTGATGAGTCACATGGGGCACATTCAACCAGTTGCGGCTCATGTTTGAACCCGTCAGCCGCCTGATTTTGTTGAGCGCCAATGTTTCAATTTCACCGAACTTGGCAAAATCCACCGCCGGAATCGGCGGTATACCACTTCCTGCGGCGATTCCTCCAGCTGTGGCCGGGGCTGCTGCTTGCCCGGACATCACCTGTTTGACCAACAACTGCACGTCTTCTTGGGTGATACGACCCTTGCGTCCGCTCCCCTCACCGATACGACTTAAATCCACTCCCAATTCGCGGGCGTAGCGACGCACCGACGGACTGGCGTGGACTTTGGCGAATGCGGCTTCATCCACCGGTGCCGGAGCTACCGGCGGCAGGCGTTCTTCGTAAGTGGCCGGCTTACGTGCTGTTGGACCGAGGGTCACCGCTGCCGGTGGTGGGCCGGCTTCTTGAGTTGATTCGGTAGTTTCTTCAGCGGCTTCGGTTTGTAACAGCAGGATTAAGTCGCCTTCAGATATTTTATCCCCTTCCTTAACCTTGACCTCCTTGACGATGCCTTCAGCCGGAGAAGGCACCTCCATGCTGGCCTTGTCGCTTTCCAACATGATCAAGGGTGATTCCACTCCGATGGCATCGCCCGGCGATACCAAAACACTAATGACATCGACACCTTTGAAATCGCCGATGTCCGGCACTTTAACTTCCATAATACCGCCACTTTTTTGAGCAGTTGGTGGTGTTGGCGGGGATGAAGGCTCATCGGTTTGTGCGGGCTCAGCAGCAGTTGGTTCAGCAGCAGTCGGCTCGCCGGCTTCGTCAGTTTCCAATAACAGCACTAAATCGCCTTCCGAGACTTTGTCGCCGACTTTGATTTTGATTTCCTTGACCACACCTGCTGTCGGAGCGGGTATCTCCATGGAAGCTTTATCGCTTTCCAGGGTAATTAACGGATCTTCCGCGGCGACTTTATCGCCCGGTGAGACTAATACTTCAATGACATCGACACCCTTGAAATCGCCGATGTCCGGCACCTGTATTTCTTGTACAGTACCCATTGAGTGATCCTCCTTCGGACTCAGTGTGGACCGTTTACACGGTGACCGGATTGGGTTTTTCGGGGTCAATGCCGTATTGCTTGATCGCCTTGGCGACCCTAGCAGCCGGTATGTGGCCGTCGTCAGCCAGGGCTTTGAGTGCTGCTATCGCGATGTAGTAGCGGTTGACCTCGAAATGGCGGCGAAGATTGACCCGGGTGTCGCTGCGACCGTAACCGTCCGTACCCAACACCACATAGCGCTGGGGAATGAAAGGCCGTAACTGGTCAGCATACAGTTTCATGTAGTCGGTAGCGGCTATGACCGGCCCAGCACGGTTTTTCAAACAGCTTTCTACGGTGCTGATTCGGGGTTCCTGATCAGGATGCAACTGGTTCCAACGCTGGACGTCCAAACCGTCGCGACGTAACGGATTGATGCCCGGCGTCGCCCAGACATCGGCGGCAATATCGAAATCTTCAGCCAGTAGATCGGCGGCGGCGATCACTTCGCGTAAAATTGCGCCACACCCCATCAGCTGTACTCTGCGTTCATTCTCCGGGCCTTCCCGGAACAGATACATCCCTTTAAGTATTTGCTCTTGTGCGCCTTCCGGCATGGCCGGCTGATGGTAGTTCTCGTTTAAGGTGGTGACGTAATAGAACACGTTTTCCTGGTCTTGGAACATCCGTCGCAGGCCATCCTGGATAATCACCACCAACTCATAGGCAAAGGTCGGATCGTAGGACACGCAATTAGGAATAAACGACGCGAAGATTTGCCCGTGCCCATCCTGATGCTGCAATCCTTCACCGGCCAGGGTGGTGCGCCCCGAGGTGCCGCCGATCAAAAACCCACGGGCTTGCATATCGCCTGCCGCCCAGGCCAGATCACCGATCCGTTGGAAGCCAAACATGGAATAATAAATATAGAACGGTACCATGTTGATGCCGTGATTGCTGTAAGCGGTACCTGCAGCTATCCAGGAGGAGATGGAACCGGCCTCGTTGATGCCTTCCTGCAAGATTTGGCCTTTCTTGTCCTCTTTGTAATACATCAACTGATCCGCATCCTGGGGCTGATACAATTGACCGCCGGACGCATATATTCCCAATTGGCGGAACATGCCTTCCATACCGAAGGTGCGCGCCTCATCGGCGACGATCGGCACCACATGGCTGCCCATCTGTTTGTCCCGGCACAAGGCCGTGAGTATGCGCACGAAAGCCATAGTCGTAGACATTTCCCGCTCGCCGGAATCGCCCAGCAGCGATTCAAAAGCCGACAATTCGGGAGTCTGTAGCGGTTCAGCTTCGCGTCGGCGTTGTGGCAGATAACCGCCTAAAGCAGCACGCCGTTCTTTGAGGTATTTAATTTCAGGGCTGTCTTCCGCCGGTTTATAGTACGGCGCGGCATCCAACTCCTCGTCCGGGACGGGAATCTGGAACCGGTCGCGGAAGTCTTTCAGCGCATCGTGGCCCATTTTCTTTTGCGAATGGGTGATGTTTTGCCC
>JAZBPA010000365.1:0-5157 GCA_036351435.1 Candidatus Competibacteraceae bacterium
AGTTGATCACCAAGCCGACTACTGCGCCAGTCATACAGGTCGCCAAGGTCCCGGCCAGAATGGATTTCAGCCCTAATTCGACGATTTCCGCACGCCGTTCCGGTGCCATAGCGGTTAAACCGCCCAACATGATGCCGAGACTGCCGAAATTGGCAAAACCGCATAACGCATAGACCAGTATCAAGCGACTGCTCTCACTCAAGGCGGATTCAGGCAATTTCGCCAATGATAGGTAGGCAAGCAATTCGTTAAGTACGGTTTTGATTCCCAACAGTTGGCCCGCCGTAGCCGCTTCCTGCCATGGAATCCCCATCAGCCAGGCGACCGGAGCCATAACCCAACCCAACAGGCGTTGCAAGCTGATCGGCTCTCCGCTGAGTGCTGGCAGCAATCCCAATAGCTGATTGACGAGACTGACCAATGCAACGAAGACCAACAACATGGCCACGATATTAGCCAGCAATTGCAGTCCTGCCAGCGTGCCTTGGGTGATGGCCTCCATGCTGCTGGTTGCTTCCTGGGGGATGGCTAATTCACCGGACGTGCTGGATTCGGTTTCCGGCACCAGCAAATGGGCCATCACCAAAGCCGCCGGTGCGCTAATCAGCGAAGCGGTAAGAATATGGCCTAACGCATCGGGTAGCACAGTGCTCAGGAACGACGCATACAGCACCATCACCGTTCCCGCAATGGTGGCCATGCCGCAAGTCATCACGGCAAACAATTCGGCACGGGTCAAGCGGGCTAAATAAGGCCGAATCAACAATGGCGCTTCGATCATACCGACGAACACATTGGCAGCCGTTGCCAGACCTAATGCGCCGCCGATACGCATAGTGCGTTGCAAAAACCAAGCGAACCCGTGTACCACCAGTGGCAACACCCGCCAATAAAACAACAGCGAGGACAATGCGCTGATGACCAACACCAATGGCAAAGCGCGAAACGCCAGCACGAAGCTAGCGCCGGGATGGGTTTCTTGAAAAGGCAGTTCGCCGCCGCCGAGAAAGCCGAATACGAAACTGGTTCCGGCGTGGGTGGCAGTTTCCAGCGCCATAATCGCTTGGTTGAGCAGGAGGAAAAACGCTTGGAAGGGGGGCAGTTTGAGCATCAGCAAGGCCAGCACAAACTGCAATAAAAGACCGATACCAAGAGTTGAAAAGCTGATCGCCCAGCGGTTTTCGCTGAACAACCAGGCAATACCGGAGAAGCAGATCAGGCCCAGAATCGCTTGGCTTATCATGCGCTACGACGCCCACCGGCGGGCCTGCGCTTTAGCGGACTCGAAGAAACCGGATTACACGAAGTTATCAGTAAAGCCGATCTGCTTATGGGCTCCGTCGCAAAACGGTTTGTTTTTCGAGGCCCCACAGCGGCACAGGAACGCCCGGTCGCATTTATAACTATTTTTTGCATTGGCGCCGACCAGTTCAACTGGGCCTCTAAGCACCAGCGGACCGTTGTTGGACGGGGTAATTTTCAGGGCCTTTTCCTTGTCTGGAGACTCTGACGTTTTCGTAACATCTGCCCCCAATGCCCCGCCGTCCTTAAAGCCCGCCTTAGTATGGCTGTTATCGCAAAACGGTTTGTTCTTGGAGGCCCCGCAACGGCACAAAGTCATCCGGGTATCGGTAATGATGACTTCACCGTTAGGGGTCAAGATTTCTAATTTGCCTTGCACATTGAGCGGGCCGTTGGCTATCGGTTTTACCGTATTGATGGCCGGTATCGGTTCCGGTGCACCGCCGTCGCGCCGTTCGAACTGTAACGCGCCAGACGGACATTTCATCACCACGGCGGCGATGGCGTCAGGTGTCGCGGCGTTCGGGTCGATCCACGGTTTACGCTTGACATCGAATACCTGCGGGAGTCCGCGCACGCATTCGGCAGCATGGATACAGCGTTTCACATCGTATAGGACGTTGATGTTGTCGCTGGCATGTTCTTTATAATTGGCCATGAGGCGGCTTCCTCTTTGGGACAGGTAATAGATGAGTAGCGGTTCACGATGGTATTCGAGAATAGGAACCCGAACAAGCCCGCCGCCGAACTGCACACAGCGTGATTTGGTTGACTCGGCATACTAACGCTTGGCAAGGTCATAGCGCAATCTGCCTGAGCGTATCCATGCCAAGGCTGTTCAACGCTATTGCAGTAGACTCTTTTCTCCGTAGCGTCGAAAAGTTAAGGAGTTGCACGGTTCCTGAATTGGCGAAATGCGACTAAAATCTGACATATCATTTGCTGAGAACATCCCTATCCAGAGCCTAACCGTATCGTCGTAAGACCATGTGCATGCATGACAATTTATCGGTTTTACAGCACGCAACGCGAGCTGACGTACATACTGAGCCTTTTCCCCATGTTATCTTGCAAAACGCCCTACCGGAGCCACTCTGCAACGAACTGATTGACAGTTACCCACCATTGGAGATGCTCGGCGTCAATAAAAAGAAAAACAACAAACGTTGGAATTATTCGGCTCATGAGTCCCTCAATGACCCCCAAATTCCGTCGCTGTGGCGCGATTTCGTCCGTTATCATTGCTCGGCTGGCTTTTTTCACGATGTCATCAAGATGTTTGGCGAGGA
Organism: Candidatus Competibacteraceae bacterium; assembly: GCA_036351435.1. Classification (GTDB taxonomy): domain Bacteria; phylum Pseudomonadota; class Gammaproteobacteria; order Competibacterales; family Competibacteraceae; genus JAAUQA01. The sequence goes on from JAZBPA010000365.1 coordinate 2,592, forward strand.
CATCGTCAAACACTATCCCGAATTATTCCCTTCACTCGAACAACTACTGAACGCGGAACCGGGCATTCGTTATATTAATAAGTTCCCCGAAAAAACTGTTCTGTTAGACGCGCAAATCAGCGGCAACACGCCTGTCAGGCGACGCACCTCGGTGCGTCCTACCCACGTTGATCTCGGTAATAAGCTGTTCTCCGGGCTGTTTTATATGAGGCAGGACGACGATCTAACTCAAGGTGGGGATCTGACCATTAGCCGTTTTAAGCCGAATATCGTTGAGCGCGCGGATAAGCTGGCTTGTTTTGAAGGGGTATACGTTAGGGACCGCCACACTGAAATCGTCAAAACCGTCCGGTATGCGAAGAATACCTTGGTCCTGTTTCTTAACACGCTGGATTCTCTGCACGGTGTTACTGTGCGTGAGTCTACGCCCCATTGCCGTTTATTCCTCAATTTGATCGGCGAGGTCAACACCGAGTTGTATCCCATCAGGCCTATTAAAAAAACCTATTGAGGAATGCATTTGGTTGGTAACCATTGCAAACAAACCATGTAGCAGAGTTAATCGGCTTAGCCGATCATTCTGACCCGATACGGCGGTTTCAAATGAACCGCCGTTTTCTTTTGCATGGCTCGAGAATCTCTAAATTTGTCAATAAAAACAATTATATATTATATTGGCATAGAGGGTGCTTTAGTTGGGTTAACAACATTTTCAATCCATTTAAAGCAAGAGGTTATGCAATTATGAACTCCCATTATAAAAACGGGCTAATCGCGGGGATGATGGCGGTTTCTATAGCCGCCGCAGGGCCTAGTCGGGCACAAGCCGTTCATACCGACAACCAATCCGTAGGCATCGAAATCTCACCTACTCACCGTGCAGCCAATGCCGGTGATGGCTATTGGACTGCCGAGCGGATGCGCAACGCTACCCCGCTGAACATCGTGATTGAGAATCAACCGTTTCAACACAACGACCTAGAACCTGAGCAACCCATAGGCGAGCCGGAAGCGGTAGAAGGCACCAAGCCGTTGTTGCAGAAATCCTCACTCGGCGGCAAACAGCTGTATATTCCGCAGGCTGATGACAGCTTCAGCAACGAACTCCCTGAAACCAACGATTCCGCACCATTAGAAGCAGTTCTGACGCAATTCCAAGACCGCCCGCATCCTTTCACCGGCCACGAGGTATTGGATAGTTATGAGCAATACCCATTGCAAACCATCGGTAAGGTTTTTTTCACTCAAGGTGGCGCGGATTATGTGTGTTCGGCTTCCGCTCTGGTGAGCGACAATCAGCGGCTAGTCGTGACAGCAGGTCATTGTGTGCATCGCGGCGACGGGTTTACTTGGTCAGCCAACGTGCGCTTCGTCCCGGCCTATCGTTACGGTGCTGCACCCTTCGGCATGTGGCAAGCCTGTGGACTGTATACCACTTATAATTGGTACAACTTTGGTGATATAGCCCATGACTTGGGCGCTATTAAAGTGTGTGATCAGAATGATGGCACACGCCTGCATGAAGTGGTCGGTTCGCTGGGCTATCTGGTCAACGTATCGCGTACTCAACATTGGAACTCATTCGGTTATCCCGCCGCAGAGCCGTTCAACGGCGAAACTCTGAACACCTGTCAGGCGAGCCACGGTCGTGACGACACGGTCATGCAACCGATGACCCTCGGTATCGGCTGCAATATGACCGGCGGCTCCAGCGGCGGTCCCTGGATTCTCGAAACGCAGCGCCAAGGGACCAGCGGTAACTATCTGAACGGCGTCAACAGCTATGGGTACGGCAGCCTGCCTAACGTGATGTTCTCCCCTTACTTCGGTGATGGGTTTATACATCTGCGGGATTTTGCGATCGGTGATGGTGCCTAACAGGGATCAAACTGGATACAACTACCTATCGATTCAACCAAGGCGGACCTGGTAACGGGTCCGCTTTTTGTGTTTTCAAGGGATCCAAAGCCCGGTGGCGCATCATCCAATGCACCACCGCGAACGAAGCGGTTCCTGTGTCACCGCATGCTACTCTTGCTAGAAAATGCTTCACTAACTCCATGTTATTTGAGCTCTTCGTGTGGGAACTTCTTGATTCTAAATTGCTTTTCTAACGGTATTGATTCGTAGGCTTCGGGGGGTTATATTCAGCCCAACGGCTCATACGGATAATGACCGAATCCCCTGACTACGCAAGCTTTTTCACGGAGTCCATCGGAGTCATCAATTACTCTTGAAACAAGAAACATGTTGTCAGAAATAATTGACTGACCATGACATTTCTCTTGCGTATCTATTCATTTTTTGGTTAGCGTAACACAACGAATTGACCTGCCTTTATGAAAACTCTGCACTTCTTATTTGCCCTTGCTCTAGTTCTTTCTGCGACCCTCGTAGTCGCCGAAGCGCCCGCCGATGCTAACACTAAGAAACGGCCGGAACTTCTGCTGTCAATGAGCGCTAACAGCGGAAGCTACGCGGACAACAAACTTACGCTGCAGGGCGTGCCGGGGGTTGTCTGGTTCACCGACCGGCCCGACCGTAAGGCCGGGCATCTGACGCTCAA
>JAZBPA010000366.1:0-4011 GCA_036351435.1 Candidatus Competibacteraceae bacterium
ACAAAAGTCGCCAGGATGTAATCGGCGATCAGTTCGAGGCAATCGTCGGTACAAGCAACGGCGTTGAGAAAAGGCATCGTGGTATCGATCCGTTCCACCAAAGCTGTCCGATCCGCGTAAGGACCGGTCAGGGGCGGCCCGATGATCCCGCTGCCGTCGCTGCCATGACAGCCGGCGCATCCCTTAGCCAAGTACAGTTCTTCCCCGGTGGTGGGTTGATTATCGGTATCGTCGGCTTCGTCAGCCGTAACTACCCGGAAAATCGTGCCCGGAATCAGGCTGACTACGTACAACTCGCCGTCGACATCCTCACCGAAGGCGGTGGGGTAGGTCACGGCACCAGGCGGCACAATCTCCACCGCCTCGACTGCATCGGGCGCGCCCTGGAGTGCAGAAACGGCGGTATGGCACCAGTCGCTGAACAAATAATGTCCGACCAAATCGGGATAACGGCTGCCTCGATAGACATAGCCGCCGGTCACGGAACACTTGCCGGCATCGTGACCGTAGTCGTGAACCGGGAAAGTGAACGTATCAGAAGCCGGGCAGCTGTCCAGATTGTAGGCCTGACTGCCCTCATAACAGCGCCAGCCGAAGTTCAAACCGCCCGGCGTATCGGCAGGCACGAAGTTGATCTCCTCGCGTTCGGCATAGCCGACATCGCCGAGCCAGAGATCGCCGGTCACGGTATCGAAGCTGAACCGCCAGGGGTTGCGCAGGCCGCTGGCGTAAATTTCGTCACAACCGCCGCCGGGGCCATCGTTATAGGCGTTGTCTGCGGGAATGCGATAATGGTTGTTGCCGGACAGGTCGCAGTCACCAGCACCACTGCCGGGAGCGATATCCACGTCCAAGCGGACCAACTTGCCCAGCAATTGACTATCATTCTGGGCACTGTCGAGTGGATCGCCCTCTCCGCCTTCCTCGGGAAAAGGCACGGTATGGCCGTCACCAAACGAGCTGTATAGCAGGCCGTCGGGGCCGAAAGCCAAGGTACCGCCTTTGTGACCGACATCGGGCTGGGCAAATTCCAGTATTACCGTTTCGCTGGCCGGATCGGCGCGGTTCGGATCGCCGGCATCCACGGTGTAACGAGCGATACGCGAGCGATTGCCGTCGACGCCAGCCACAATGTAATAGACGAAGACATAGCCGTTGCTGGCAAAGTCGGGATGAAAAGCCAGACTTAGCAGACCCTCTTCAGAGCCGACAACGACTTGGTCGCTGATATCGAGGAAGGGTTGGGGCAGCAGCTGGCCGTCGGGATCAATCACCCGAATGCGCCCGCCTTGTTCGGCCACGAACAAGCGCTGATCGCCGGCATTGACCAGGGCTACCGGTTGTTGCAGCCCGGTGACATAGGGCACTAGGCCGAAACTACCGGTTTATTCAATAGGTTACGAATAGAACGCAGTGCTTAGCATATGCGTTGCGCAGGTGAATTTGTCGCCTGTCAGCGACAATGGCTTGGGGAATTTACGCAGGACACTGAATGGCAATGATTTAGTCTGTCTTCGAATCACGACAGTTGTGTATCCCTACAACATCGACTGTACTTGGTTGGTCGTCATGAGAAATACAAGACCTGACCCCAATGCAGGATCTCTTGTTGAACCTGGCGGTCAAGTTTGCGTAATTCTTTGGCAGCGGCATATCAAACTCAACGGTCCAGGCCAAGATCCCGCTCCAGTTCGTACAATGTCCAGCGCCTGCCGGGGTTCTCCAAGCGTTCAATAGCTAGGTGCTTATCTTCTATCTCGTCGAGATGCTCCAAGATCGCCTCACGGACATAGATAAGACTTACGCAGAAGAGACTTTGCAAAGTCCTAATTCCCAGGTTATACACCCTTCATTCGTCGTTCCCTGTCGCCGCGATCATTTTCTGCATAACTACAACAGCAGCAGCGGTACGGTTGTCCACACCTAGTTTGGTAAAAACCCGATCTAGGTGAGTATTTACTGTACGGGGACTCATTTGTAGAATGCTGGCGATTTTTTTGTTGGGTTTGCCATCGGCCACCAATGCCAGCACCTCGGCTTCCCGCTCCGTCAGGGCAAAGCTCTGTCTTAAAACCTCTTCCAGCGGGGGTTTTGTCGCTTCGCTGATTCGGAGCAGATGTTCGTTCTCACTGATTCTGCCGAGATAGGTGAGTTGTATGGAACGCGTGTCGGCTTGAAAAGTTTGGTGTTGGTTGTCGTCTAACACATCCGAGTTGACTAAGTCGCTGAGCCAAACGATTGCACTAGAGGGGAGCTGGGCTTGCGGCTTTGTCCCGGAATTACTCGACTCTGCCGTGGGTGAATCAAAACCGAGTAAGTGATCGGCTTGGGGCATCGACCAGCAGATCGTTCCGGTATTGTCCACCGACAGTAATAAACGACCGGCCACGTCAAGCGCAGCTTTTGCCCGGTGGTGTAAGCGAGCATTGGTCAGATGTACTTCAAGGCGAGCAAGCAGTTCCTGCGGGTTGACCGGTTTAGTGATGTAATCTATTCCGCCAGCCTCAAGCCCCTTTACGATATGTTCAGTATCGCTGAGCCCGGTCATGAAGATGATCGGTACATCGGCCATTGCCGGGTTTTGTTTGAGCCGCACACTGGTTTCGAAACCATCTAATCCAGGCATGATCGCATCCAGCAGTACCACGTCGGGTTTCACCCGCTCGACCAGTTCCAGCGCTCGCTCGCCGTCTATCGCGACCAGCACCGTGTAGTCCGCTTCCTCAAGGGCGTCGGTCAACATGCCGAGAGAATCGGGCGCGTCATCAACCAGCAGTACGATACTTCGATCAGAAGAATTAGCTGTGAGCATGGATAAGGGTTTCCAGCAGGTACTCACACCGTTTAAGATCATATTCTTTGACTAACTTGCGCAAGTGCATCACGAACGGGCCGGTGCGGGGATCACGTTGTTCGATGTCATCAAGCTTGGTTTGAATACCTCTTACATAGCCAACCCGACTGAGCTGATGCAATACAGATAGCTCGCTCTGATCGGGCACACTATCGTCAGCGAATGGATTTGCGTCACGCTCCGGTAGCTTAATGCCTGCCGTGTCAGTCACGCTCTGGAGCTTCAACAACTCCTGTAGCCGCACCAGCAACTCCTGCAAGCGCAGCGGTTTGACTAGGTAAGCATCGTGATAAACCGGTTCCGCCTGATTTGGCACCTTGTGCCGTTGCTCGTCGACGTTGGCTGAAATCATGATGATCGCCGCATTGGAACCCGACTCACGCAAGCGTTTGGCCAACTCCCAGCCGCTGATGGACGGCATGGAAATATCAAGCAGAAAGGCATCCGGTTTGACCGTCTCATACAGCAGCAGACACTCGGACCCGCCCGGCACCGGATAGACGTCGAACCCGACCGGTGTCAACAAATCGCGCATCAGGTGGCGATGCGAAGGGTCATCATCGACCACGATGATGCGTCGACGCCGATCGGTGAAGCCGCGTATCGGCAAGGTTTTTTCAACTCGCTGTGGTGTGGTAGTCTGCGATAACAGCAAACGGATGGTGAACTGACTACCGACTCCGGGGGTGCTGTTGACGGCGATCTCTCCGCCCATGACTTCGGTCAGCAACTTGGTAATGGTCAGGCCAAGGCCGGTTCCGGGCCGGGCATCACACTTTGGCGCAGCAACCCGTTCGAAAGGAATGAAAATACGTTCCAGATCACGCCGGTCAATACCGACCCCACTGTCGTGCACCGAAAATTGCGCAATCATGGTGCGATAGCTAACCGACAGGGTAACTGATCCATGATCGGTATACTTGATCGCATTAGACAATAAATTAATCAGCACTTGCCGCAACCGCTTTTCATCGCCGTGGACATATTCAGGTAACGTTCCCTGCGGTTCGAACAAAAACGTCAGTCCTTTGGCATTGGCTTGCAAGCGAAACATGTCGACCAACTGTTCCAAGAATTCACCGAGATTGATCGTGTCGCGATGTATGGTTAAATGCCCGGCTTCGATCTTGGAAATATCCAACAGTCCTTCGATGAGT